>JAJPJT010000017.1 GCA_021324095.1 Gammaproteobacteria bacterium
CGAGCTGCAACGCCTGCAATGGTTCCAGTGCGGAGCGCGGCAGGCGCGCGCGTGCGCTGCGCACGCCGCGCGCCACCAGGCCGACGCGGCCATGGTCGCGCGTGAAGGCTTCCAGCAGCAGGCTGGTTTCGCGCCACGCGCGCGCGTGCAGGATATAGGCAGGCTGCGCCGTGATGCGCATGGATCACTCGTAGCCGAATTGCTTCAGCGCTGCCTCGTCGTCCGACCAGCCGGCGCGCACCCGCACCCACAGCTTCAGGAACACCTTGCGATCGAGCAACGCTTCGATGCTGCGTCGCGCGGCGCTGCCGATTGCCTTGGCGCGACGGCCGCCCGCACCGATCACGATGGCTTTCTGGCCCTCGCGTTCCACCCATACCACCGCGGCAATTTCGGTCACACCATCGGGGCGGTCTTCGAACCGCTCTATCTCGACCGTGGTTGCGTAAGGCAATTCCTCGCCCAGTTGGCGCATCAACTGCTCGCGCACCAGCTCGGCGGCCAAAAACCGTTCGCTGCGGTCGGTGTAACTGTCGGCGCCGTAGCGTGGCTCGCCTTCGGGCAGGCGCGCGAGAATCGCGCGCTCCAGCTCGGCGAGCCCGGAGCGCTTCTGCGCGCTGACCAGGAACACTTCGTCCCATTTGCACTCACGGGTGAGGCCCTCGACGAACGGCAGCAACTTCGACTTGTTCGCGACGCGATCGACCTTGTTGACCGCCAGCAGGCGCGGGATTGCGCGTTGCGCCAGCGCCGCATGCACCTCTGCATCCTCGTCGTCCCAGTGCTCCGCGGCGACCACCTGCACCGCGACGTCGGCATCCGCGATCGCCGCGTGCACGGCCCGGTTGAGGCTGCGATGGATCGCGCGCTTCGTTTCGCGGTGCAAACCCGGCGTGTCGAGATAAAGAATCTGCCCACTCGGCGGATTGGCGATACCAAGGATGCGCTGCCGGGTCGTGTGTGCGCGCGGCGTCACGATCGACAGGTGTGAATCAACCAAAGCATTCAGCAACGTCGACTTGCCCACGTTGGGCCGGCCGACGATGGCGGCGCTGCCGCAGCGCAGTGCATCACTCATGGAGACCCATACAAATGCTTGCAGTTGTTCATCCAGCGCTTCGGCATCGATCGGAAAAGCATTGGACCCGGATTTACACGGATGCACGCGGATAAAGCAAGAAACATGGATGCTGATCCATCCATGTTCATCCGCCTTTATCCGTGTCAAAAAGCTCTCTCACGAGCAACCACATTCGAGTTGGACACGGATTTACACGGATGGACACGGATAGAGCATTCGCAAAAAAAATTGGACGCGGACGTGCGCTGATGGACACTGACAAAGCAGAAAACATGCATGTTGCTCTATCCGCGTTCATCCGCTCTTATCCGCGTCAAAAAGCTCTTTCGTCGAGACTCGCAAGCGCAGCCGCCGCCGCGATCTGCTCCGCGGCGCGCCGACTGCCGCCACTGCCCTCGAAGCGTCCGGCCGGTTGCTCCAGCACGCATGCGACATCGAACTGGCGCGCGTGCTCCTCGCCGCGTTCGGCGAGAAGTTCGTAGCGCGGCAACGGCATGCCGCGGCCCTGCAGCCATTCCTGCAAGCGCGTCTTGGGATCCTTTTGCGGCTGCCCCACGCGGGCCAGCGGTGCCGCGAACACGTTGCGCAACCAATCGCGGCAAGCATGGAACCCGCCATCACGGTAAATCGCCGCCACCAATGCCTCGAAAGCGTCGGCGAGGATGGAATCGCGGCGGAATCCGCCGCTTTTGAGTTCGCCCGAACCGAGTTTCAGCGCGTCCCCCAGTTGCAACTCGCGCGCGCGTTCGGCGAGCGCCGGTTCACTCACGAGCTGCGCGCGCAAGCGCGAAAGCTCGCCTTCATCCGCACGCGGCCGCATCTCGAACAGCATTTCGGCAACGGCGAGGTTGACCAGCGCATCGCCAAGGAATTCCAGCCGCTCGTTGTTGGGGCGCCCGGCACTGCGGTGGGTGAGTGCCAGCTGCAGCAGCGCCTCGTCGCCAAAGCGGTAGCCGAGCTTCACGTTACCCTTGCGCCTGCACCCTCAGCGGCACGGTCTTTTCGAAGTGCACGAGGAAGTCGATGTTGTAGATCCACGGAATTTTCTTGTCGTAACTCAACTTCAGAGATGATCCACCATTCTGGTTCGTCACCACCGTGATGTTGTTCGCGTTGATGTCGGCGTCGGAGAAGTACTGCGAGAGCTGCTGGGTATCGAGCTGCCGCTGCACCTCCGCAACGCTCATGTTGCCCGAGGTGGATTGCGTTGCCACCGTATTCAGCGCCTTGGACACGCTGAGATAATCCATGTATGCCGGAACCAGCTTCATGGCCGTGTAGATGAAAAATGCCACGATGATCAGGATGATCACGAACCCGATCAGGGTGATGCCCGATTGACGTTTCATGGACTTGCCCCCTTGCAACCTGCGATTGTGAACGCCTGCCAGTTCCGGGCGCGCCGCAACGCGCGCGCCTTCGCGGCATCCTGCCGGATGCGCGAAGCTTAATGCAAACGCGTGCCGATGCGTCAGGGGAAACGTGACGACCGAGTCATTTTCCCGTTCGCGCCGGCTGAAGCAGCGGCGGTTCTACAGTCGCCGGCGCTTCCTGCTTCGAGATCGACCAGCGCCACGATGCTGCGCGGAGCTCACAACACCGTGCCGATCCGGTGCCAGTTCGCCAGGCTGAACCAGATCAGGAACGCCTTGCCGGCGAGGTTCCTTTCCGGCACGAAACCCCAGAAGCGACTGTCGGAGCTGTCGTCGCGGTTGTCACCCATCGCGAAGTAGTAGCCGTCGGGCACCACCCAGCGGCAACCGCCGTCGGGCAAGCGGGTTCCCCCGGAGCACGGATCCGGTTCCGTGTAGGCGAACTGCAGGATCTGGTGCTTGATGCCGGCGAGGTCTTCCGTGTGCAGCGTCACCGGCGACATGTTCGGATTCTCCTCCATCGCGATGCTGACCTTGTCGGTGCCGTGGTACGGCCCGATCAGCGTCTGCGGCACTGGCTTGCCGTTGAGGATGACTTGCTCGCCGCGGACGACGATCGTGTCGCCCGGCACCCCGATGATGCGCTTGATGTAATCCTCTTTCGGATTCTCGGGATAGCGGAAGACCGCGATGTCGCCGCGCTTCGGTTCGCCCGGATCGAGGAAGGACAGGATCCGGGTGTTGCTGACCGGCAGGCGCAGTCCGTACGCGAACTTGTTGACGAGCACGAAATCGCCCACCAGCAGGGTCGGCATCATGGAACCCGATGGAATCCGGAACGGTTCGAGCAGGAAGGTGCGGAACAGCAGCACCGCGAGGATCACCGGAAAGAACGAGCGCGCGTAGTCCACCAGCACCGGCTCGCGCGGCTTGCCGCCTTCCGCCGTGGCCCTTACGCGGCGGCGAGGCGCAAAGGCGATCCGGTCCACGATCCATATCACGAAGAATGCCGCGGTGATCAACACCAGCGCCAGCGCGAAGTCGGACGTCCTGTACCAGATATAAAGGCAGATGGCGACGATCGCCACCAGCACGAAAGTGCCCCATGCGTCTTTCTTCACTGCGTGTTCCTTGTTTACGCTCATCATTAGGCGCCGCTGCAAGCCTTATCGTCATGCCGGTATGGGCCGGCCTCCAGTGTCTTTGGTCATCGGGGGCCTACATCCCCCCGAAGCCGTCCTTGCGGACGGCTTCGACCCCCTGCCTCTGGAAGGGGGTACGCTCCATGCTCTTCCCAAGTCCCGAGTCCCGAGTCCCCGCTCCATTCAGTGAATCGTCGCGCGCAGCGCGACACATTGTGTTCCCCTCTCCCCAGGGGGAGAGGGCAAAGGGTGAGGGGGCAAACCACGGATCATGGCTTGTCCGTCCTGAGCACCGCCAAAAACGCTTCCTGCGGAATCTCGACGCGGCCGACCTGCTTCATGCGCTTCTTTCCTTCCTTCTGCTTCTCCGGCTGCTTGCGCTTGCGGGTAACGTCGCCGCCATAGCACTTGGCAAGCACGTTCTTGCGCAGCGCCTTCACTGTCGAACGCGCGATCACCTGGCCTCCGATTGCCGCCTGGATCGCCACGTCGAACATCTGCCGCGGGATCAGCTCGCGCATCCGTTCGACCAGTTCACGGCCACGCCGGTCGGCCTGCGCACGATGCACGATCAGGCTGAGCGCGTCCACCCGATCGCCGTTGATCAACACGTCCACCCGCGCGAACGGGCCAGCCTCGAAGCGATCGAAATGATAATCCATCGACGCATAGCCGCGGCTCACCGACTTCAGCCGGTCGAAGAAATCCAGCACCACCTCGGCCAGCGGCAACTCGTAGCTGATCCGTACCTGGCTCGCGAGGTACTGGATCGAACGCTGCACGCCGCGTTTTTCCTCGCACAGCGTGATCACGCTGCCCACGTATTCGGGCGGCGTCAGGATGTCGGCGACGATGATCGGCTCACGGATTTCCGCCACCATCGGCGAAGCCGGCAACTTGGCCGGATTGTCCAGCAGCAGCGTGCCGCCATCGGTCTTCAGCACTTCGTAGACCACCGTCGGGGCGGTGGTGACGAGATCGAGATCGTATTCGCGCTCCAAGCGCTCCTGCACGATCTCCATGTGCAGCATGCCGAGAAAGCCGCAGCGGAAACCGAAGCCCATCGCCTCGGAAGATTCGGGCTCGAAGAACAACGCGGCGTCGTTCAGGCGCAGCTTGTCCAGCGCTTCGCGCAGTGCGGGGAAATCGTCGGCCGCAACCGGAAACAGACCTGCGAACACGCGCGGCTGCATGTGCTGGAACCCGGGCAGCGGCTTGGCCGCCGGATCGTTCGCCAGCGTCAGCGTGTCGCCGACCGGCGCGCCATGCACGTCCTTGATCGACGCGCTCACGAAACCGACTTCGCCCGCGCCGAGCTTGTCGGTTTTCGTGCGCTTGGGCGTGAACACGCCGACCTGCTCGACCTCGTGCGCGCGGCCGGTGGACATCACCAGCAATTTGTCGCGCGGCTTGATTTCGCCCTGCATCACGCGCACCAGCGAGACCACGCCGAGGTAATTGTCGAACCACGAGTCGATGATCAGCGCCTGCAGCTTGTCGGTATCGCGCGGCTTCGGCGGCGGGATGCGCGCGACGATGGCCTCCAGCACTTCCACCACGTTCTCGCCGGTCTTGGCGCTGATCGCGACCGCGTCGTCGGCATGGATGCCGATCACCGCCTCGATTTCCTCTTTCACTTTCGGAATGTCGGCGGTGGGCAGGTCGATCTTGTTCAGCACGGGCACCACTTCCAGGCCCATCTCGACCGCGGTGTAGCAGTTGGCCACCGACTGCGCTTCGACGCCCTGCGCGGCATCCACCACGAGCAGCGCGCCTTCGCACGCAGCCAGCGAACGCGAGACTTCGTAACTGAAATCGACGTGTCCCGGCGTGTCGATGAAGTTCAGCTCATACGTCCGGCCGTCGCGCGCCTTGTACGGCAGCGACACCGAACGCGCCTTGATGGTGATGCCGCGCTCGCGCTCGATCGGATTGTCGTCCAGCACCTGCGCTTCCATCTCGCGCTCGGTGAGCCCACCGCAAATCTGGATGATGCGATCGGCCAGCGTGGACTTGCCGTGGTCGACGTGGGCAATGATGGAGAAGTTGCGGATCTGCTGCATGGCGCGCGCGTTTCGAAAGGGGTTCCGCGCGTGCGCGCGGTAGCGGCGCAGGGGTGGTCAGCGCCATCAAACGCGCCATTATCGCATGACTGACCGCCGCGACAGGCCGGCTTCTCTTGAACGGAGCAGGACGACATCCATGTCTTGATTCCGCGCGCAGTCCTTGCGCGTGGGTTACTTTCCTTTCGGGGAAAATAACCAAAGCCAAGCGCCCGGCACGACGGTTTCGGCAACGTCGTGTTGCCGAAACTCCCTTGCGCTTCTCGCGCCAAGCGGGCCGGCGCGAACTCGGCCATCCATGACCTGTATCGACCAATGCGCTGCTTCTCAGCCCCCTTGAGTCAAGGGGGCGGCCGACCGGTGCTGTATGCCGGTCGGCCGGGGTTGTGGGGGAATGACCGTGTTGGTTCGAAGCAGCAACTATAAGCTCAAAGGCATCGACTTACATTTGTGCGAATTTGAACGTCGCCCCGCTGGGATCGATCGCAGACTTGACGGCAGATTCGTCGGCCTTGTCGCCGACGAACAGCACCACCACGCCTTTGAACGAACCGGGCGAAGCACTCTTGAACGCGGATTCCAGCACTTGCGCGGTCGTGGCTGAGTCCGGGCCTGCAGCGGCGATCATGTTGCCCGGCAGCACGGTGGCCTGGATCACGGTGTTGACCTGATCCTGCACCCGGCCGATGGCGCCCTGGTTCTCCGGATACTTTGACGACGGAACGAAATAGACATACGGCGTGCTGGTGATGCCTTGCATGTTCGCGGTGACGATATCCTGCAGATACGGCTGCCAGACCGAGAATGCGACCGTTGCACGCGCACACGGGTTGTCTTCTTCGGACCCACTGGCCGTGGCAGCCGGCGCTGCCGACTGCCCGGACGCCGGTGCCGCCGATCCCGCCGAAGCGGGCGCTGCCGCCATGGGATGCTTGGCCTGGCACTCCTTCACGGCCTCGTCCACCGCGGCGGTGGTGGGCTTGGTGATTTTTGCTTCCGTGGCCTGGCTCTGCTCGTTTTTGTTATGGCACGCGCTGAGGCCCAGGGTCCCCAGCAATGCGGCGATGGCGATGAAAAGGAGTTTGCGCATGACGATCACCTCGATGACTTGCGTGGAACGGCAGAACCAGCATGCCCCCCCGGCTTGCGCCAATTCTGACGCAAGGCCTTCTGGACAGCCGGATGGACGAAATCGGAAACGTCGCCGCCGAGGCTGGCGATTTCGCGTACCAGTGATGATGAAATAAAGCTCCATTCTTCCGCGGGTGTGAGGAACAGCGTCTCGGCCTGAGGAATCAGGTGCCGGTTCATGCTGGCCAACTGGAACTCGTATTCGAAATCGGACACCGCACGCAAGCCGCGCAGGATCACGCCTGCGCCGCACTCGCTCACGAAGCTGGCAAGCAGCGTGTCGAACCCCTGCACTTCGACGTTGGGAATGTCGGCCAGCGCGGCGCGTGCCAGTTCGACCCGTTCCTCGATCGCGAAGCGCGGAGCCTTGCCGCTGGATTGCGCGACCGCAACGATCAGGCGATCGAACAACGGCGCCGCCCTCGACACCAAATCGCCATGGCCGTTGGTAATGGGATCGAAGGTCCCCGGATATACCGCGATCCGTGGACTGGCGCGTGCTGGCTTGCTGTTCCCCATGCCTCATTGTGCCATCATGCGGCCCGGCATGACACAGCGCACGACGCGCGCCGCGACACGGCTCACGCGCTGCCGATGCAGAACAGCGTTCCGCGTACCGCGCCCGCGACGCGTTGCCCATGGAGCCGCCAGCGGGACGGCGCATTCCATGTGTCGGTGTCACCCGCCTCCACATACACCCACGCACCTGGCGCAAGCCAACCATTCGCGTCCAGCGAAGCCGCCGCTGCTTCCCATAGCCCAGCATCGAACGGCGGGTCCAGGAACACGATATCGAACGCCTCTCGCGCCGGCTCTGCCAACAGCCGCATTGAATCGGCACAACGCACGGTGCCGCCACCGTGGTGCAGGCGGGCAAGATCCATTTCGATGGCCCGTGCCTGCTTGAGATCACGTTCGAGAAACGTGACCGCGCGTGCACCGCGCGACAGCGCTTCGATCCCGAGCGCCCCGCTGCCCGCGAATGCATCCAGCGCGCGCGCGCCCTCCACGACCGGTGCGAGCCAGTCGAAAAGCGTCTGCCGCAGACGCTGCGGCGTCGGCCGCAATCCCGGCAGCGCAGGTACTGCAAGGCGCGATCCCCGCAAGCGGCCGCCGATGATGCGGATGTGCCCGGGGGGCGTTCTGTCATCGCGATGCTTGTTCATGCTGCTTCCGTGAAAAATCAGCCCATGGACGGGCGTTCTGATGTCTCCAGACACGATGCGGTCATGAATGATCAATCTCCGGCAGAGGCGGCGATCATGGATGATCGCATTAATAAAGCAGGTGTTAGGATTTCGACATTGGATTGCCACGCCGACAGCCATGCCGAACCTCTGGAACAAGCTCGCGCGCCGCAACCCGCGTGACGACGCGCAGACGGCGCCCGAGGCACCTCCGCCTCCCGCCCAAGGCGGAGCAGCCCTGCCCGATGCGCCGTTGCCCAACGTGGCCTCGGGTCCCGATGACTTGATGACGGCCGAACCGCAGCCGCGGCGCGGCTGGCGCGAGCGCCTGTCGGGCAGCGGATTCGCGCGGGGATTGTCCTCGCTGTTCTCGCGCAATCCCGTCTTGTCGGACGATCTGCTCGACGACCTTGAAGTCACGCTGCTTTCCGCGGACGTGGGGGTTTCCGCCACCGGCGAGATGATCGACGACCTGCGCCGGCGCATGCACAAGCGCGAGTTCGCGGACGCCGCGGCGCTGCGCGATGCACTGCGCGAGCGCCTGGTAGCGCTGCTGCAGCCGGTGGCGCAACCGCTCGCAACCGGTGGACGCCGACCTTTCGTGTTGCTGGTCGTCGGCGTCAACGGCGTCGGCAAGACCACCACCATCGGCAAGCTCGCGCGGCGCTTCCACGACGAACACCGCGACGTGCTGCTGGCGGCCGGCGACACCTTTCGCGCGGCCGCCGTCGCGCAACTGCAGGAATGGGGTGCACGCCTCGGGATCCCGGTATGCGCGCAGGGCCAGGGCGCGGATTCGGCCAGCGTGATTTTCGATGCATTGCAGATGGCCGTCGCACACCGCAATGACGTGCTGATCGCCGACACGGCCGGGCGGCTGCATACCCGTTCGGGGTTGATGGACGAACTGGCCAAGGTCAAGCGGGTGATGGGCAAGCTGGACCCTGAAGCGCCGCACGAGGTGCTGATGGTGATCGACGGCACCAACGGCCAGAACGCGATCAACCAGGTCCGCCAGTTCATCAGCACGGTCGGCGTGACCGGGCTTGCGGTCACCAAGCTCGACGGCACCGCAAAAGGCGGCGTGGTATTTGCCTTGGCGCGCGAATTCGCATTGCCGATCCGTTACGTGGGGCTGGGCGAACGCGCCGAGGATCTGCGCACCTTCGATCCGCGCGCGTTCGTGGACGGATTGCTGCCGGGCGCGGCCTGAGCCCCGCAATGCAAGTCCTCGAATCATGGCGTCAGCACCGCATCCGCTGGATCGTGATCGCCATCGGAATCGTGATCCTCGCGCTGCTGATCGCGCTGATCGTCCACGTCCTCGCCCTGCTGCAGCCACAACGTTTCACGAGCCTGCTGGAACGCGACCTCGCGGGCGCCGGCATCAGGCTCGAGATGCAGGCCCCGGCGAAACCTGCGCTGTTTCCGCGCCCCGCGGTGAGAATGCAGGGCTTCAGCGTGAGCAACGCCGGTTCGACCACCCCGATCCTGCAGGCGAGCAGCGCCACGATCGTGGTCCCGTGGCGCGCCCTGTTGCACGGGGAAGTCTCGATCCAGCGGATCGAGGTCGACGCGCCGCGCATCGACCTGGGCGAATTGCGATCCTTGTTCGCGCGGCTGCCCCATCGCGCAGGGCCGCCGCGGTTGCCGACGATCGCCGCTGGCGTGCACATGAGCAACGGCACGCTGACGAACGGAGGCACGCCGTTGCTGTTCGAGCTCAGCCTCGATACCGGCGAACTCGTCCCGGGGCACCGGTTCCAGATGGACGCGTCCGCGCGCAGCGCGGATGGAAGTGAGATCACCGCCAGCCTCGACACGGTGCCGTCTGCGCTCCACGATGGCGTGATCGACTTCGATCCGATCCATTTGACGTTCGGCAAGCAGGGAGGCGTTTCGATGCAGCTCGATGGGCAGGGACACTGGCAGGGCGGCGAAGCATTCGCGCTTCAGCTGCACGGCACCCTGCGGCACCCGTCACTTGTCGTGCCGCCGGTATCCTCCGGCAGCGTGGCAACGAGCGCCAGCGCGGCGGGCGCGGTCGCGAAACAGCCGGTGTCGATCGCCACCGACGCCATTGCGCTGGACGTGCAGCCTGCCAATGCGCAGACGCCTCTCACCATCGCAATGAAGCTGGACGGCGATGACGCACACGGCAATTTCAAGCTGCAACCCACCGAGTTCCGCGCGTGGTGGCAAAAGCTGCTCGCAGCATCCCCCGATCACCCGCCGGGTCCGCTGCCGTTCAACGGCCAGGCCGAGGTGAAGCAGCTCGACCTGGGTTGGCTCAAAGCGACGGGTCTGCGCATCGACGCGGGCCCGGACCTGACGCCGGCGCCGTCCGCGAGCGTCGTTCCGCGGGCGGCCGCCGCGTCCACTTCGCATTGACCGCATGGACACTTTTGCCCGGTCTCTGCTGCGCTGGTACGACCGAAATGGCCGCCACGACCTGCCATGGCAACAGCCACGCACGCCTTACCGCGTGTGGATCTCCGAGGTGATGCTGCAGCAGACCCAAGTTGCCACCGTCATTCCCTATTTCGAGCGCTTCGTGACCGTACTGCGCGATCTGCCGGCCCTGGCGGCCGCCGACGAGGATCGCGTCATGGTCTTGTGGGCCGGCCTCGGCTACTACCGACGCGCGCGGCATCTGCAGGCGGCGGCAAAACTTTGCGTCGCCCGGCACGGCGGTGATCTGCCTCGCAACTTCGACGCGCTCGCCGCGTTGCCCGGCATAGGCCGCTCCACCGCAGGCGCGATCCTGGCGTTGGCTTTTGGCCAGCGCCACGCAATCCTCGACGGCAACGTCAAACGCGTGCTGGCGCGCTTCCACGGAATCCGCGGATGGGTGGGCGAACGGACCGTCGAGTACGCGCTGTGGGACCATGCCGAGGCACACACGCCCGCCACGCGGATCGCCGATTACACGCAGGCGATCATGGACCTCGGTGCGACCGTCTGTACACGCAACAAACCGCGCTGCGCCAAATGCCCGCAGGTACGCGCCTGCCGCGCGTACCGCGAGGGGCGCATCGGCGAAATCCCGGCACCCCGGCCTGCCCGCACGCTGCCGGACAGGCGGACAATGTTCGTCTTGTTGCGCGACCGACGCGGGCGCGTCCTGTTGCAGCGGCGTCCGCCGCAAGGCGTGTGGCCGGGGTTGTGGAGCCTGCCGGAAGCATCGGACGCCGACACCGCCCACGAACTGGCATCACGACTCGCCGAAGTCGACGGCAGCATTGCCGTGGCGTTGCCGGACGTCCGGCACACGTTCACGCACTTTCGATTGCATGCCTCGCCGCTCGAATGGCGCGGCGTCCGTGCTCGCCAAGGGATCGCGGACGATTCCCGGTCGCGCTGGTGTTCACGCCAAGCCATCGCAGCCCTCGGTGTTCCCGCGCCGGTCAAGAGGATGCTGACCGCATGACACGTTTTCTTTTGCGATCGTCCCTGATCGCCGCAATACCAAACCGTCGGCCCAAGCTGCTCACCTCGCGGCCAGCATCACCAGAACGGCCATCCATGGCCTGACTTTTCACAAAAGCTCGCTCCGACATATGTCTCGAACAATTTTCTGTCAAAAGCTCCAGCGCGAAACGGAGGGCCTCGACCGTCCACCGTGGCCGGGCGAACTCGGCCGGCGCATCTACGACCACATCGGGAAGGAAGCATGGCAGCAATGGCTGGCTTGCCAGACCATGCTCATCAACGAGCACCGCTTGTCACCCGCAGATCCGGCCGTACGCCGGATGCTCGCGAACGAGATGCAGCGGTTCCTGTTCGGCGAGGATGCCACCGGCTGAGTGGGCGACTCAACCGCCAGACGACGCAGCAGCTCTGGCCCTGGCTTCGTCCTGCTTCATCTTCAACTCATTCACGGGAACGATCTTCAATATCTTGCAGCGCTGGTGATCGTAGGTCACGGCATCGAAATTGGCATACAGCGTGTTGTTTTTCGAGGTCAAGCCGATGCCATTGGCGAAGGCGAGATTGATGCACGGCGTCTGCACGGTAAGCAGGTACAGCTTGTTGACGCCGAACCAGATCGCCACCTTGTCCGGCGCCAGATACTGGAATCCGTTGATCTGGAAATAGTTCACGTGATCCACCGGCGCCTCGGCGTACTTCTGGTAACGCGCGAGATCGGAACGCTCGGAAGCGGTCTGCTGCGCAAAACCCGAACCGGCCAGACTGCCGGCGACCAGCATCACCAAACCCGCGATTTTCGTGGAAGGTTTCATCTTGGGCGGCCTCATGCTGCACCACGGGTTTATCACTATACTTGCTGCGCGGGCGGGTCGGATAACGGGCGTTGATCGCCGGTCGCGCGCGCCCGTCCGCGAAGCGACAGGAGCTGCCTGGTCCGTGTCCATCAAGCCGAAGATTTCCGCAATTCCCGATGCGGCAGGCGAGCCGGTGTCCCGGCTGCCCGCGCCTCTGGAATGGATCGCGCGTCCCCTCTCGCGCCTGTCCACCAGCCATTTCAACCTGCGTGCCGGGCTGACCAGCGATACCCTCATAAGCGTGCTGCTGATTGCCGCCGGCGTCTGGTATGGCCACGCCCACGGGAACATGCGCCTGCTGCCCGCGGCACTGACCGTGCTGTGCGGGCTGTTCGCGTTCACCTTCATCGAATACGCGGCGCACCGGTGGTTGTTCCACGGCCATACCGGGCCATTCGAAGCCGGCCATAACCGCCACCACGTCGATCCGCTCGGCTATGACGCGTTGCCTTTCTTCATGCCACCGCTCTTCATGTGTGCGCTGGGCGCGCTGTTCACCTTCGCCCTGCCAGCCGGATACGCGCTGCTGCTGGCGGGCGTGATCGCCGCAGGGTACGCCGCTTACGGGTCGAGCCACGTGATGATCCACGTACACCGCTTCAAGAGTCCGCTGATGCGCCGCTGGGCCGGTTTCCACAACATCCACCACTACCATCCCGAGGCCAATTTCGGCGTCACCACCGGTTTGTGGGATTTCCTCCTGGGCACGCGCTACCAGCGCCAGCCGCGGCAGACCGCCCGGTATTGAGGAAACCTTTCTGACGCGGATAAAAGCGGATGAACGCGGATAGATCACCCGTGCTTCTTGCGCTATCCGCGCCTATCCGTGTAAATCCCGTGTCCAAGCGCTTTCGCTCTTGGCGGCGATGCCTTGCCCTTGCGCGCGAAGTGACCGCACCGGTCGCAATCGTTTATCATTCTCATTTGCGCCGCCGCCGGAGCAGCCATGGATCGCCGCGATTTCCTGAAAACCGCCAGCCTTTCGGCGCTCGCGGCCGGGATGCTGACCGCTTCCGAAGCGCTCGGTGCCGCAATGGCGCACGAAAGCGCGCCCGCGTCGTCGGCGCCCACCATCGGCAAGGCCGATTACACCCTGCGGATCGCCACGGGCGTGCTGGAACTCGGGCCGGAAAGATTCGTGTCGACCACGCTCTACAACGGCGACTTCCCCGGCCCGCTGCTGCGCTTCAAGCAGGGAAAGCCGACCGTTGTCGACATCTTCAATGACACCGACCACGACGAGCAGGTCCACTGGCACGGCCAATACCTGCCAGACGGCGTGGACGGCGCGGACGAGGAACGCACGCCGCCGGTCCCAGCGCACGGTCACCGCCGCGAAGTCTTCACGCCCACGCCGGCGGGCCTGCGCTTCTACCACACCCACGTGCGCGCGGGCGCCGACCTCGCGCGCGGCCTTTATACGGGGCAGGCCGGTCCGGCGTACATCGAGCCGAAACACGAACCGGGCGCCTACGACCGTGAAGTCTTCCTGACGCTCAAGGAATTCCAGCCCTACCTCACCCGCATGGACGACGACACCCCGTTCATGCAGCCGGAAGGGATGGAGCTTGACCTCGTCACCATCGCCGCGCATGCGGACCCGAACGCCGGCAAGGTTCCGCCGGGCTACGAACTCGCGTACGAATCGTTCGCGATCAACGGCAAGATGCTGGGCCACGGCGAGCCGATCCGCGTGAAACGCGGCGAACGCGTGATGCTGCACGTGATCAACGCCAGCGCCACCGAGAACCGCAGCCTCGCCCTGCCCGGCCACGTCTTCAGGGTGGTCGCGCTGGACGGCAATGCGGTGCCGCATCCCGCCGAGGTGCCCGTGCTGTGGCTGGGCGCGGCCGAGCGCGTGTCGGCGATCGTCGAGATGAACCATCCGGGCGTGTGGGTGCTGGGCGACACCATCGATGCCGCCCGCGAAGGCGGCATGGGCATCGTCGTCGAATACGCGGGTGCAACGGGCAAACCGCAATGGCAGGCGCCGCCCGCGTTCAAGTGGGATTACCGTCTGTTTGCTGATCCGTCACGCAAGCCCGTAAAACCTGATGAAACCATCGACATGCTGATCACCGCGCGCCAAAGCGCGGTCGAAGGTTTCGACCTCTACGCGATCAACGGCGTGCCGTACGACTGGAACGCCATGCCGGTCAACCGCAAGCTGCAACGCGGCCGCCGCTATCGCTTGCGCTTCCGCAATGCCAGCGGCGACATCCATCCATTGCACCTGCACCGCCATACTTTCGAGATCACCAGGATCCACGGGAACCCCACCGCCGGCGTGATGAAGGACGTCGTGCTGGTGCCGCCGTTCCAGACCACCGAGGTCGATTTCACCGCGGACCTCGGCGGCCTCAGCCTGTTCCATTGCCACATGCAGCAGCACATGGACTACGGGTTCATGGCGCTGTTCGAAACCGTCTGATCCACCCGATGGAACCGGAAACCAAATCGCGGCTGAACGAAGCGCGCCCAAACTACACGTTGTGGTTACATCACATCGAGGTTACATCCGGGCGCGTACGCTGCCGTCCCGCAACACGGTAGACATCCACGGTATGGAGGCAACGATGAACAAGTTCCTGACAATGGGCATGGCCGGCGCCTTCGCGGCCGGTCTTTCCTTCGCCGCGTTCGCGCAGGACAGCGCGAGCACGGAGGTAAGCACCGCGCATGCCCACGCGTTGATGGCGCAAAGCGCCAAGAACATCGCGACCGCACACGAACACCTGCACCACGTCGTCAACTGCCTGGTCGGCGCCAACGGCGCCGGGTTCGACGCCAAGGCCGGCGATCCATGCAAGGGCCAGGGCAACGGCGCGATCCCCGATTCGGCATCGAACGAAGCGTTGCACAGCAAGCTCGAGAATGCGTTGAGCGACGCGCAGTCGGGACTGAAATCCGACTCGCTCGCGACCGTGCAGCAGGATGCCGGCAAGGCGGCGGCGACGCTGCAAGACACCGGCTCGCAAGCGAAGAAGGCCAGCGGCGGCTATTCCTGGTAAGAACCGCTTTGCTGACGGACGACGGCCGCAGCCGGCGCTGCGGCCGTATCGGCTGATTCCATTTCTGATTCGCAAGTTGCAGAAACATGGTCATTCCGCGGCCATCACCGGCTTCATCGGCGATGGAACCCGACTGCGTTTGCAGAGCCTGCCCCCGGCCCGATCGGGGGATTCCAAACGCGAACGCCGCAGGCGGCGCGTAGCGCGAGCGCCATGGACGGCGCGAGTCAATCCAGCTTCTCGCACACCGGGGCCAAGAGCAGGATTCCGGGTTCTGCCCGCAAACAGCGTGGACAGCCCCGGAATGACTATCGGAAATGGCTGACATGGATCAATCCCGCGCGCGCCACGCCGGCGGACACTGACCAGTCCGCGACAGGAGTCCTTCCATGGCAGCACGCTACACCGGCCTCTCGAGCAACATCCTCGATGCGATCGGCGACACGCCGTTGCTCGAAATCGACGGCGTGTTCGTCAAATGCGAATTCCTCAACCCTTCCGGGTCGATCAAGGCGCGCATCGCGAAGTACATCATCGAACGCGCGGAGGAAACCGGTGCGATCAAACCGGGTGACACGATCGTCGAGGCCACCAGCGGCAACACAGGCAATGCGTTCTCGATGGTCGCGGCGGTCAAGGGCTACCGCATGCTCGTGGTGATGCCGGAGGGCCTTTCCAGCGAACGCGTCGCGATCTCGCGCGCATACGGCGCCGAAGTCCTGTTCTGCGGCACGTTCCACGTCAACGACGCGCTGGAACGCGCGCGGGAACTCGGCAGGCAACCGGGGTTTTTCTTTCCCGGCCAATTCGAGAACGAATGGAACGTGGACGAGAATCGCGAAATACTCGGTCCCGAAATCCTCTCGCAACTGCCGGAAGGCCGTGTGCCCAATGCCTTCGTGCACGGCGTCGGTACCGGCGGCACCCTGATCGGCGTCGGCCAGGCCTTCCGGAAGGTGAATCCGGACGTGCGGCTGTTCGCGATGGAGCCCTCGGAATCGCGCACGATCCTGTGCGGCGAAGTCGCGCTGCACCAGATCGAAGGCATCTCGGACGGTTTCGTGCCCGGCATCTTCGCCCACCACCGCGACCTCGTGCGTGACACGACCAGCGTCACGAGCGCCGAAGCCGTCGCCGAAATGCGCAAGCTCGCGCGCGCCCGCGGCCTGTTCTGCGGACCGAGTTCCGGCGCGCACGTCATCGCGGCGCGCCGTATCCGCGAACAGCATCGCGAACTCCAGACCGTCGTCACGATCCTGGACGACGAGGGCGAAAAGTACCTGCACGACTTTTTCATGCACCCGACCGCAGGCGAGGACAAGCCTGTGCCATTTCATTGATCGTGCGATCCGCGTTCGCTTATGAACGCTGCACCGACTGGCGATCATTCATTTGCGCCATCCCGAAGTTTTCAACAGAACGGCTGCTCGGCCCGAAAAATTTGCAACCACCCCATGAGGAATTCGCATGACACAACGAATCAACTACCCCAAAGCCTCCCCCGCCGGCTTCAAGGCCATGCGCGGCCTGCAGGAACACGTCGACAACTGCGGGCTCGAACACAAGCTGATGGAACTCGTGAAGATGCGCGCCTCGCAGATCAACGGCTGCGCGTACTGCCTCGACATGCATTCGAAGGATGCGCGCGCGGCCGGCGAAACCGAGCAGCGCCTGTATCTGTTGAACGCATGGCGGGAAGCGCCGTTCTACAGCGAGCGCGAACGCGCGGCGTTGGCGTGGACCGAAGCGCTGACCCTCATTGCGAACAACGACGTGCCCGATGCGCTCTACGACGAGGTGCGCAAGCAATTCAGCGAAAAGGAACTGGCGGATCTTTCCCTCGCGATCGTTGCGATCAACGGCTGGAACCGTCTCGCGATCCCGTTCCGATCCGAACCCGGCCATTACCGGCCGGGCCAGCACGCGAAGAACGCATGAGCGCACCGCAACGATGCTGCACGTCATAGCTCGGGTGCAAAACCATACGACTTTCGCTAACGACGTTCGCGCTGAGCTCTTGGCCACTAACTGCGCGTCAGGGCTGCGTCGCTGACGATGTCGGTGTGCCCCGCGCTTTGGCTGCGCCGCGGACCTCGCGACGATGCGACACCGCGTAGACCTCGTGGCGAAATTTCAACAAGGGATCATTCGACAGCGCGATCCCCCTCGGCAATACCGTGGGATCGAAATTCGTGTCGCGGCAGGGCCCGCTATTCTGCGGTTGCGCTGCATCGATCACCAGCGTCCCGGCGTCGACATGACGATGTTTCCCCTGCCATGCGCGCGAAGCGTCGTCGATCGGGTCGCCCGGATTGGCAAACGTGATCCAAAGCCGCCATTTCAACGCGCCGTGCGACAGGCGCCGGTAAAGGTCCTGTATCAGGAAATCCGGGTCGCCGTCCGGAATCTTCTCGCCGGGATCGACTGCGGTTTCAGGCACCATGCTCCAGCGCACCGTGCGCCGGCGGCCGTGGACATCCACCAGTTCGAACGAGTCCAGACTGTTGTACTGCTCGGTCGCAAAACTCGTCGATGGCAGAGTCGTCGCCACCCATTCGCGGAAGCGGTTGGCCGCGGGGTGAGTGGCGAAGAACGCGGCCAACTTTTCGGGATTCGGTTCGCCGGTCGCCGGATCGGGCTGCTGCAGTTGCATGAACTGATAATCGGCTTCGGGCGTCGCGACCGGGAACGTGGGCACCGCATTCATCGCAGTACGCCACTGCTGGCCATCGGCTTGCGTGAACTCGAGCGCCATGCCGCGGATCGGCGTGCTGTCGCCCCACGCGTAAGGATTGGTACCCGGAATCGACAGGCGTCCCATCACCGGCGTCCGCCGACCCGATGCAAAAACCTGGGCCGCTGAATACCGCGCGGCTTCGCCACTGCTCAGGAAATATCCGGAAACACAAACGCCCTTCGCATGGTTGCGGCGATAGCCCGGAAACATGCCTTCGTTCTTCTGGAACTGGTCGACGACCTGCTGCGGCTTGGGCTGCTGTGCTTTGGGCGGACCGTATGCATCTGCAACGGTCGAGATCGCGACCGCAAGCGCGATCAAGATCGACAGCGAAATCTTGCTGGATTCGATCCGTTGTTCCTGCACGTTCACCGCACCAGAATAATGCGCGCACATCGCATCCTGCAGATGAATCCCCTCCCTCTGGAAAGGGAGATGGCTCCAGCCAGCAGACGAGCGTCACACGCTGCGCATCGCCACCACGGGTTGCACCCTGGATGCGCGAAGCGAGGGTGCGAGCACCGCGAGCTGGCCGAGAACCCACAACGCCACTGCCCCGACGCAGAGATACCACAACGGCAGGCGCGGCAATTGGTAATGTTCCATCAGCAACAGGTTCACACCGATCGCCAGCACTGCGCCCAGCACGACTCCTGCCGTGACGATCAGGAAGTTCTCGGTTTGGAAGTAGCCCAGAATGTTGCTGCGCGTCGCGCCGAGTGCGCGGCGGATTCCGATGGAGCGGGTGCGCTGCTGCACCCAGAAGTTCGCAAGCCCGGTGATGCCCAGTGCGGCGACGAACAGCAGACCCAGCGCGGAGGCAACGAGCAGGCTGATCATGGTGCGATCACTCGCAAAATAGTGCGCGCGCAACTGCTCGAATGTCTCCGCATCGCGCAGCACCCGATTCCCGTCGAGCCGGTACAAGACGTCCTCGGCTTGCCGCAGCACGCGCTCGCGCTGCCGGGCCGACGTGCGCAGCACATAGGTGACATCGCTGGTGTCGGGCAGCATCGGAAAGATCGTGCTGTAGTCGTTGTCGTTTCCGGTCCCGACGTTCGGGCGCAACAGGTGGTCGACCACGCCGACGATGCGCATCGGATTGGGGTAGGAATAGATCGACCTGCCGAGCGCGCTCTCGCCCGGGAACAAGTGTTCCGCCAGCGCCTGCGTGATGATGACCGCCGACACGTGTTCGAGCCCGTCATAACCATGTGCGCTGTCCAGCGGGATGTACTCGTCCGGAGTGAAGTCGCGTCCTGCGACGAGACGCAGACCGAGCGTCCGCAATTCACCCGGCGTGCCGTTGAACGCGCTCGCGCTTGCCGTCACACCGCGCTGACCTTCTGGCGACGTGCTAATCCCATTCGTCCAATCGTTGCCGTTGAACGGCAGCGCATCGACGGCAGCCACGGCGGTGACGCCGGGTATCATGCGCAACGCGGCCAGGTCGGTCCTGTGCCGGGCTGGTTGATTGGCGTCGCGATCCAGATCGACGCTCTGGATCATCACCAGCTCGTTTTCGGCCACGCCGCTCGGCAGGTTCATGAGCGCGGCACGCTGCTGGATCATGAACGCGACGTTGCAGACGATCGCGCAGGTGAGCGCAACCAGCAGCGCAAGCAGGATCACGATCAACTTGTGGCATCGCCACGTCGCAAGGATGGGTCCGAATTCCACCATCGCATGCCCTCATTGAACCTTGAGGTGCAACGCGGGAGGCACCTGGCACGCGCGCCAGGCGGGCAGCACGCCCGCCAGCATGCTGGCGATGATCGCCAGAACCACGGTACTCAGCAGCATCAGCACGTCCATGTGGGCGAGATGAGCGTAGCCATCCGGGCGTGCGCGAACGCTCCACAACCCGATCTGCGCGATCACGAGCCCCAGCAGGCCGCCGGCGATGCCAATGACCGCGGATTCGACGCCGAATTGCAGGAAGATGTCGCGCCGGCGCGCGCCGAGCGCGCGGCGTACGCTGATCTCGCCGCTGCGGCGCATGAACTTGGCGAGGAGCAGCGCCACCACGCTCAGCATGCACACGATGAGAAAGCCGATCGCCAACCACGTCTGCATCGACAGGTTGGCGGGAATCACCTGCCAGTGCGCCAGCCAAGCCATGAGTCCGTACAGATGCGGCGGTGCGTTCTTGCGCGGAAACCGGCCGTCCGCCTGCTGGCCGTCCCAGTAGTTGGCGAGATATCGCTGATACGCCGTGACTTTGGCAGGGCCGTCGAGCTCCACCCAATATTGCAGCCAGGTGCACTTGTCGCTGGTGCGTGTGTCGCCGCCATTCGACCAGCAGGACAGGTTTCCGTGGAAGGCGAACTTCAGCTCGAGCGCAGTCTGGAGCGGGAGAAAAAATTGGTCTGCATCGCCGAACGTACGATAGCCGGGCTGGCCGTAAAACCTGGGCTGCGGGTGCCAGTCGCCGAGCACGCCGATCACGCGGAAATCGGTATTGTTCAAGCGCACCGTCTGGCCGATGCCGGTCGCATTGCCGAACAGCTTGCGATCAAGATCCGCATCGAGGACCACCACCCGCGCGCGTTCCTGATCCTGTTCGGAAGTCCACCCCGCGCCGGCCCGAAACGGTGCGCCGAACATCGCGAAGAAATCCGCAGTGACGAATTCGCCGCTTTCGTAGAACGGATGCAAGTCGGCGCGCGCCGGCCGCACGGCCGCACTACCCTGCTGCATCGCGGCCTCCCGGTCGGCGCGGTGTTCGCGCAGGAGGTTCATCGCATCCGGCCAGGTGAATCCATTCGGCGTATCGCTGCCGCCGGTGGGCTGGCCCTGCCTGAGCGGGCGCGGGTCCAGCATGGGCACGAACAGCTTCGCGCTGCGGCCCGGCAACGGATCGCCCGACATCACGTGCAGCACCGTGATCATCGTCATGCTCGCGCCGATTCCGAGCCCGATCGCCAGCACCATCAGCGCGCTGAGAATCGGCGTGCCCCTGAGGCTGCGCCAGGCCAGATCGAGGTAGTAACCGACCATCCGTTCTCCTCAAGGCCGAAGGCCAGTTGCCGGTGACTCGTACCGATCGATCACTGACACCGGACATTCCACACCGCGGGCGAGCTCACCCGTGCGCCAGCTCCGCGGACACGGACAGCGCGACGTTTCTGCAGCATCACCCGTGCCAGCCGGATAGAGATGCCCGCCCAAGCGGAATCAAGCCGATACAGCGAGGTCCGATCCGGCGGGAAGTGTCCGCGGACGTCCGCGGACACTTGCGGACACCCGAACGCGGCGAGATCCGCCGGCGACGCGTTCCAGTGGCGGTCGGGCGGAGCCCGTCGCGAGGCGACGGGCTCCATCCATCACGACACGCGGCGAGACATCAGGGCTCCGTCGCGAGCAGTTTCGGATCGCCGACCTTCACCGGTTCGCCGATCTGCAAGGCGTGCACACCCGCCTGCTTCGCCTGCGCGTTGAACTTCTCGACGGCTGCGCGCACGGGCCCGTTGAACTCGTCGAGCAGCGGCTGCAGCCGCGATTCCATCTGCGCGATGTATTGCTGCTGCCGCGCGTTGGGCGCCTGGGCTGGACCCATCCTCGCCATCTCGCCGTACAGGCCGAAGAAGCTCATGCCCCAGGGCGAGAGTTCGTGCAGATCGTCTTCCGGCACCTTGTACTGGATGTTCGCGTTCCAGAAGTTCTTCGAGAAATCGCCGAGTTGCTGCTTCAACTGTTCGGCGCTCGCGTGCAGGTTTGCCTTGGCGCTGCCGGACGCGGCGCTCGCGGTCGAATCGAGCACCTTGTCGAGGGCATGCATCATGTCGTACGTCCGGCCGATCACCGCCACGTCCGCGGCGGCTTCGCCGCGCAATTTCATCCCGACATCAAACGCCGCTTGCTGCACGCTTGCGGGTGTGTTGATGCGCGGATCGGCGACGACCTGCAGGGTTTCCTTGTCGCTGTGGCCGTTCACCTTCACCACGGCGTCATAGGTGCCCGGCAATGCCAGCGGCCCGGTGGGCTCATGGCTCTCACGCTCGCGCGGCGGCCGCATGGACTTCGGCAGTTCGAGTCCCGTGTAACGCATGTTCCACGACACCTGGTTGATGCCGGCCTTGCCCGGCCCGCGGATCGTCGCGACCGGTTTGCCGTTGCTGTCGGTGATGGTGATCGTCACCGGATTGCATTCGTTGAACGGCGGCGCGTGGTGCTTTTTGCCGCCCGCCGGCTTGTTGCCCTTCTTTCCCTTGTCGGCCTTCGGTTGGGGCGCGGCATTTGCCGGTGCTGGGCCTTTGTTCTTGTTTTCTTCCGCCGCGCAGCCTTTCGGAACTGCAACGGCTTTTGCCAGCGAATACGCGATCACGGGTCCGCTCGGCGGATTGGGCGTGGTGAAGTCGCCGGGCGCGGGCCCGATGTGGCGCCCGCCGAATTCCTGCCATTCGGTACCCGTCGAGGCCGGGAAAAGGTGGAACGCCTCATTCGCCATCGAAGGCTGCCATTGCTCGAGCGCCTGGAGGTTGTCCAGGATCCACAGGCCGCGACCGTGGGTCGCCAGCACCAGATCGTGCGGCGACCTGGTGAATTTCAGATCCCACACCGCCATCGTCGGCAGGTTGGCGGTCATCGGTTCCCAATGCGCGCCGTCGTCGAACGACAGGTACAGGCCGCGCATGGTGCCGAGCGCGAGCAGACCCTTCCGGTTCGGATCCTCGCGCACCACCACGGCGGAATAACCATCCGGCAGTCCATTCGCGATGCCCTGCCAGTGCGCGCCGTAGTCACTGGTCTTGAGCACGTACGGATGCTCGTCGCCCAGCATGTGGCCGTCGATCGCAATGTAGGCGGTGCCTGCGTCGAACGGCGACACGCCGATCTGGTAGATGCGTCCCAACGAGACGGCTTGCGGCAGGCCGGCCGAGACGTTCGTCCAGTTGCTGCCACCGTCCTTGCTCACCCACACCAGTCCGTCGTCCGTGCCGACCCAGATCACGTTCGGATCGGTCGGCGCGATCGAGATGGAAATGATCGTATCGGTATTTTCGGCGCTGGAGATGTCGTGGAACACCGGTCCGCCCGCGACCGGCTGATGCGCCTTGATATTGCGGGTGAGGTCCTTGGAAATCGCCGTCCAGTTCGCGCCGCCGTCGGTGGACTTGAACAGCACGTTCGCGCCGATATAGACGGTGTCCGGATCGGTCGGTGACACCGCAATGGGAGAAGCCCAGTTGAAGCGGTATTGCAGTTGCGAGATCGGCGTGTCGCCCATGCTCGTCATCACCGGGCGGATGAACTTCCGCGTCCAGTTTTTCGTGTCGATGCGCGAGGTGAAGCCGGTCTGCGAGGCGCCGTACACGATGGACGGATCGGATGGCGCGGGCACCACGTAGGTGCCGTCACCGCCGGACGGATTCCACCAGTCCGCGCCCCAGATGCCCGAACCGGCAAGGCTGTTCGACGGACCGCAGGCGGCGTTGTCGTCCTGGATGCCGCCGCACACCCCGAACGGCTTGGTGTTGGAAATCGCGACGGTATAGAACTCTTCGATCGGGAGATTGTTGAACGCACGCCACGTCTTGCCGCCGTTCACGCTCACGAAAGCGCCGCCATCGTTGCCCTGGATGATCCGCTTGGGATTCTTCGGATCGATCCAGATCGCGTGGTGATCCACGTGCACACCGTGGTCGATCACCTTGGCGGTCTTGCCGCCGTCGGTGGACTTCATCAAATTGAACGAGCTGAAGTACAACGTCTTCGGATTGTCCGGCGCCACCGCCATCGAGCTGAAATAGAACATCCGCACCGCCAACTCGTGGTTGTTGCTGATGCAGTGCCAGGTGTTGCCGGAATCGGTGCTGCCCCACAGGATGCATTTCTGCGTCGGCACCGTCGCGTACACGGTGCTGGGCGACGAGGGCGCGATCGCAATCCGCACGCGGTCGGTGGCTTCCGTCGTCGGCAGCCCGCCGCCGAGCTTGTTCCAGGTGCGCCCGCCGTCGCTGGATTTCCAGATGCCGCCGTCGGTGCTGCCGTTGATCTGCGTCCACGGCTTGCGTTGCTCGGTCCACATCCCCGCGTACAGCACCTTCGGGTTGGACGGATCGATCTCGATGTCGCTGGCGCCGGTGGTATCGTTGACGTACAGCACCTTCTTCCAGTTCGTGCCGCCGTCGGTGGTCATGAACACGCCGCGCGTCGTGGTCGGTTTCCATGGATCGCCCAGCACCGCGACCCAGACCGTGTTCGGGTCGGATGGATCGACGACGATGTTGGAAATCAGCCCCGCATCCTTCAGTCCCTTGAACTGCCAGGTCTTGCCGGCGTCGGGCGAGAAATACACGCCGTGGCCGAGCAACACGTCGTTGCGCGGATTGGCTTCGCCGGTACCCACCCAGACGTCGTTCGCATTCGAAGGCGCCAATGCAACCGCGCCGATCGAGGGACTGTCGCCGCACTTGAGCAGCTCGTCCCACTTGATGCCGTCGTCGGTGGTCTTCCACAAGCCGCCGCCCGCGGTGCCGACGTAGTACACGTTGGGATTGCCCGGTATGCCGACCACCGCACTGACGCGGCCGCCCGATACCGCGGGACCGAGGTTGCGGAATTTCAGGTTCGCGAACGGTCCGGTCGGCTTCGTTGGGACGGAGGCTCCGGTTGTGGCGGCAGCTCCCGTAGCGGCGGAGGCGCCGGTTGCAGTGGCGACGGCCAGGCACGCGGCGAACAGCATGGAAGTTCTCATGACGATGTCCCTTCATGGCGCAAGTCCGGAACGCTGGAACGACGCCGCGGTGAACGGGAGTGCCGGAAGTCATGGTGGCCAGTGCGTCGCGTGAAGGGAGCGTCAACGCCGCGGCTCTCCCAACCAATGGGAGATGAGCTTCGCGCCGCGACGTGCTATGTATGTCCGGTTGCCTGGCCCCGTTGCGGGGCGGCGCACCGTCAATAAATCGGGAGGCGTCTGCGATGAACCGTTTTCTGGTGGCGTCGGGAATTCTGGCCTTGGCTGGATGCGGACTGTTCTGGCAGGGCGGCGCGCAGGCGCAGACCTACAGCGGTCAGCTCTTCTCGCAGATGCAGTGGCGCCCGATCGGGCCGCTGCGCGGCGGACGCGGGCGCGCCATCGCGGGCGTGCCGAGCGAACCGAACGTGTTCTACATCGGCAACGATGACGGCGGTGTGTGGAAGTCCACCGACTACGGCAACAGCTGGCATCCGATCTTCGACAAGGAGCCCACCAGTTCGATCGGCGCGATCGCGGTCGCGGATTCCGACCCGAATGTCGTTTACGTCGGCACCGGCGAGAGCAACATCCGGCCGGACCAGGCGACCGGCATGGGCATGTACAAGTCCACCGACGCAGGCAGGACGTGGAGTTACATCGGGCTCAAGGACACCCAGGACATCGCCGCGATCGCGGTGGATCCGCGCAATCCGGACCGCGTGTTCGTGGCGGCGATGGGCCACGTGTACGGACCCAACGAGCAGCGCGGCATTTTCCGTTCGCTGGACGGCGGCAAGACGTGGAAGAAGGTGCTGTACGTCAACGCGTACACCAGCGGCGACGACATCGAAATGGATCCGAAGAACCCTGACGTCCTGTACGCGACGATGTGGCAGCAACAGCAGGCGCCGTGGGAGAACGGACAGTTCGGCGGCACCGACGGCGGCATCTACAAGTCCACCGACGGCGGCAACACCTGGACCAAACTCACGAAGGGATTGCCGAAAGTGCAGCAGGCGCTGCTCCGGATCGCGCCGAGCAATCCGCAGATCCTTTATGCGGCGGTGTCGAGCGGTCCGGGCGCGCCCGACGGCACGGTGGTCGGCATCTATCGTTCCGACGATGCCGGCGCGAGCTGGTCCAACGTGACGAAGGATCCGCGCCCGGCGATGCGCATCGGCGGCGGCGACCTGCCGGTGCTGGCGATCGATCCGAAGAACCCCGACATCGTGTACAGCGACACGCCGGTGCTGTGGAAGTCCGTCGACGGCGGCAAGACGTGGTTCGGGTTCCGCGGCGCGCCGGGCGGCGACGATTACCAGCAGACGTGGATCAATCCGAACAATCCGGACATCATCGCGGTCAACAGCGACCAGGGCGCGATCGTCACGGTCAACGGCGGCAAGACGTGGAGCTCTTGGTACAACCAGCCGACCGCGGCGATGTACAAGGTCGGCATCGACAACACCTGGCCGTACAAGGTGTGCGGCGGACAGCAGGACTCGGGTTCCGCGTGCGTCGCGTCGCGCGGCAACGACGGCGAGTTGACCGCGCACGACTGGCACCCGGTCGGCATCGAGGAATACGGCGGCGCCGCGGCCGATCCGCTGCATCCGAACCTGATCTACGGCGGCTCGCGCAGCGGCGTGACGCGCTACGACCGCGACACGGGGCAGATCGCCGACGTGGGTCCGGTCGCGGGCCGCGCCCCCGATTACCGCACCGTGCGCACGATGCCGATCATGTTCTCGCCGGTCGATCCGCACCGGCTGTATTTCACCTCGAACACGGTGTGGCAGACCGAAGACGGCGGCCACAGTTGGCAGCAGATCAGCCCCGACCTGACGCGCAAGACCTGGAAGGTGCCGGCGAACGTCGGCCAATACAAGAACGATCCTGCCGCCAAGCCGAGCGACCGCGGCGTCATCTACGCGCTGGCGCCATCACCGTTGAACGAAAACCTGATCTGGGCCGGCACCGACGATGGCCTGATCTGGGTGACCCACGACGGCGGCAAGCACTGGGACAACGTGACGCCTCCGCAACTGAAACCGTGGTGGCGGGTGTTCTCGCTGGACGCGAGCCACTTCGATCCGAACGTCGCGTACGCCGCGGTCAACACGATGTGGCTGGACGACATGCGCCCGCACCTGTTCCGCACCGAGGACGGCGGCAAGCACTGGACCGAGATCGACAACGGCATCACCCCGGATGCCGCGACCAACGTGATCCGCGAGGATCCCGTGCGCAAGGGCCTGCTGTTCGCCGGCACCGAGACGCAGGTCTGGGTGTCGTTCGACAACGGCGACCACTGGCAGTCGCTGCGCCTCAACATGCCGGCCGTTTCGGTGCGCGACCTGCAGGTGCACGGCGATGATCTGATTGCCGCGACGCACGGCCGCGGCTTCCAGGTGCTGGACGACATCTCGCCGCTGCGGCAGGTCGATGCGCAGGTCGCCAAGGCGCCGGTGACGCTGTACAAGCCGGAAACCGCGATCCGCGTGCGCTGGGACATGAATCCGCCGACGCCGTGGCGGATGCCTTCGCTGCCGAATCCGCCGCCCGGCGCGATCATCGATTACTACCTCGCAAGCAACGCGAGTGGTCCCGTGACGCTGGACGTCTATACGGCCGAAGGCAAGCTGGTCAGGCATTACTCGAGCGCCGATCCACAGAAGCCGCTGAACCCGAAAACCTTGCAGGTGCCGGACTGGTGGCCGCGTCCGCCGATGAACGTCTCGATACAGGCGGGTGAGCACCGCTTCGTGTGGGACATGCACTGGCAGCCGATGCCGGGCGCGTTGCCGTTCCTCGATGCGAACCAGGCCGTCAAGCACGAGACACCGGTGATGGCGAGTTCGCCTTGGGTGATGCCCGGCGACTACACCGTCAAGCTCACCGTGGATGGCAAGACCTGGACGCAGCCGCTGGTGGTGAAGATGGATCCCCGGGTGAAAACCTCGACGGCCGACCTGCAACAGCAGTTCGACGCGTCGATGCAGGCGTACCACCAGGCGATCGAAGCGAGCCAGGCCTTGGGCCAGGTGCGCAACATGGAGAAGCAGGTCGCGGCGCGTGAAGCCGGCAGGAAGCCTGCGGGCAAGCTCGCGGCCTACGAGAAGCAGCTCGAAGCGCTGTCGGGCCCCAAGCCGACTTCACCGTTCGAGTTCTTTTTCCGGAGCGGCCCGCCGAACCTCGCCAGCGTCGGCGCCTCGCTGCAGATGCTGATGAACCGGATGCAGGAGGCGGACCAGGCGCCGACCGCGGCGGACATCGCGGCGCTCGGCAAGACCAGCGCGGAACTGAAGTCGCTGATGGATCGCTGGAACCAGCTCAAGGGCCAGCCGCTGGCGGATTTGAATCGCGATTTGCGGCAGGCCAGGCAACCGCCGCTGGTCGTGGCGAAGGCGAAGGCACCGCTCGACTGGAACGCGGGCTGGATCACCACCAACCGCGATCAGGAAGAGCAGTGAAGGAGGAACGTCTTGCCTGGATTGCTGGTGACTTTCTCCGTTCGTCCTGAGCGTAGGCCGCAGGCCGAAGTCGAAGGACGCGCTTCGACTCCGCTGCGCTACGCTCAGCGCGAACGGCATTTGTGGAGACCACACTTCTTGTGGCAACAGCGAACCATTCGCGCGGCAAGGCACCTCACCGCCGCAGCCCGCGGTACTGCCCCGGCGTGAGCCCGGTCAGGCGGCGGAACTGGCGGGTGAAGGCGCTCTGGTCGCTGTAGCCGCAGGCCTGCCCGATCGCGGCGATGGATCCCGGCTCATGCAGCATCCGCATCGCGGCATCGATGCGCAACTTCGTCAGCATCTGGCCGGGATTGAGTTGAAACACGCGCCGGAAATGCCGCTCCAGTTGCGACACGGACACGCCGGCGAGCTGCGCCAGGGTTTCCACGCGCACGCTTTCCGCGTAATGGGCCTCAAGATGATCCACCACGCGCGTCAGTCGAGCGTAAATGGGCTGGCGTTCGTCGGGGCGCCCGAGATCCCGTGAGATGCCGACCACGCCCGTGATCTCGTCGCGCCGGCGCAGCGGGAACTTGCGGGTCAGGCACCAGCCCGGCGCATGGTCGGGGAAAAGGTGCACTTCGAGCTGGTTCTCGAGGGTGCGCCCCGCCAGCACCTGCCGATCCTGTGCCGCATACGTCTCGCCGAGAGGCTCGGGAAACAGCTCGGCCGCGTGCCGGCCGATCACTTCGTCGCGATGGTGCAGCCCCAGCCTGCGCACCAGCGTCTGGTTGACGTGTGTGTAACGCCCGGCGCGGTTCTTCACGAAGAACACCACGTCGGGCAGCGCATCGAACAGGTGCGCCAATTCGTCGGCCGGAATCAGGGAATCTCGCATGCATCGCCTCCGCCGACATTGTGCCAATTTCCGCATCGGAACGGTCCAGAGCGAACTAGACCCCGTCCCGTTCACGGACCAGACTTGCCGCACGGCGAGGCGCACCGTGCGTAGCACGCACGATGTTGCGCCCGCCTCGAGGGAAACCGCGCGATGCAAACCATCAACGTCATCGATTCGCATACCGGCGGCGAACCCACGCGCGTGGTGCTGGATGGTTTTCCCGACCTGGGCGACGGAGCGCTGGCGCAGCGCCGCGGGTTGCTGACCCGACGTTTCGACCGCTGGCGGTCGGCGATCGCGTGCGAACCGCGGGGTTCCGATACCGTTGTCGGCGCCTTGCTGACGAAGCCCGTCCAACGCGACTGTTGCACCGGCGTCATTTTCTTCAACAACGTCGGCACGCTCGGCATGTGCGGGCACGGGACCATCGGCGTGGTGCGCACGCTTGCGCACCTCGGCCGCATCCGGCCCGGCGAACACCGCATCGAAACGCCGGTCGGCGTGGTCAGCGTGACGCTGCACGACGACCTGCGCGTCACCGTCGGCAACGTCGAGAGCTGGCGCCATGCGACGAACGTCGCGGTGGACGTGCCACGCCACGGCACGGTGCGCGGCGACGTCGCCTGGGGCGGCAACTGGTTCTTCATCACAAGCGAGGCTCCGCTGCCGGTCGAATTCGAACAAGTCCGTGCGCTGACTGCGTGGACCGAAGCCATCCGCCGCGCGCTTGACGCGCAGGGCGTGACGGGCGCGGATGGCGCCCTGATCGACCACATCGAAGTCAACGCGCATCTCGACGACGGCACGGCCGATGCGCGCAATTTCGTGCTGTGCCCCGGACTGGCCTACGACCGCTCGCCGTGCGGCACCGGCACCTCCGCCAAACTCGCGTGCCTTGCGGCCGACGGCAAGCTGGCGCCGGGTGAAACATGGCGGCAGATGGGCATCCTCGGCAGCGTGTTCGAGGCGAGCTACAGCGAAGGTGCGCGCGGCGTGTTGCCGCGCATCACCGGCAGCGCGTACATCACCGGGGAAGCAAAGTTGCTGCTCGATGAGCACGACCCCTTCAGGTGGGGCATCGATGGAGACGCGGGATGAGCTCCTTCGACCTGATCGTCGCCGGCGCCGGGATCATCGGCGCGGCCTGCGCACAGTCCGCCGCCGAGGCCGGCCTGCGCGTGGCGGTGGTCGAGCCCGGCGCGATCGGCGGCGGCGCGACCGCAGCAGGCATGGGCCATCTGGTCGCGCTGGACGACGTGCCCGCCGAGTTCGCGCTGGCGCGCCATTCGTTGCGGTTGTGGCAAGCCTGGGCGCATCAGCCCGAGGCGGAATTCCAGCGTTGCGGCACGCTGTGGGTGGCCGACGACGAGGCTGGCCTCGAGCTGTTGCGCAGCAAGGCTGCGCGGCTTTCCGCGGCGGGCATGATCGCCGAATTGCTGGACACCGCGGCGTTGCGCGATGCCGAACCCGCACTGTCCCACGACGTCGCGGGCGGATTGCGCGTGCCGACCGAAGCCGTGGTGTACCCGCCGCGCATCGCGCACGCGATGCTGACGCGCGTCACCGCGCTCGGCGGTGCGCTGCATCACGGCCGCAGGGTGGTTTCGCTGGACGCGGATGGCGCATGTCTCGATGACGGAACGCATCTCTCTGGCCCGGTGCTGGTGGCCTGTGGTTGCGACACGCCCGCGTTGCTTCCGGAGCTCCTGATGCGTCCTCGGCGCGGGCACCTCGTCATCACCGATCGCTACCCCGGCTGGTTGCGCCATCAAGTCGTCGAGACCGGTTATGCGGCGAGCGCGCACGGCGACGCCGCGGAAGCCGTAGCCTGCAACGTGCAGCCGCGCCCGGGCGGCCAGTTGCTGGTGGGTTCGTCGCGCGAATTCGGCCGCGCGGAAAGCGCAATCTCACCGGCCTTGCTGGCACGCATGCTGCGCCGCTGCTTCCGCTTCATGCCCGGACTCGCGCGGCTCAAGGCGCTGCGCGCATGGACCGGCTTTCGCCCGACCACGCCGGATGGCTTGCCGTACATCGGGGCGCTGCCATCCCGGCACGACGTGTGGGTGGCGGCCGGGCATGAAGGCCTGGGTGTCACCACCGCGCTGGGCACCGCGCAACTGTTTGTGGATCTGTTCCTGGGGCGTGCGCCGCGCCTGGACCCGGCACCGTATGCGCCGCTGCGGAGCGTGGCATGAGCGCGATCCTGCACTTGCGCATCGACGGCATCGCGGTCGAAGTGCCGGAAGGCGCCAGCGTCGCTGCCGCGGTCGCACGTGCGACGCGCAGCTTCCGCCAATCGCGCCATGGCATGCCGCGTGCGCCGTTGTGCGGGATGGGTGTGTGCTTCGAATGCCGCGTGGCGATCGACGGTGAACCGCACGTGCTGGCTTGCATGACGGCGGCGCGCGAAGGCATGCAGGTACGGACACATGGCTGAGGGCTGCGAAGTGCTGGTCATCGGCGCGGGACCCGCGGGTCTCGCCGCGGCCGCAACGGCGGCGGCAAACGGCGCCCGCGTGGCGCTGCTCGATGCGCAGCCGCGTGCAGGCGGACAGGTGTGGCGGCACGACATTGCGCACGGTGCCTCGCGACGTGCCCGGCGTGCGCTGCGACGCATCGCACCGGTAAAGCGGCATTTCGGCATGCGGGTCGTCGCCGCCGATCCCGGCGCGCGCACGTTGCTGGCCGAGGATTCCCTCCACGCCAGGGAATTCGGATGGGACCGGCTGGTGCTCGCCGCCGGCGCGCGCGAACTGTTCCTGCCATTTCCAGGCTGGACGCTGCCCGGCGTCACTGGTGCTGGCGGCCTGCAGGCGCTGGTCAAGCAAGGCTGGCCGGTTGCAGGACGACGCGTGGTGGTTGCAGGCAGCGGGCCGTTGCTGCTGGCAGCGGCGGCGTCACTGCGCGCGCATGGCGCGCGCGTGCTCGCGATCGTCGAACAGGCCGCGCGAGACGACGTGCACGCCTTCGCGCGCAAACTTTGGCACTGGCCGGACAAGCTGGCGCAGGCGGCGCGGCTGCGCATGGCATTGGCCGGCGTACCGATCCGCTATGGCGCAGTGGTGCGCCGCGCTTCGGGGGACAGTCACCTGCAGACGATCGACATCGATTGCGACGGGCGCGTCGAAACGTTCGAGTGCGAATATCTCGCCATCGGCTTCGGCCTGGTCCCCGACACGGGCCTGGCGCGGATGCTGGGCTGCGGACTTAACGATGCGACACATCCTGCGATACGCGTCGATGCCCTGCAACGCACCACCGTCGATGGCATCCATGCCGCCGGCGAATGCTGCGGTATCGGCGGCATGCAGACGGCGAGCATCGAGGGTGCGATCGCGGGTCACGCAGCCGCGGGCAACGAAGCGGGCGCGCGTGCGCTGCTTCCGTCACGCGACCGCGCCCGGCGCTTCGCCGATGCGCTTGCTCATACCTTCGCGCCCGGGCCGTGTGTACGCATGCTGGCGGATGACACGACGATCGTGTGCCGGTGCGAGGACGTGACATGGGGCGAGCTGCGCAGCTTCGATGACGCGCGCGCGGCCAAGCTGGCCACCCGCTGCGGAATGGGCCCCTGCCAGGGCCGCATCTGCGGTGCGGCGCTGGCCGAACTTCTGGGCTGGTCCTGGCACGGACATCCGCGGCAACCCCTTTTCCCCGCGCGACTCTCGACACTCGCCTTCGATTCCCTTGCAACATTTCCTTGAAACTCCTCGAAACCAGGGAGCAACCCATGAGCAGACAAGCTTTCTGGCGCGGCGTATTGCCCGCCATCACGACGCCCTTCGCTGCCGATGGCACCATCGACCACGCGTTCCTCGCCGAACACGCGAAGCAGATGATCGCGGCGGGCTGCGCGGGCATGGTGCCGCTGGGCTCGCTGGGTGAAGGCAACGCGCTCACGTTCGATGAAAAACTCGCGGTGCTGCGCACGTTGGTGAAGGCGCTGCCCGACCATCCCGTGATCGCCGGCATCGCCGCACTGTCCACCGCCGAAGCAGTGAGGCTGGCGAAAGAAGCCGAGGGCATCGGCTGCCGCGGCCTGATGGTGCTGCCGCCATACGTGTACGTCGGCGATCCCGACGAGATGCAGGCGCACGTGTCGGCGGTGATCGCGGCGACGAAGCTGCCCTGCATGCTCTACAACAATCCGGTCGCGTACCGCACCGATTTCCTGCCCGAGCACGTCGCCGCGCTCGCCGGGCGCCACGCCAACCTCGAAGCGATCAAGGAATCGTCCACGGACGTGCGCCGCGTCACCGCAATTCGCGCCCTGATCGACGACCGCCTCGACATCCTGGTCGGCGTGGACGACGCGATCGTCGAGGGCATTGCAGCCGGCGCGGTGGGCTGGATCGCGGGGCTGGTCAATGCCTATCCCAAGGAATCGGTGCGCTTGTTCGAGGCCGCGCGTGCCGGCAGACGCGCGGAAGCCGAGGCGTTCTACCGCTGGTTCCTGCCGCTGCTGCGCCTCGACACCGTGCCGAAATTCGTGCAGCTCATCAAGCTCGCGCAGCAGCAGGTCGGGCTGGGCAGCGAACGCGTGCGGGCGCCGCGCGCGGTGCTTTCAGGCGCGGAACGCGAAGCCGCGCTCGCGATCATCGCCGAAGCGGAACGCAGCAAACCGGAGGTGTGACATGGAAACCGTGCTGATCGACGGACGCTGGCAACCGTCGCGCGAACAGGTCGGATCGTTCCGCGCTGAAAATCCCGCGACCGGCGAAGCAATCGGGCCGGAGTTTCCCGTCAGCGGCGCGGCCGACGTGGAACTCGCGCTGACGAGCGCGGCGGCCGCGGCGCCGGCACTGGCCGATACCGACCCAGAGCGGATCGCCGCGTTCCTGGATACATACGCATCAGGGATCGATGCAGCAGCCGGCGACTTGTGCGCATTGGCGAACGAAGAAACTGCGCTGGGGGTGAAACCGCGCCTGCGCGACGTGGAGCTGCCGCGCACGGTCAACCAACTCAGGCTTGCCGCGCAGGCCGCGCGCTCGCGTACGTGGACGCAGCCCGTGATCGACACGCAGGCAGGTTTGCGCAGCCTGTTCGCGCCGCTCGGCAAGCCGGTTGCGGTGTTCGGGCCCAACAATTTTCCGCTGGCGTTCAACGCGGTGTCCGGTGGCGATTTCGCCGCCGCGATCGCGGCGCGCAACCCGGTGATCGCCAAGGCGCATCCCGCGCATCCGCAGACCTGCCGCGAACTGGCAAAGCTTGCACACGCGGCACTGAACAAGGTCCATCTCCCCACAGCGACGGTGCAGATGCTCTACCACATGCCTGCGGAGCTCGGGTTGAAGCTGGCGTCGGACCGGCGGATGGGCGCCGTCGCATTCACCGGCAGCCGTGCGGGCGGCCTCGCGCTGAAGGCCGCCGCCGACAAGGCGGGCGTGCCGCTTTACGCGGAAATGTCCAGCATCAATCCGGTGTTCATGCTGCCCGGCGCCCTTGCAGAACGCGGCGCCGAGATCGCCAGGGAATTCGCGGCTTCGTGCCTCGCCGGCAGCGGCCAGTTCTGCACCAATCCCGGCGTCGTGATCGTGCCCGCGGACGAAACGGGCGATGCGTTCGTGCAGGCCGCGCGCGAAGCTTTCGAAGCCGCGCCGGCCGGAACGCTGCTGGCGCGCTCGGTGCTCGACCATCTGCAGCAATCGGTTTCCGCGCTGCGGGGTGCGGGCGCCGAAGTCCTGTGCGGAGGCAACCCCGCTGGCGCACCGGCATTCCGCTTCCAGCCGACCCTGCTGGTCACCGACGCCACGCGTTTTGCCGCGGATGCGCCGGCACTGCAGCAGGAAGCGTTCGGTCCCGTGAGCCTGATCGTGCGCGCCGACGGCGATGCCGCAATGGAATCCGTCGCGCAATCGTTCGAAGGCAATCTCACCGGCACGATCTACAGCGCGCGCGATGGACAGGACGATATGCTCGCGCGCCGCATCGCCTCCGCGCTGCGCCCGCGCGTCGGCCGCCTGCTCAACGACAGGATGCCGACCGGGGTCGCGGTCAGCGCGGCGATGAACCACGGCGGTCCGTATCCCGCGACCGGACACCCGGGTTTCACGTCGGTCGGCCTGCCCGCCTCGATCCGGCGCTTCGCCGCGCTGGAGTGCTACGACCACGTGCGCGAGGATCGCCTGCCGCCGGAATTGCGCGACCGCAATCCGGACGGACGGTTGCAACGCTGCATCGACGGCGTGTGGACCACCGCCGACGTCGCGGGCGCTTCCGCATGATCGCCGAAGACGCCACGATGACGGACGGAGGCGCCGGCATGGAGCGAACGGAGGGACACGGCCGCTTCAAGAAACGCCTGAGTCTCACCGACCTCACCTTCATCGGGCTCGGCGCGATTTTCGGATCCGGCTGGCTGTTCTCGGCCAGCCATGTCGCAAGCGGCGCGGGCCCGGCAGGCACCCTGTCCTGGCTGATCGGCGGCGCGGCCGTGCTGCTGCTCGGGCTGGTGTATTGCGAACTCGGTGCCGCGCTGCCGCAGTCCGGCGGCGTGGTGCGCTATCCGGTGTACTCGCATGGCCCGCTGCTCGGTTACCTGATGGGGCTGATCACGCTGATCGCGTTCACCAGCCTCATCGCGATCGAGGTCACGGCGTGCCGGCAGTACGCCTCGGCGTGGTTTCCGCAACTGACGCAGGCCGGCTCGCAATCGCCGACGCTGCTCGGCTGGTTCGTGCAGCTCGCGCTGCTCGTGATCTTCTTCCTGTTGAACTATTACAGCGTCAAGACCTTCGCGCGCTTCAACAACGTCATCAGCGTATTCAAGTTCGTGGTGCCGCTGGCGGTCATCGTGATGTTGCTGATGTTCTTCCATGCCGGCAACTTCACCGCGCAAGGATTCGCACCATCGGGTTTCGCAGGCGTCGCGGGTGCGGTTTCGGCCGGCGGCATCATCTTCGCCTACCTCGGTCTGACGCCGATCGTTTCGGTGGCCGGCGAGGTGCGCGATCCCCAGCGCGCGATCCCGATCGCGCTGATCCTGTCGGTGCTGCTGTCGACCGCGATCTACCTGCTGCTGCAGATCGCCTTCCTGGGCAGCGTACCGCCCGCGATGGTCACGCACGGCTGGGCCGGCATCGACAAGCTGTTCGAACTGCCCTTCCACGACATCGCCGCGGTGCTCGGGATCGGCTGGCTGGCGTTCCTCGTGGTCTGCGATGCGGTGATCTCGCCCAGCGGCTGCGGGAACATTTATATGAATGCCTCGCCGCGCGTGGTGTACGGTTGGGCGCGCGGCGGCACGTTCTTCAATGTGTTCACCCGCGTCGACGGCAAGTCGGGCATTCCGCGCCCGGCATTGTGGCTGACCCTGGCGCTGTCGATCTTCTGGATGCTGCCCTTCCCCTCGTGGGCAGCGATGATCCGCGTGGTATCGGCCGCGCTGGTGTTGAGTTACGCCGTTGCGCCGATCACCACGGCCGCGCTTCGCCGCAACGCACCCGGCATGCCGCGACCGTTCCGCATGAGCGGCTTCGCCGTGCTGGGACCGCTGTCCTTCGTCGTCGCGGCGCTGATCGTGTATTGGTCCGACTGGGACACGCTGTCGTGGCTGCTCGGACTGCAGATCCTCCTTTACGCGGTGTACGTCGGCTGGCGCGCGTGGCGCGGTGTGCAGCGTGCGGAAATCATCGACGACGTGCGCGCCTCGCTTTGGCTGATCGGCTTCTACGCGCTGATGATGATCGTTTCATGGCTCGGCACCTTCGGTGGCAGGGGCCTCATCCCTTCGCCGTGGGATTCGGTGCTGGCCGCCGCGATTGCCCTCTTCGTCTATTACTGGGGCGCGTGGACGGGGCTGCCGCCTTCGAAACTGGACTTCGGAGCGGAGGAGGAGGATTGAAGGTTTCCCCGTGAGCCAACAATCTGGCGTTGCTCTGCCTCGAGCAGATGCCCGTTGATCATGACTCGCTCCCTGTTGTGGTCGGAGTGTGCAGCGAGTTCACGTGCCAGCAGAATGTAAATCGACAGTGGGGGGATCAGCAATGAAGTCGTCTATTCGATCGGGCCAACTCGCGCTGAGTGCCTTATGCCTGGCAATGATCTCCGTTCCGTTGCGGCTCCTTGCCACTGGTCAGCTTTCGGAACCGCCGGTGCCTCATGCAACGGTGACGACGCTCACCAAACCAGGTTTTTTTACCGAACCGGGCGTCGCCATCGATCCGCTGGATCCAAATAAAGTCACGGTGATTTATCAGGATAACGTGCATGTAGCTTTTACTGACGACGCAGGTGTCCACTGGACCAATGAACCTCACGTTGAACCGCCCAATTGGCGGGTTTCGGGAGACGTGTCGGTTACCTACGACAACCACGGACACGCCATTGGTAGTTACATGGCCTTCAATCGATTGGGTACCTATAGTTACTGGGCCCACGATGCGCCTGACGGCGGCCTGTTTATTCGCCGCTCGATGGACGGCGGCGCGAACTGGGAGACGCAAGCGCATGCAGTCATTCAGCACGTCGGTAAACATCCGCCGGCGATATGGGAGGACAAGCCGTTCATCGTCGCTGATCGGAGTCACGGCCCGTATGCGGGTAATCTCTACGTTGGCTGGACACGCTGGACGCTCACGGGCTCGGAAATTGTCCTGAGTCGCTCGACAGATGATGGACTGAAGTGGTCGACCCCGATCGAAATCGACTCGCATCCCGGGTTGCCACGCGATGCCACTGGTGCAAACGAGGGATTCTGGGGCACAGTGGGCCCGGATGGCACGCTGTACGCGGTTTGGGCCGATGCGAGCCACATCGCTTTCACCCGCTCGAGCGACGGCGGTCGCACTTTCACCAGGGCGCGGGATGTCATCGCCACGGCTCCCATCATGTACGACCTCGAAGGGCTTTCGCGCGCCAACGGCTTTCCACAGCTTGCAATCGATCCCCGTTCGGCTCCCGGTGCGCCACACGGACGGCTGTACGTGGTCTGGGCCGATTACAGGAACGGTGAAGTGGATGTCTTTCTTTCGAGCTCCGTCGACCGCGGGGATCACTGGATACCCGCGGTACGCGTAAACGACGATCCTCTGCACGACGGCGCCGATCATTTCTTCCCCGCGCTGGCCGTCGATCCGATTACTGGCGATGTGTATGTATGCTTCTACGATCGTCGTGGGGACCCACACAACCAAGCGGCCATCATGACCCTGGCCCGCTCGACGGATCATGGCCGCACGTTCGTCGATTACGCTTGGACGAAAAAATCATTCACGATGCACAACGTATTCATGGGCGACTACATTGCCTTGGCTGCGCGTGGCGATTACGTCTATGGCGTCTGGACAGAGCACGTCGAATTGCCAGAAGCTCCAACGCCAGTTCCAGAACACGTCAAGAAACGAGCAGCTCCAAAACCGGCTCCAGAACACGCCAAACTGTCAGCAGTTTCACACGTCAAACAGGCAGGAGCTTCAAAACCGGTCCCCACAAAGCCACACCGCCGCCACAACGACACCGTTATTCGTGTCGGTATTGCGACATTCCATTAATACGAAACTCTCTGTTCAAAGGTTATGTTGGAGGGCAGCGTGAGGTCGGATGTCCGTGCTGGTGTGTCAGAATCGGTAGCCTTGGTTTCCCGGGGAACTGTCAAATGAATAGCCGTCGTGCCAGTCGACACAACTTTTCATCTGTAAGCTTGGTGGTTGCGGTACTCGTGGCCGCGGCAGGGATGTCGATGGCGGTACCTGCGCAGGCTCAATTCCGGCCCGAAGGTCCGCAGAAGACGACCACGCCGCCCGCGCTGCAGTTCCACTACATGGGCCCGCCCGCCGGTGGACGTGCTGCATCCGTCGCGGGTATCCCGGGCAACTATTCCACGTATTACCTCGGCGCCGCGTCCGGTGGCCTGTGGAAGTCGACCGACGGTGGGCACACCTTCCTGCCGATTTTCGATAAACAGGACACGGCCGCGATCGGCGCGATCGCGATCGCGCCTTCCAATTCGAACATCGTTTGGGTGGGAACCGGCGAACCGTGGTTCATCCGCCCCAGCGACATCTGGGGCGATGGCGTTTACAAGTCCACCGATGCCGGCAGGACATGGCAGCACATGGGGCTGGAAAAAACCGGCCGCATCGCGCGCATCGCGATCGATCCGAAGAATCCCGACGACGTGCTGGTGTGCGCCGAAGGCCGCGGCAACAGTCCGCAGCAGGAACGTGGCGTGTTCCGCACCACCGATGGCGGCAAGACGTGGAAGCGTACGCTTTTCGTCAACGAGCACACCGGTTGCAGCGGGCTCAGCATGGATCCGGGCAATCCGGATACGGTGCTGGCCGGCACGTGGCAGGTGACCGGGCGCACCTGGGCCGAGGACAGCGGCGGTCCGGGCAGCGGCGTGTATCTTTCGCACGACAACGGCCGCACGTGGACGCATCTCACCAACGGGTTGCCGACGCCGCCGCTCGGCAAGATCGACGTCACCATCGCGCCTTCCAACCCGCAGCGCATGTACGCGCTGATCCAGACCCGAACCCAAGGCTCGGTGTGGCGCAGCGACGACGGCGGTTCGAGCTGGAAGGTGGTGAGCCACGACCGCAACCTGATCATGCGCGCGGGCTACTACATCTTCATCGAGGCGAATCCCAGGGACGCCGACGGCGTGCTGGTGCTGAACAGCGGTCCGCACTATTCCAGTGACGGCGGCCTGACGTTTTCCGGCGAAGGCGGCAAGGACGTGAAGCCGCTGGGTCCCGCTTCGTGCGGCGATTGCCACGAAGCATGGATCGATCCGACGAATCCAAAGCATTACGTGATGACCGATGACGGCGGCGCGCAGATCGCGACCGGCGCCGGTACCGCGATTACCGTGTCCCTGCCGAATGGGCAGATCTACCACATCGCGAGCGACAACCGCGTGCCGTACTGGATCTACGGCAATCGCCAGGACGACGGCGCGTGGCGCCTGTCCAGCGACATCTCGCAACCCAGCGGCAACGGCTTGCTGCCGAAAAGCGAATTCATGCCGCAGGGCAAATCGCCCGAATCGTTCTTCGAACGACAGCACGGCAAGTTCAAGGTCAACAAGCAGCTGCTCGCGCAATATCCCAAGGCCGCGCCGCCGCCGAAGGGCTGGGCGCTGGGCCCCGATGACGAGGTCAAGACGCCGCCCGACCACAGTGGCTTCGAAGGTCCCAACGAACAGTTGCCGACCTACGAATATTTTCCGAACGCCTGCGAGTCGGGCTTCACGATCCCGACTCCCGATGACGCGAACATCGTCTGGTCATCGTGCTACGCGAACAATCTTTACCGCTTCGACCTGACCCAGGGCACGCCGCACGCGGTTTCGCCCTCGCAGATCGCGCTGGATTCGCCGCCCAACGAAACGAAGTACCGCTGTCACTGGACGTCGCCGCTCGCGATCGATCCGTTCGACCCGAAGAACGTCTACTTCGGCTGCCAGATGGTGCTGCGCACGCAGGATGCGGGGCATTCGTGGATCGAGTTCAGCCCTGACCTCTCGACACGCGATCCGTCGCGCATCGTGCCCAGCGGCGGCATCATGCAGGACAACCTCGGCCAGTATTACGGCGAGGTAGTCTGGTCGATGGCGTTCTCGCCCATCGCGAAGGGCCTGCTGTGGGCGGGCACCAACGACGGCAAGCTTTGGTACACGAAGGACGCCGAAGCGCCACAGGCACCGCAGTGGACCGACGTCACCACGAACCTGCACCTGCCGCCGTGGGGCGAGATCAACCAGATCTCGCCTTCCCACTTCCACCCGGGCACCGTGTACATCGCCGTGGATTACCGCTGGGCGGGAAGCAACGACCACAAGCCGTACATCCTGATGACGACGGATTACGGCAAGACCTGGAAGAACATCTCGGGCGATCTGCCGTCCAGGAATCCGTTGAGCTACGTGCTCTCGGTTGCCGAAAATCCGAACCGCGAAGGCATGCTGTTCGCCGGAACCGGCCACGCGTTCTACTACACGCTGGACAACGGCAAGCACTGGATCCATTTCAACAAGGGCCTGCCGCCCTCGCCGGTGTCGTGGATCAACATCGAGCCGCGGATGCATGACATCGACGTGTCCACGTACGGACGCGGCGACTACATCATGCCGGACATCACCACGTTCGAGCAGACCGGAAGTCCCGAGCCGCCCGCCGGCGGCGCGACCCGGCTGTTCAAACCGGGCCCGGTGTTCCGCCGCGCGCGCGACGGTTATCCCACGCCCGAGCAATCCGCACGGCCGCAGTTCCAGTTCTATCTTGCAAGCGCACCGAAGAACCCGGTGCAACTGCAGATCCTCGACGCGGGCGGCAAGGTGATCCGCACCGAGAAACTGGACGCGCACCAGGGACTGAACGGCGCGTGGTGGGATCTCTTCTACGACGAACCCACCGACGTCAAGCTGCGGACCACGCCGCCCGAGAATCCGTACATCTGGGACGAGCCGCGCTACAAGGGAAAGGATTTCCGCACGATCATCCATTGGGGCGTCGACGCGCACACCGGTACGCCGATCGCGGCGCCGGGCGATTACCAGGTGCGGCTCACCGTGAATGGCAAGTCATACACGCAGCCATTCAAGGTGCTGAAGGATCCGAAGATCAAGGCGAGCGATGCGGTTCTGCAGGATTCGACCGCGCTGCAGGTGCAGATCGCCGAGGCCCTTACCCAGACCGACGACATGGTCAACGCCATGGAAGAATGGCGCCGCCAGATCCAGGGCCAGTTGAAGACGCATGCTTCGGGTTCTGCGGCGACTGCACTGCAACAACTCAACACGCAGATCCTGGAGGTCGAAAACCAGTTGCTCAGTCCCGAAGCGCGGCTCGGCGACGACAAGCAGTATTCCGTGCGCTACAAGGTGTACTGGAACCTGCGCTGGCTGGGCGGCCAGGTCGGCCAAGGCGCGCAAAACGCCGCGGGCGGTTCCGACTACGAACCGACCGTCGTCCAGCGACAGACGTTCGCGAAATTGCAGGCCGACATCGCGCACGCGCAGGCAGGCTTCGAGAATCTGAAATCGAACGTGCTGCCCGCGTTCAACAGCGCCATGAAAGGTGAGGGCGTTTCGATCAAGACGGGAAAGTGAGCGACTCCTGTCCGCCGATGGAAAGTACATCGCAATCCCCCTCACCCGCCAAGCGCTGCGCGCTTGTCTCCCTCTCCCCCGAGGGGAGAGGCGGCCGCAGGCCGGGCGCGTAGCGCTGGGTGAGGGGGTGTGCTTGTCACTCTCAAGCAGGACGAGCCAACGGTAGTAAACCAATGGCCTATGGCCACGGCACGGCAAACCGGGAATAGTTGGGCGTTCGCATTCGACGAACGCATGAATCATGCAACCGCCGCGCCCCACCACGCTTGCGCTCGCCCTGTCGCTCGCCCTCATCGCACCCATTGTCATGGCGCAACAGGCCGGCGACATTGGGGGCGAGCCTGCGCCCCAGCAGAACAACCAATCCGCGCAAACACTGCCGACGATCACCGTCGAAGGCAAGCGCACCGGCTACCCTTGGTGGAAGTATGCCAAGGCCAAGCTGAAGTACCAGATGCCGGAAGTTTCCGGGGCCGAGATCACCGTGACGAAGAAAACCACGGTGACGCACCTCGACCTGCAACCCACGGTCGTCGGCAACAACCTGCAGGAACTGTTCGCGCGCTCGCCCGGCGTGCTGGTGTCGCAGCAACCGACGCCGACGCAGTTCAATTTCAGCTATCGCGGCCTCGGAAATCCGCAGGAATCGGAATACGTGCTGGTGATGCAGGACGGCATCCCGCTCGAATCCGACTGGATCGGGTTCCCGACGTTGTATGCGATGCCTTTCTCGCAAAGCATCGCCGAGATCCAGTTGATCCGCGGCGGTTCCAGCCTGCTGTACGGCCCGGAACCCGCGCCGGTGATCAACATGGTGTCCAAACGCCCGACACCCGGCACGCCGTTGCACGCCGGCACCGAACAGGTCATCGGCGATCATGGTTTGTATTCGACGTACAACGTGCTGGAAGGCAGCGCGGGCAAATGGACGTATCGCCTCGATGCCGGTTACGTGCGCAGCGACGGCACGCGGCAGAACGCGCAATCGCAGGATCGGCAGGCGGACCTGTACGTCGAATATCGCCCCGACGACAAGCAATACACCTGGCTGGACGTGCACGCGATCGACACCGATTCCGGCGATCCGGGCCGGATGAGCCAACCGCAATGGCTGGCCGATCCTTCGGTGACGCCGACACCTTGGAACCGCGACTGGGTTGATCGCTATCAGGTCGTGCTCGGCCACCAGCAGGAATGGGACAACGGCTGGCTCTTCATCGGAAAGTTGTGGGCCGCCTACCAGGCCCAGGACAGCCGCGCGGCCAACGGCGCGCCGGCGCCCGAATTGGCGCCGCAGCCGCCGCCGTCCAGCACCACGCTTTCGAATGAGCAGTACCGCACCGCGGGCGTGGACCTGCGCGTGCGCAAGAGCTGGGGCCAGGGCAACGCCTTCACCGCCGGCACCGTGCTGTTCCACGGCAACGATCCGTGGCGCGAATGGACCGACACCGATCTTTACGTCGATCGCTACGACCGCAGCGGCGTGCCGCGCCTGCGCCAGAAGCGCCAGTCGGACTATTCCGCCGTATTCGCCGAGAACGTGTTCCGGCTGCCGTACGAAATCCATATCGTGCCGTCGATCAGGCTCGAGAAGGAGCGTGTCGCGGTGGACGAAACCGTGAAGCCGCCGTTCCTGTCGCGCCCGCTCATCGACACGTCCGTTTCGCGCACGGTGCCGCTGTTCGGGCTCGGCATCGGCAACGACTTCGGCGCGGGCAACGAAACGTATTTCAATGTGTCGAAGGGCTGGCGCCCGGTGCGCTATCTCGACATCGGCTCGCCGTTCGCCAACGTCGTGCCCGGCAACGCGCCCAACCCGCAGACCGCGATTTCGTGGGAAGCCGGCGTGCACGGCGTGCCGCTGACGGGCCTGTACTACGACGTCAGCCTGTTCTGGATCAATTTCAGGAACCGGATCGAGGCGCAGCACATCAACGCCACCGACGTGATCGAGGTGAACACCGGCGATACGCGCAACCGCGGGCTCGAAGGCCAGATCAACTACGACTTCTTCGCGCCGACCGCGCTGGCGACGCGCGGCGAACATCTTGAAACGTTCCTCAGTCTCAGCCTTTTGAACGCGCGATTCACCAACAGCATCATTCCGGGACAGGTCGGGAAGATTCCCGCCTACGCGCCGCGCTATCTCGCCAAGGCCGGCATCACCTGGCGCGTCGAACAGCGCATCAAGGTCAGCCTCACCGCGGTGTCGTCGGCCGCGCAGTACTGGCAGGATTCCGATGCGCCGCTGGGCAGCGGCGTGACGTTCATCCCGGCAAAGATTCCCGCGTACACCGTGACGGATATTGCCGCCGACTGGCAGGTCACGCCCTGGCTGAAACTGCTGGGCGGCATCAGCAACCTGGCCAATCGCCGGTATTACAACCGCGTGTGGCAGACCGGCCTCGAACCCGCGTACGGGCGTACGTGGTACACCGGGTTCCAGTTGAAGATGTAGGTCGATCAGTCTCCAGCCGCATTCTGCATCGCGCGATGAACCCTCTCAACGTCGTCATTCCGGGGCTGCCCGCGCTCTTTGCGGGCAGAACCCGACTGCGTTTGCAGGAGCAAACGCGAACGCCGAAGGCGGCCGAAGGCGAGCGCCAAGGATGGCGCGAGTCTATCCAGCTCTTCGATCTTCCAAAGCAAGATCTGGATTCCGGGTTCCGCCGCCGATACAGCCTGGCGGCGGCCCCGGAATGACAAGCAAAATCAAAGTTCCGCGACCGCCACCCATGCCTTTCCTCACATGACCGGCGCGACCCGCACGCTATGATTCCGGGATCGTCCGCGCCCGGAGTCGCCGCCCATGTCCGTGCACCACCGTCTGACCGTGCTGTTCGCCGCCACCAGCCTCGCGCTTGCGGCATCGGCGCCCGCATCATTCGCCGCGCCCGCAATGCATGACGCCGGCACTTCGACCTGGGGCGCGCTGCACTGGCGGATGATCGGCCCGTTCCGCGCCGGCCGCACGCTCGCGGTCACCGGCGTGCCGGGGCAGCCGACGCACTTCTACATGGGTTCGGTCGACGGCGGCGTGTGGGAAACCCGCGACACCGGCCGCACCTGGCAACCGATCTTCGACAACGAGCCCGTGCAGTCGATCGGCGCGATCGCGGTCGCGCCCTCCGACCCGAACATCATCTACGTCGGCACCGGCGAATCCGACATGCGCTCGGACATCGTGCAGGGCGACGGCATGTACAAGTCCGTCGATGCCGGCAAGACCTGGACGCACATCGGGCTCACCGATTCGCAGCAGATCGCGATGATCCGCGTCGATCCGCACAACCCGAACCGCGTGTTCGCTGCGGTGCTCGGCCATCCGTATGGTCCGAACGCCGAGCGCGGCGTATTCCGCTCGCTGGACGGCGGCAAGACCTGGAAGAAGGTGCTGGGCCCGAACGACAACACCGGCGCGATCGACATCATCTTCAAGCCCGGCGACGCCAAGGTGATCTACGCGTCGCTGTGGCAGACGCGCCGTCCGCCGTGGAACATCTATCCGCCGTCGAGCGGGCCGGGCTCTGGCCTGTACAAGTCCACCGACGGCGGCAGCACCTGGACGCACATCCAGGGCAACGGCTTCCCGTCCAAGGGTCTCGGCCGGATCGGGATCGCGATTTCCGCCGCGGCGCCCGACCGCATCTACGCGATCGTCGATGCCGACGATGGCGGCCTGTACCGCTCCGACGACGCCGGCAAGACCTGGAAGAAGATGAGCAGCGATCCGCGCATCTGGCAGCGCGGCTGGTATTTCGGGCAGATCACCGCCGATCCCAAGAACCCCGACCGCATCTATGCGATGAACACCATCGAGCTGCGCTCCGACGACGGCGGCAAGACCTTCATCCCGGTCAAGGGCGATCCGACCGGCGACGACTACCACGAACTGTGGATCGACCCGAGTGATCCGGCGCGCCAGATCATGGGTTCGGACCAGGGCGCGAGCATCACGGTCAACAGCGGCAGGACGTGGTCGAGCTGGTACAACCAGCCGACCGCGCAGATCTACCACGTCAGCACCGACAACCGTTTCCCGTATCGCGTGTACGGCGCGCAGCAGGATTCCGGCGCGGCGGCCGTGCCCAGCCGCTCGACCTACTACCCCACGATCAACATGATGCAGTTCCACGAGGTCACCGCGGGCGGCGAGAGCGGCATGATCGCGCCCGACCCGAAGGACCCGGACATCGTGTACGGCGGCACGGTCGAGAAACTGGACCTCAAGACCAAGCAGACGCGCGACGTCGATCCCACGCTGGCCGATCCGGACATCTATCGCCACACCTGGACGCTGCCGCTGGCGTTCAACGCGGTCGACAAGAACACGTTGTATTTCGGCAACCAGCGGTTGTGGCAGACCACCGACGGCGGCGAGCACTGGACCGCGATCAGCCCCGACCTGTCGCGCCCCGATCCCGCCGTGCCGGCGACGCTCGACGCGTCGACCGTTGCCGACAATCTGCAACAGGGTCCACGCCGCGGCGTGGTGTATTCGATCGGATCGTCGCCGCTGGACGCCAGGCTGCTGTGGGTCGGCACCGACGACGGCCTGATCTGGCGCACCAATGACGGCGGTGCGCACTGGAGCAACGTCACGCCGAAGCAACTCACCGCGTGGTCCAAGGTCGGCAGCATCGAGCCGTCGCATTTCGATGAGAACACCGCGTTCGCGTCGGTCGATCGCCACCGGCTCGATGACCGCAAGCCCTACATCTACCGCACCACCGACGGCGGCAAGAGCTGGCAATTGATCGTCAACGGCATTCCCGACGGCGATTTCGTCGACGTGGTGCGCGAAGACCCCGTGAAGCGCGGCCTGCTGTACGCCGGCACCGACTTCGGCATCTTCGTGTCGTTCGACGACGGCGGTCACTGGCATTCGCTGCAACAGAACCTGCCGCGCGTGTCGGTGCGCGACATCGACGTCAAGAACGACGATCTGGTGATCGCGACGCACGGCCGCGGCTTCTGGATCATGGACGACATCTCGGCGCTGCGGCAGTTGGCGGCGTATCCCGCGACGTGGGCCACGCGCCTGTACAAGCCCGCCGTCGCGTATCGCGTGCGCATGCCGATGTTCACCGGCACGCCGATGCCCAGGGACGAGCCGACCGCCGAGAATCCGCCGTGGGGCGCGTACATCGATTACTCGCTGGCGGCGACGCCGGCAAAGCCGATCGAGCTTTCGATCTACGACGCGAACGGCAAGCTGGTGCGCAGCTATTCCAGCGCCGACAAGGCGCCCAAACCCGACCTCGCGAAGATCAACATGACGCCGGACTGGTTCCGTGAGCCCGTCGTGCTGAAAACCACGCCTGGCTTGCATCGCTTCGTGTGGCCGCTGCGCTATGCGGAACCCGCGGCACTGTCGCACGGCGACGCCTACTCCGACGGCGTGTGGGCGCCGCCCGGGCAGTACACCGTCAAGCTCACCGTCGATGGACAAACCTTCAGCGAACCCGTGACCGTCGTGCACGATCCGCGCGTCACGATCCCCGCAGACGCCTACGTGCAGCAGTTCCGGTTGGCACAAAAGGTCGAAGCCGAACGCGCCAAGCTGGCCGTTGCGTACGGCGAGGTCAACAGGTTGCACGGGGAACTGGAGAAGGCGCGCAAGGGCGCGAGCGGCGATCTGCTGAAGTCGATCGACGCGCTGGACGCGCAAGTCGTCGCCGCGGGCGACCTCGTGCACGTCTCCAATCCGTACAACGCATTCGCCAAACCGCCGAACAACGTCCAGAACTTCCGCTACCTCGAGTTCGCCTTCGGCTCACTGATGCGCGCGGTCGACGGCGCCGATGCCGCGCCTTCGCAAGATGCGCAGACCGGCTACACCAGGCTAAGCGGGCTGCTGGACGCCTCGTTGCAGAAGTGGGATGCGCTGAAGACGACCGAGCTTTCTGCATTGAATGCGAAGCTGAAAGCCGCGGGGAAGAAGCCGGTTAGTTTGGAATCGCGAAAAGCGAAATCCTGAGGCAGAGTAGAGCAGCGCTGCTACGCGGGTGTCGGGCTAGTCCGACGTCCGCCAGCGTGTGCGTGCCCGAACCGTCGAGCGCGGAACTGCACGCGCCGCAGGGATGGCAATAAGCGGCCAGAGCGGTCGGTCGCCGCGGGGATCGCGCTTCCGGAAAACTGCCGGTCGAGATAAACAAGAGGGTTCACATTACACTCAGCGGAGCCGTGAGACGGAGGATCCCAATTGTTAAAGCGCATGACAATGGTCGCAGGCTCAACACCGCATCAAGCTTCGCGTGACGTGGATTTGTCCTCAGTAACAGTCTTTGTTGGCCCCAACAACAGCGGAAAGTCTCGCGCACTTCAAGAAATCGAGAACTGGATCAGGAGTTCGCAGCCTTCCAAGGGACTGGTGGTCAAGGCTATCGAATTCGATGCATGGACTAAGGAAGCTATTGAAAAGGAGCTGAACGCGCTTGTGGTTGACCCAACGCTGCAAGAGTCCGTACAGCCCGACCACGTGCTCATCAGCAAGCTGAATCCGCAGAACAACTCGACGGTCCGAACCCAAATTCATAAGCCAATTCTGCTTCAGGAAGCGCAAAACCCAAACTCCAACCGGACGCGTTATGCAATGTTTCTTTCGCTATTCACTCTCAAACTGGACGGAACGAATAGATTGGCGCTTGCTAACCCTCAGAAGGCCGGAGACTTACAAAAAACGGCACCAAACCATATAGCCCATCTCTTTGCCAATAATGCTGCCCGCGGTAGGCTTCGCAAAACCGTTTATGAAGCGTTTGAAAAATACCTCGTGGTGGATCCAACCAATATCGGGGAACTCCGATTTCGGCTCTCTGCAAGAGCTCCTGAGGATGAGGCTGAAGAGAAGGGATGGGACTCAAGGGCCCAAAAATTCCATAGCGATGCTACTCTACTAGTTGATGCAAGCGATGGCGTAAAGGCATTCGTCGGAATGCTTTCAACGATAATTTCGGGCGATCCGAAGGTAACGCTGCTTGACGAGCCGGAAGCATTTCTGCACCCGGCCTTGAGCTACAAACTCGGAAAGGAGGTTGCGTCGGCTTTGGCGACGACCAATCGTCGTCTCTTCGTATCGACGCATAGCGCAAGCTTTCTTATGGGCTGCGTTCAATCAGGTGCGGGGGTCAATATCGTACGGCTCACTTACGACTATGAAACCGCTACAGCTCGATTGCTTCACAGTCAGACGCTCGCTCCACTGATGCGCAATCCGTTGCTACGATCGGTCGGCGTGCTAAATGCATTGTTCTACAACGCCGTGGTAGTGACCGAGGGTGATGCCGACCGAGCCTTCTATCAGGAAATCAATGAGAGACTGCTCGCCAAAAATGATCCGCGTGGAATCACCGGTTGCCTTTTTTTGAACGCTCAGAACAAGCAGACTGTTTGGGACATCGTAAAGCCTCTCCGAGAGCTTGGTATCCCGGCTGCAGGCATTGTCGACATTGATGTGCTGAAGGAAGGTGGAGCTGTTTGGAGCAAACCGCTGCAAGGCGCGTTCATTCCTCCGCTGAGCCACCCTGGTCTTCAAGCGGAACGCTGCGCTCTTCTGAAGGCATTTGAGGCGACCAAGAAAGATATGAAGCGAGAGGGCGGCGTTGCTCTCTTATCAACTCAAGATCAAGAAGCCTGTCGTAACTTGTTCTCTCAGTTGGCTGAATACGGGGTATTTGTCGTGGATCGGGGAGAGCTGGAGTCGTGGCTGCCGGCACTTGGTGCGGGTGCCAGCAAATCGACATGGCTGCTGACGATTTTTGAAAAGATGGGAGACGACCCCAGCGAGCCTGGATACGTACATCCAGAACAAGGTGACGTGTGGGACTTCGTCGGGGGAATCAAGGCTTGGGTCGCACGGAGCAACCGAAAGGGGATTCCCGAGTGAGGCGGACCTGAAACTGCTGTAGATGCATCCTTTCGCTTCGCAAAGTTGCCGATTTGGCGGAGGCAGTTTTCTCTTGCGTAGCGATCGTAGGGGGCACCGTCGCGACCGGCCGCAATGGGTCGAACTCAGAAGTTGCTCTATCGGACGACGCGCCTGCGTCACTCTCCTTTGGTTGCGACAGACGCCTGCAATGCCGCAGCCAGGCCGGCGTCGCCGCTCAGCAAATCCTTCCAGCGCAGTTCGACTCCGCGCCGGTGACCTTTTTCGGTGAGCTTCAGTCCTTCGGGGTCGATCACCAGCGTGTAGGTCTTGTCGCCTACCGTGAGCGCACGCTTGATGGGCTTGTCCAGTGGTGTCATGACGCATCACTCCTTCGTGATCACTTGTGGCACGGATTCGAAATGCTACCTGCAGGCCAGGGTTCGTCCCAGCAAGAGGGGAGGATAGCAGTTCGATCCGCGGGGAAAGTGGTGGCCAGGGGCGGACTGTGCGCGCCGGGAGCGCGCGCGAACGGCGAAGCCGGCCCGGAGGGCGAGCACCATGGTCGAGCCATGTGCGTTTGCGCGATGCCGGGGTGCATCGCGCGCACATGGCGAGGGTGAGGCAGGACGCCGAACGGAGGAGTCTCAGGGATGAATACTTGCGCAAAATGGTGGCCAGGGGCGGAATCGAACCACCGACACGAGGATTTTCAGTCCTCTGCTCTACCAACTGAGCTACCTGGCCAAACCTGGAACCCCTTGCGGTTGCCGCGTTGCGCGGCGGGCGGTCACGAACCGCTTATTAGACCGGCCACTATAGAAACCGTCAAGCTTGTTGCGCTCAATCCAGGCTCCACAGCGCGCGGTCCAAGTCGTGGGCGAGTCCGAACGCCTGCATCGGCACGCGGCCATCGCGCACGTCCACGCCCTCGGCGCGCAAGCGCCGCGACTGTTCGCGGAATCCGCGGCTGCCGCGCGGCAATGCGATGGTGCCATCGGAATGCAGCACGCGGAACCATGGCAGCTCCATGCCGTCCGGCGTGTCACGCAGCGCGGCGCCGACCAGCCGCGCGCGGCCCGGCAGGCCCGCACGCGCAGCGATCTGGCCGTAGCTCGCAACGCGTCCCGCTGGAATCGCGGCGATCGCGGCGTAGATGCGTCGGTAGCGTTTGTCCATCGCGCGTCGGATGCAAAAGCGCAGCATAGCGGCGAGCCGCGATTCGCGCCGTGCGGCGGAAGCGGCGTATGCTGCACGCGATCCCTTCCGGAGCATTCCGCCATGCACTTCGACCGCGCCACCCATCCCGATGCGCCGCACACCAAGCTGCATACGCCGAACTGGTTCGTGTCCAGCCTGATGCTGGACCGTGCGCTCGACGCGATCCTGCGCCGCGTCAAGAAGCTCGATCGCAGCCACGACGTGCCCTACCTCGCGGGCTACAGCATGGACGGCAAGACCATCTACATCGACCGCCACCTGCCGACCAGCTTCACGTACCGCGGGCGCACCATCGAAGTCGACCGTTTCCTGATCATGCACGAGGAAGTCGAGAAGACGCTGATCGACCAGTTGGACCTGCACTACCTGCACGCGCACCAGATCGCGACGCGCGCCGAGGAAGCCGCGGTTCGCGCCCAGAAGATTTCCTGGCGCGCGTACGACCGCTTCATGCAGAAGTACGTCAAGAGCGTGGGCGATGAGCGGTTGAAGAAGGTGCCGGACGATCTGGACCTGAAGCCATATCGCGATTACCACGACTGGGATTTGATGCAGCGCATGGAGAAGGCGATCGACGCGGGCAGGCTGCCGGGCGCGTCGAAGACGCTGCGCAGCGAAATCGCCGCGTACAACTCGGCGTTCCGCGAGGAGCGGCGCGATGCGTCGCGAAAGGCGAAGCGGGGGAAGAAGCGCGCGACCAAACGAGCGTCATCGAAACGTTGAGCCCCCTGGCAAGCTCTGTCAGCGCCCGTCATTCCGGGGCGGCCTGCGGCTTCTCGCAGGTCGAACCCGACTGCGTTTGCAGAGCCTGTCCCGGACTTGATCCGGGAATTGCAAATGCGAACGCCGCCGGCGGCCCAAAGGGCGAGCGCCAAGGATGGCGTGAGTCTGTCGGTTAGGGACCATCCACGCGCGATCGAAACCGATTCCGGATCGCGCTTCGCGCGTCCGGAATGACAAGCAAAGAGAGGACTGCTCATTAAAGGAAAGCAGCCGGCGCGGGCAGCCCCGCGATGAAGAGCCAATCAGAACTTCCTTGGCGCAGTGATCTGCTCCAGGAATCTAAGCAGGTCCGCGGCGCCGACCCACCGCAATGCCGTAGATGCTGATTGCGAGCCACGCGACTTCCAGGACCATCGCGGGCAGGTTGAACGCGTAGATCAGCGACACGATGATCGCGGCGGAGCCGAGCGCGTTCATCAACTGGTAGATGATGCCGTTGCCGTGCAGCCGGCGCGCCTGCAGCAGGAAATAAGCGAGCAGCGTCACGACCATGCCGACGAGGCCGACGATCGTGGGCCAGTAGAAATGGACGCTCATGGTTTGCCTCCGCGTTGCCGCACCGCTTCGAACAGGGCGATTCCCGCTGCCACCGACACGTTCAAGCCTTCCATGGCGCCCGGCATCGGGATGCGCGCGAGGTGGTCGCAGGCTTCCCGGGTCAGGCGCCGCATGCCTTCGCCTTCTCCACCCATCACCAGCGCGACGCGCCCTGCGAGGTCGACATCGTACAGCGACGCTTCGGCGTCACCGGCGAGACCCGTGAGCCACACGCCCGCATCCTTCATTTCGCGCAGCGCGCGCGCGAGGTTGGTTACCTCGATCAGCGGCACCCGGTCGACCGCGCCCGCCGACGCGCGTCGCACGACCGGCGTCATGCCGACCGCACGGTCCTTCGGCACCACCACCGCCGTCGCACCCGCCGCCGCCGCGCTGCGCAGGCAGGCGCCGAGGTTGTGCGGATCGGTGACGCCGTCCAGCACAAGGAACAGTGCATCGTCCGCATCCAGCAGGGCCGCGAGATCGTGCTCGGACTTCGCCGCTGGAATCTCGTAATTCGCCGCCACGCCCTGATGTCGTGCATGCCCGGACACGCGATCCAGCATCGCGCGCGGACGCGTGTGCACGCGCACGCCGAGGCGCCTGGCTTCGTCGACCAGCGCGGCGATGCGCGGATTGTGCGTGCCCTGCTCGACCAGCACCTCGCGCACGCGCGACGGATCGTTGGCGAGCGCGCCTTCGACCGGATTGATGCCGATGATCCAGGATTCGGTCATGGTACTTTCAACCACGTCCAACGGTTTCTCTCTCGTCATTCCGGGGCCGTTCGCAGATTCACCGCGAACGGAACCCGGAATCCATTGTCGCGTGTGACAACACCAGCAAGATCAAAATGGATTCCGGATCGCCGCTGCGCGGCGTCCGGATCGACGACAAACATTCAACGACGACGGTGATGTCTTTCGCCCGACATTGGTTTGTCGTCATCACGCACCATCCTGAAATCGATCCTGCGGTCTTCCATGCTGGCGCGCAGCACCTGCACGCGCACCGCGTCGCCCAGCCGGAACACCGATCCGGTGCGCTCGCCGCGCAACTCGTGGCGGCGCGCGTCGAAGTGGTAGTAGTCGTTGCGCAACTGGGTGATGTGCACCAGCCCCGATACCTTCGACTCGGTCAATTCGACGAACAGGCCGAACGAGGTGACGCCGGTGACGATGCCGTCGAACTCCGCGCCGACGTGCTGTTCCATCCACGCGCACTTGTAGCGTTCGTCCACGTCGCGCTCGGCTTCCTCGGCACGCCGTTCGGTGCGCGAGCAGTGCGCGGCCATGCCCGCCATCTTGCTTTCGGTGTAGAGGTACGCCGCGGGTTTGCCGCCCGCCAGCGCGTAGCGGATCGCGCGGTGCACCAGCAGGTCTGGATAGCGCCGGATCGGCGATGTGAAATGCGCGTAGGCGTCGAGCGCGAGTCCGAAGTGGCCGTGGTTGGATGGCAGGTAACTCGCCATGCTTTGCGCGCGCAGCAGCACGCTGCGGAACAGTTCGGCGTCGGGGCGACTCGCCACGCGCTGCAGCAACGCCGCGAAGTCGCGCGGCTTCACCTCGGTGACCGGCGGCAGCTTCAACTTGTATTCGCGCAGGAACGCGAGCAGGTCTTCGTATTTGTCGGCCGGCGGCGGCGCGTGCACGCGGAACGGTGCGGGAATCTTCTTCTTGGCGAGGAACCTCGCCGCCTGCACGTTGGCCGCGACCATGCACTCCTCGATCAGCTTGTGCGCGTCATTGCGCGGGTGCGCGCCCAGCGACACGACGTTGCCCTGCTCGTCCAGCCGGTAATCGACCTCGCCGGTCTCGAAATCGATGGTGCCGCGCCGCCGACGGGCTGCCGCGAAAGCCTTGTACAGCGCGTGCAGGTTGTCGATGTGCGGCAGGAGCTTGCCGAACGCGCGGCGCGTGCCGGCGTCGCGTTCCCCGATCGCCTGCCATACCTGGTCATAGGTGAGCCGCGCGTGGGAGCGCATCACCGCGGGATAGAATTTCGCGCGCGTGACGTCGCCTTGCGGACCGACGCGCATCTCGCAGGCCATGCACAGCCGGTCGACGTCCGGATTGAGCGAACAGATGCCGTTCGACAAGGTCTCGGGCAGCATCGGCACCACGAAACCCGGGAAATACACCGACGTGCCGCGTTCGTAGGCCTGCGTGTCCAGTGCCGTTTCCGGTTCGACGTAATGCGACACGTCGGCGATCGCGACGATCAGCTTGAAACCGCCGCCGCGCACGGGCTCGGCATACACGGCGTCGTCGAAGTCGCGCGAATCGGCGCCGTCGATCGTGACCAGCGGCACGTTGCGAAGATCCACGCGCCCTGCGTATTCCGTATCCGTCACGTTCGGCTCGACGGCTTCGGATTCGCGGACCACGTCCTGTGGCCATACGTGCGGCAGGCCGTGGCTTTCGATCGCCATCTCCACGATCAGCGACGGCTGCAGGCGTTCGCCCAGCACGCTGACGATGCGGCCGATCGGCCCGCGCTGTTCCGTCGGCGGTTCGGTGATTTCCGCAACGACGATCTGACCCGCGCGCGCGCCGTTGCGCGCATCCGGCGGAATCAGCACGTCCTGGTGCAGGCGCCGGTCGTCGGGATCGACCACCACCACGCCCTGCGCCTCGACCACCCGGCCGACCAGACGCGGCGCGCGGCGCTCCAGCACTTCGCGGATCGCACCCTGCTGCCGGCCGCGGCGATCGACGCCGACCACCGACGCCAGGACGCGATCGCCATGCAGCACCTGGCGCATCTGCGCCGGCGACAAATAGAGGTCATCTCCGCCTTCGTCGGGGCGCAGGAAGCCATAGCCCTCGGCGTTGGCGAGCACCGTACCCGCGATCAGGCCGATCCGTTCGGCCGGCGCGAGCCCGCCGCGACGGCTCTGCAGCAACTGGCCATCACGCAGCATCGCGCGCAGGCGTTTGTCGAGCGCCTCTCGGCGCAGGCCATCATCTATGCCAAGCGCGGTCGCGATGTCATCGATGCGCAGCAGGCTGCCGCGCTCGGCCAGCAGCGCGAGGATCGCCTCGCGGCTCGGGATCGGATGCTCGTAACGCTGCGCCTCGCGCTCGGCGTGCGGATCGGTGAATCCCGCCGCGTGCTTGTGACCGTGCTTCTGCGCAGGCGGATGGCTCGGCCCTGGTTTGCCGCGTGGTGCCGGCGTGTTCTTGCGTTTGCTGGATGCCGCACGCGGCTTGCGCGCGGAGCGGGACGGGGGACGCTGGCGTCTGGGCATGGCGCCAGCGTCGCGGAGCGGCGTCGCGAAAGCAAGCGCCGCCGGCGATTACAGGCCCTTGTTCGCCTGCAGGTGTTCGACGATCGCCAGCGAATCCTTCACGTGCTGATCGGGCGTCAGGTGATCGGCCTTCGAGGACAGCACTTTGACGATCTTGCCTTCGCGATCGATCACGAACGTCGTGCGCGGAAAAAAGCCGTGGGTCACCGGCTGGCCGCGTACGTCGATGACGCCCTTCTGCGGCGGGATCATCTTGAGGCCGTATTGCGCCGCGACCTTGCCGTCGGGATCGGAAGCCACCGGGAACTTGCCGGCGCAGTATTTCGGGTCGGAAGAAAACTGGTTGAGCCGCGCGACGGAATCTGCCGACACGCCGATGATGGTTGCGCCGGCTTTCACGAACTTCGCCTTGTCGGTCGCGAAGGTGTGCGCCTCGAGATCGCAGCCGCCGGTGTAGGCCGCCGGGAAGAAGTACACCACGACCGGACCTTTCGCCAGCGCCTGCTTCAGCGAAAAGGTGAAGTCCTTGCCCGCGAGACTTGCCGTCGCCGTGAAATCGGGTGCCTTGGCGCCGGGATTCAGGGCCGCGAAAACGGGTACCGCGAGCAACGCCGTCAACGCACCCGCTGCAATGGAACCGATGAGCCGCTTGTTCATGTCGAGACCCTCTGGTAACCGATCACACGCTAGCACCAATCGCGCAGCGTTTCAGCACGGCGTTGTCGAAATGACGTCCGGCAGATTGACAGCCTGGCGCGCGCAGGGTTATCGTACGCGGCTCGCTTGGGCCCGGCACCGAAGGCCCGACCCTGCCCGGGTGGCGGAATTGGTAGACGCACTAGTTTCAGGTACTAGCGGGTAAAACCGTGGAGGTTCGAGTCCTCTCCCGGGCACCAATGTATCTCGCATAAAAAAACCCCGCGCCCGCCGCGGGTTTTTTTGCCGGATCACACGGCGCGGGTTTACCCACACCCCGTTCACTTTTACAATCCCGCGCGCCATTGCAGAGGGCGATGGCGGTTCCGGCGCAACACCGGAACGTCTCAAACTGAAACGGGGAGTACAACATGTACAAGAAACCTGCAGCGCTTGCGCTGCTCGTCGCTGCTGCGTGCGTGGGAAGCAACGCACAGGCGGCAGACGTCACCGGCTGGTTCGTCAACGGCGGCGTTGGTGGTGCGCATTACACGGCTTCGTTCGAAGGCACAAACTTGGGCAAGGAATCCGACACCGGTTTCCAGATCAACGGCGGCTGGCGCTCGCAGTTCATCGGTTTCGAGGCCGGGTACGTCGACCTGGGCGGCGTCAGCGCCAACGATGGCATGGGCGACAGCGCGCGCATTTCCGGAAAGGGTTGGACGGCCGGGCTCAACGGTCATTTCAATCCGGCCGAAAAGTGGTACATCTCGGCACGTGCCGGCTTTTTCGGATGGACCGTCGACGGCCACGCCGACTTCGCCGATGGAACGCACCTGTCCGGCAGCGAGTACGGACTGAACGGGTACGCGGGTGCCGGCACCGGGGTGGACATCGATCGCCACTGGAGCGTCGGCGTGAATTTTGACTATTACAAGCTCAACAAGCACCACTTCAACGTCGACACCAAGCTCTACTCGGTCATTGCGGAATACCGCTTCTGAGCAGGCTTGCATTGGCAAACTCATCGGGCGCCGCAAGGCGCCCGTCTTTTTGCGTATCACCCACGTGGGCTCAATGACGCAACGTACTCACGTGCGAACCGCCCATGGTCCACGACGGTGGATCGCTGGCGGGAAACGTCTCGATGAGTTCCTTGTCGAGCAAGCGCTCGCATTCTTCCTTCGCCGATTCGCGTTCCGCGGCCTGCGCCTGCCGGCGATCGGGGTTCGCCGGACAATTTGCGTCTGGCGTATTTGCATGTGTGGACGGTGACATCTGCTGCGGCTCCCTCGTGACAACGGCACGAGTTTCATTCCCTTGATTCACAGGATACGCCGACCACGCTGCACGGTCGCAACGTCGACAGCTACGATGTCACGACATGTTCAGGCGCGACGGCACACCGCGAAAGCGCACGCGACCCGTGGATAACGTGGCCCGCTCGCGTAGCGTTCCGCAAGAACTTTTCATTGTCATTCCGGGACCCACGCCAGGTTCACGGCGTGGGGACCCGGAATCCAGTGTCTTTGCACGTAACAGAGTTACGACAAAGACACTGGGTTCGCGTTTTCGCGGGAATGACGTCTTGCGCTCACACCTGCAAGCGATCGCCCTCGCGCGCGACCAGCTTGTACAGCGCCGGCATCAGGAAGATGCCGATCACCAGCCGCGAGATCATGCCGGCGACGATGACCAGCGCGAAGGGCCGCTGCGAATCGGTGCCGACGCCGTAGGCGACCGCGGCCGGCAGCAGGCCGAGTGCCGCGACCAGCGCGGTCATCACGATGGGACGCAGGCGCAGCACCGCCGCTTCGTGCGCCGCGCGCACCATCTCCATGCCGCCGAGCCGCAATTCGTTGACGCAGGAGATGTACACCACGCCGGTCAGCACCGACACGCCGAACAGCACGATGAAGCCGATGCCGGACGATACCGAGAACGGCGTGCCGGTGACCCACATCGCGAACACCGCGCCGATCGGCGCCGACAGCAGCACACCCACGACCGTGATCAACGGGAACTTGAAGTTCCCGTACAGCACGAACAGCAGCCCGAAGATCACGATGACCGTCAGCGGCAGGATCACCCGCATCTGCGCGCGCGAGGCGGTGTATTCCTTGTATTCGCCGCCCCATTCCAGCCGATAGCCCTGCGGCAGCTTCACATCCCGCGAGACCTGCCGGATCGCGTCGTTCACCGCGCCGGCAAGGTCGCGGCCCTGCACCGAGAACTGCACGCCGATGTAGCGCGAATTGTTTTCGCGGTAGATGAACGACGCGCCGTTCTCGACCTTGATGCTGGCCAGCTCCTTGAGCGGAATCTCCTGTCCGCCCGGGGTCGCCACCGGAATGTCGCCGATCTCCTCGGGCGTGTTGCGGAACTGCTTCTGCAGGCGTACGACCAGGTCGAATTGCTTCTCGCCCTGCACCACCTGGGTCGCGACATCGCCGCCGATCGCGGCGTTGATGAGGTTGTTGATGTCGTCGACGTTCAGCCCGTAGCGCGCGATCTTCGCGCGGTCGATGTCGATGGCGAGGTTCGGCTGGCCGAGTTCGTGCACCAGCGTGATGTCGGTGATGCCGCGCACCTTCTCCATCACCGCCTTGATCGCCTTGCCTTCCTTCTGCAGCACCTGCAGGCTGGGGCCGTACAGCTTCACCGCGAGCGCGCTCTTGAGGCCGGTCTCGGCCTCATCGACCGCGTCCTCGGCTGGCTGGGTGTAGTTGAACTGGATGCCCGGAAATTTCTGCGTCAGTTCGGCGTTGATCCCGTCGATCAGTTCCTGCTTGGTGCGGTACTTGCCGCGCCATTGCGAATACGGCTTCAGGCCCGTGAAGAACTCGTCGTTGAAGAAGCCGGTGGAATCGGTGCCGTCGTCGGGGCGGCCCAGTTCGCTCGTGACGGTGGTGACGACCGGGAACGAGCGCAGCACCTTGCGGATTTCGGGCGAGATCTCCGATGCCTTCTGGAACGAGATCGTGTACGGCATGGTCGCGCGCACCCACAGCGCGCCCTCGTCGAGGTTCGGCATGAACTCGGCGCCGATGCCCTGCATCATCAGGAACGCCAGTCCGAGCAGCACGGCCGACGCCGCCGTCACGATCCATGGCACGCGTTGCGCATGCTCGAGCACGCGCACGTACCACGCCTTGAATTTCTCGTAGATCACGTTGCGGCGCTCGCGCACGCCCTTGCGCATGAACACCGCGCACAGCACCGGCAACAGGGTCAACGTGACGATCAGCGAACCGATCAGCGCGAAGATCATGGTGTCGGCCATCGGCTTGAACAGCGTCCCGGACGGACCGCTGAGGAAGTAGATCGGCAGGAAGCTCGCGACGATCACCGCGACGGCATACACCAGCGGACGGTCGATCTCGGCCGCCGCCGCGAGGATCACTTCGTTGATCCGGTACTCGGTGCCGCGCCGCGCGGCGAGTTCGCGGAAGATGTTCTCGACCATGAAGATCGCGCCGTCGACGAGGATGCCGAAATCAACCGCGCCGATCGACAGCAGGTTGGCGGATGCGTTCTTGAGTTCGAGGCACAGGAACGCGAACAGCAGCGCCAGCGGCACCGTGACCGCGACGATCAATCCGGCGCGGATGTCGTACAGGAAGAACACCAGCACCACGATCACCAGCACCAGGCCGATCGTGAGGTTGTGCATCACCACGCCCTTGGTCTCGTTGATCAGGGTGGTGAGGTCGTAGAACGGATGGATCTTCACGTCCTTCGGCAGGATCGTGTCGTTGAGTTCCTTCGTCTTGGCTTCGACCAGCTTCAGCACGTCCTCGGTCTTGCTGCCGGTCAGCGCGAGGATCACGCCCTCCACCGCGTCGTTGTCGCCCATGAAACCGAATTCGCCGAGGCGCGGCGCGATGCCGATCTTCACCTGGGCGACGTCCTTGACCAGAACCGGCGTGCCGTTGTGCACCGCCAGCACGATGTTGCCGATGTCCTGCAAAGTCTTGATGCGGCCCAGGCCGCGCACGTAAAAGAACTGCCCGCCCTGCTGGTAGAAGCCGCCGCCCGCGTTGCTGTTGTTGGCAGCGAGCGACGCCTCGATTTGCGACACCGACAGCCCGAGCGCGGCGATCTTCACCGGGTTCAGCAACACCTGGTATTGCATGTTTCCGCCGCCGAACGCGGAGTCGTCGGCGACGCCGGGCACCGAACGGTACTGCGGCGCGATCACCCAGTCTTCCAGCGTCTTCAGTTCCATCGGCGAGCGATCGGAACTTTGCAGCACGTAGCGGTACACCAGGCCCGATGGCGGCGACATCGGCGAGATCGAAGGCGACACGCCGCTGGGCAAAGTGATCCCCGGCAGGCGGTTGTACACGCGCTGGCGGGCGAAATAGTGGTCGGTGTTGTCCGAAAACGTCAGCGTGACGTCAGACAGGCCGTACAGCGAAATCGAACGCTTGGTGACGAGGCCGGGGATCGCGTTCATCCCGAGCTCGACCGGCACCGTGATCAGGCGCTCGACTTCCTCCGCCGAATGGCCCGGCCACTGGGTGATGATTTCCACCATCGGCGGCGACAGGTTCGGATAGGCGTCCATCGGCAGGACCTGGTAGGCCCACACGCCGGCCCCGGCCATCCCGAGCGACAGCAGCACGATCAGAAGCCGCTGCTCCAGCGCGAACGCGATGATGCGGTTGATCACCGACGCCTTGCGCGGTGCGTCGTTGGGCGGAAGCGGCTGGTTCATTGCGACTGAATGAAGTTCAGGAAGATCGAGCCTTCCACCACCACCTTGTCGCCGGGGTGGACGCCTTCCGGAATCACGTAGCGGTCGCCCACGCGGGTGCCGAGCGAGACCGAGCGCCGCGCGTAGCTGCCGTCCGGTTCAACGACGTAAACGAACGGCAGGTTCTCATCGTTGCGCAACACCGCGGAAACCGGGATCAGCAGGCCCTTGTATTCGCTGCGCGACTGGATGTGCACGGTCACGTACATCTGCTTCTTGAGCGCGCCGTGCGGGTTGTCCACGCGCACCCGCGCGTTCACCGAACGCGTGTCGGGGTCGACCACCGCGCCGACGTTGGTCACCGTGCCGCTCACCGGCTTGCCGCCATCGCCCAGCACGACGCTGGCCGGATCGCCTGTCCGGACGCGGGTGACGTCGTCGCCGAATACCTGCGCCATCACCCACATCTTCGACGTGTCGGCAATCGTGAAGCACGGCGTCGTGCCGGCCGCGAGCGTCTGCCCCGGCGCGATGGATTTCTGGACGACCGTGCCGGCGATGGGCGCGCGGATCACGCCTTGGCCATGCGTCACCTGCTTGCCGGCACGAATGTCCGCGATCGTCTTCGGATCCATGTGCAGCGCGACCAGCGCCTGCAGCGCCGCGGTGCGATCCGCGTCGGCGCCTACCGCGTCGGCCTGCGCCTGCGCGTTCTCGCGCTGGGAAATCGCCTGGTGCGCATACAGCACGCGGTCGTTGGCCGCCACCGCGTCCGCGGCCTTGGCGGTGATGATGGCCTTGCGGTAGGCGCCGACCGCGGTGGCGAAATCGGGCGAATCGGCTTCGGCCAGTGCCTGGCCTTTCGCGACGTGCTGCCCCAGCGTCACGAGCACGCGCGTCACCGGACCGGAGAACGGCGCGAGGATGTCGGTCGCGCGGTCGTGGTCGAAGTCGACCACGCCCGTGGTCGTGATCGTGGTGCGGTATTGCGACGGCTCGACCGTGTAAATGCGGATGCTTTGTTGCTGTTCCTTCGTCAGCGTGACGTTGTGGGGTGTGGTGGACGACTCCTGCGCCGGCGGCTTGCCGGAGCAGGCGGTGAGCACGCCCGCCGCGACGACAATCCCAATGCAACAACCAATGCGCGGCAGCCCCCTCACCCCAGCCCTCTCCCCACGGGGGAGAGGGAGACAAGCGCGCAGCGCTTGGCGGGTGAGGGGGGATTCCTGCCAACGCCGACGAGTGTGTTCGCGGTCGAACAACGATCGTGCCGCTCGCCCGCATCGTTGAAGTTTCATTGTGGGTTTTCCGCAAGGTTCTTGTGATGCCACCATCCGCCGCCGAGCGCCTGGTACAGCGCGGCGGTGTCGCTGAAACGATTGGCTTCGGCCTGCACCAGCGCGATCTGCGCCTGCTGGTACGCCTGTTGCGCGGCCAGCAATTCGAACGTGCCGATGTAGCCGTGCCTGAGTTGCAGTTGCGAGAGATCCAGGGTCGTTTTCGCCGCATGCGCGGCGGTCGCGGCAGCCTGCAGCGCGTTCGCGTCCTGCTGCAACGCCACCAGCGTGTCGGCGACGTTCTGGAAAGCCGTGAGCACGGTGCCGCGGTATTGCTGCGCGGCTTCGACGTACGCGGCCTTCGCCGCGCGTTCCTGGTGCAGCAGCTGGCCGCCCTCGAAGATCGGCGCCGTCAACGATGCGGCGATGCCCCAGAATCCGGTGCCGGACGTGAACACCTTCGAGATCGCGAGCGCCGTTCTGCCGGCGTTGGCGGTGAGTTCGATGTTCGGCAGCCGCTCGGCCGCGGCGACGCCGATCGCCGCGCTGGCCGCGTGCAGGTTGGCGCGCGCCTGCCGCACGTCCGGTCGCTGCGCGACGAGCTTCGAGGGCAGGCTGACCGGCAGGCTTTGCGGAAGATGCAGGTCGGCCAGCGTGAATGTTTCAACCGGCGACTGGTCGGGGAACGCGCCGACCAGCACGGCCAGCGCGTGTTGCGTCGCGGCCCGTTGCTTCACCAGCGCCGGCAACGTGCCTTCGGCCTGCGCGAGTTGCGTTTGCTGCGCGGCGACGTCCAGTTTGCTGGCGTCGCCCCTCTGGAAGCGCAGTTGCAGGATCGCGAGGCTGTGCTTTTCCAGCGCGACCAGTTTTTCCGTCGCTGCCACCTGCTCGCGCAGCGCGGCTTCCTCGACCGCGGTGACCACGACGTTGCTGGTGAGCGTCGTCCATGCCGCGATCATCTGGAAGCGCGCGGCCTGCTCTTGCGCCTTCAGCGATTCGCGGTTGCGGCGGTTGAGTCCGAACAGGTCGGGCGCATACGAAATCGAAAGCTGCGGGGTGAACAGGTCGTAGAGGAATTCCTGCGGCACGGCCGGGAAGTTGGGCACAGGCGCGAGGATGTTCGACGCTTTCGCGCGGCTGGCGTTGAAGCCCGCCGACACGCTGGGGAAAAACGTCCCGCGTTGCGCCAGCACGTCCTCGTGCGCGACCGTGAGCGCCGCCTGCGCGGCCTTGAGGTCGTGGTTGTGCGCGAGCGCCTGCGTGATCAGCGCATTCAATGCGGGCGAATGGAACAGCGTCCACCAGTCGCCCGGAATGTCCGCGCCGACGTCGAATCGCTGCGACGCACCGCCCGCGGCGCCAGCCGTCGCGGCGGTCGCGGTCAGCGGATGCGACGTGTAACTGCTGACCTGCGGCGGTGCAGGCGGCTTGAAGTTCGGGCCGGCCGCGCAGCCCGCCAGCACCAGCATCGTCGCCAGCACAGTGATCCACGTGGCGCCACGACGTGGCGCCGAAGTTGCCGATTTGGAACGCAAGGGAGGAGTGTGCTCTTGCAGATGGGCCGGCGCGTCCGGCCGATTGACCAAGAAACCCTGCCGGTCCGCCGGGGAGCCGAAGGGTATCGGCGCGGTGGCGCGGCGGTGCAATGTTATATCGTTGCGTTGACGAAAAGCATGAACGGCGGTCAAATTATTTTCTGTAAGCCGCTGGTATTCGCGTCACCCATGACTTCCGGCAGGGGTGATGCCGACATGCGTGATTACTTGCCCGCGAAATTCCCGTCCGCCGGTGGTTCCCTGATGCCGAGGTTGTAGGCCTCGAATGCCCAGACGTCGGACGTCTGCCGGATCTGCTTGTCGGTCGGCATGTAGGTGTGGCTGGTACTGCCGAACGTCTGCAACAGGATCGGATTGGTGCAGCCCTGCGCCTGCTGGATTTTCGCCGCGAACTTGAACTCGTGGCTCGGCACCACGCGGTCGTCGTCCCACGACGTGGTGATCAGGGTCGGCGGATAGCACGTGCCCGTGTGGATGTTCTGCAGCGGCGAATACTTGATCAGCCACTCGAACGCCTGCTTGTTGTCCGAACTGCCGTATTCCGGCACCCAGAACGCACCGCCCGAGAACTTCTGGTAGCGGAGCATGTCGAGCACGCCGTGGCCGATGAAGGCCGCGCCGAACAGGTCCGGGTGCTGGGTGATCGACGCGCCGGTGAGCAGGCCGCCGTTGGAATAGCCCTGGATCCCGAGGTGTTTCGACGAGGTGTAGCCCTGCTTGATCAGGTATTTCGCGGCCCAGGCGAAGTCGTCGAACACGTTCTGCTTCTTGCCCAGCATCCCCGCGTGGTGCCACGCCTCCCCGTATTCGCCGCCGCCGCGGAGATTGGCGACGGCGTACACGCCGCCCAGTTGCAGCCACACCGGCAGCATCGGGCTGAAGTACGGGGTGATCGAGATGTCGAAGCCGCCGTAGGCATACAGCACCGTCGGATGGCTGCCATCCAGCTTGATCCCCTTTTTCGCAACGATGAACATCGGCACCCTGGTGCCGTCCTTCGACGTGTAGAACACCCGCTTGGTCTCGTACGCGGTCGGATCGAACTTCACGTTCGGCTTGAAATACGTCGAGGTCTTGCCGTCGGCCACGTTGAACTTGTAGATCGTGGTCGGATACAGGTAGGACGTGAACGCGTAGTACGCCGTCTTTGAATCGTTGCGCGACGACACACCGCCCACCGTGCCGAGTGTCGGCAGGTCGAGCGTGTGCAGCAACTTGCCATTCGTGTTGAACAGCTCGAGCCTGCTCTTGGCGACCACCTGGTAATTGGCCACGATGTCGCCGTCGGCCATCGACGCTCCGGCGAGCACGTCGCCCGGCCCTTGCTGCGGCACCACCGTTCGCCAGTGCGCGGGATCGGGATCGTCGAACTTCGCCGCGACGATCTTGCCGCGTGGCGCATCCAGCGTGGTCGTGAGGTACAGCGTGTCGCCGACGTGTCCGATCGGCGTGTAGGCCGCGTCGTTCTTCGTGTACAGCGGCTCGATCTTCGCGGTGATGTCCGGCTTGTCCGGGTTGCCGAGCCTGGCGTAGTACAACTCGTTCTTGCTGATGGTGTCGTTCTGGAGGAACACGAGCAGGTACCGGCCGTCTTCGCTTACACCTGCGCCGATCCCCGCGTGCGGCAGGTCCGCGCGCGCGTAGACCAGCTTGTCATCGGCCTGCGGTGCACCGAGCGCGTGGTAGTACAGCTTCTGGTCGACCACGGCGTGGCTGATCGCCGCTTCGCCGCCGGGCGGTTGGGGATAGCGCGAATAGAAGAAGCCTTTGTTGTCGTTCGTCCACGCGATGCCGGAAAACTTCACCCAATCCACCGTGTCCGGCAGTTGCTTGCCGGTCGCAACGTCCATCACGTGGATCGTTTCCCAGTCCGACCCCCCCTTCGACAGCGCATAGGCGTAGTACTTGCCGTCCGGCGACGGCACGCCGAACTTGAGCTGGATCGAGCCGTCGGGCGACAGCTCGTTCGGATCGATCAGGACGCGCGGCTTTGCGTTCGGCGAATCCTGCACGTACACCACGTTCTGGTTCTGCAGGCCCGAGTTGCGGCCGAAGAACAGCATGCCGTTCTTCAACTGGTCCGGCGTGCCTTCCTTCGCGTAATTCCAAAGTTCGGTCAAGCGGTGCTGGATCCAGCCGCGCACCGGGATTTTCGCAAGGTAGTCGTCGGTCAGCTTGTTTTCGGTTTCGACCCAGGTCTTGAGCTGGGGATTCGTCAGGTTTTCCATCCACTGGTATGGCGCCTGCACCTTGGTGCCGAAGTACGTATCGATGGTGTTGTCCTTGTGCGCAACCGGGTATTCGATGCCCGACGGCGGCGCGGACGGCTGCGCGAACGCGGTCGCCGTGATCACTGCCAGGACGGCCGCGCTCAACAGGTTCGTGGAAAGTTTCATGTCACCCTCCTTCGAATGGAAGACATCAACCTGTCGTCCTTCCGGGGCCATCGCCAGCTTCATCGGCGATGGAACCCGGAATCCAGGTTTTGCAATGCACGAAGCCAAGAAGCTGGATTGACTCGCGCCATCCTTGGCGCTCGCGCTGCGCGCCGCCTGCGGCGTTCGCGTTTGCAATCCTGCAAACGCAGTCGGGTTCTGCCCGCAAACAGCGCGGGCAGCCCCGGAATGACGGCGAATACGAAACCGAGGTTCGACGGGGAAAGCTGCCCTTCCTCATTTGCGTTCTTCGCGTCCTTCGGGGACCAATGCTCCTGCTCTGCCTTCTTCGCGTTCTTCGCGGACGAATGCTTCTGCTCTGCGTTCTTCGCGTCCTTCGCGTCCTTCGCGGACCAATGCTCCTGTTCAATCACGGGGCGCCGGCGGCATCTTGAACTCGTGCGGCGGCGTATCGCCTGCGAGGTATTTCACGAAGTAATCCCAGCGCCGACGCATCACGTACGGCGTGTCCTTGCCGTAGCCGTGGTGCTGGTTCGGCAGGATCATCATGTCGAAATCCTTGTTGGCCTTGATCAGCGCGTCCACCACGAGGTAGGTCTCATCGGTTGGCACGTTGTCGTCGATTTGCCCGTGCACCAGCATCAAGTGTCCTTTCAGGTTCTTCGCGATCAACTGGTTGGCCTGGTTGTCGTAATTGGTGGTGCCGTCCTTGTTCGTCACCAGCAGGCCCTGGTACTTCTCGCCCCAGTCGTTTTCGTAGTTGCGGTTGTCGTGGTTGCCGCTTTCGGCCCAGCCGACCTTGAAGAAGTCGGGGTAGCGGAACATCGCGTCGGCCGTGGCATTGCCGCCGCCGGAATGGCCCCAGATGCCGACGCGGTCGATGTCGATCCACGGATACCGCTGCGCCAGTTGCTTGATGCCGGCGACCTGGTCGGGCAGCGTGTTGTCGCCCATGTTGCCGTACCAATAGTGATGGAAGCTGCGCGAACGCCACGGCGTGCCCATGCCGTCGATCGCGACCACGATGAAGCCGAGTTCGGCCAGCGATTGGTCGTCGCCGATGGATGGCGCGAAGCTGAAGCTGAAGACCGAACCGGTCTGCGGGCCAGGATAGATGTAATCGACGATCGGATACTTCTTTGCGGGATCGAAGTTGGTCGGCTTGAACATCAAGCCGTACAGCGTGGTCTTGCCGTCGCGCGCCTTTACTGTGAACGGAACTGGCGGCACCCAGCCCGCCGCTTTCAGGCGGGAAATATCGGATTTGGCGACCGTCGCGATCACGTGTCCGTCGTCGGCCGAACGCAGTACGGTCACGGGCGGCGTGGTCGGCGTCGACCACGAATCGACGAAGTACTTGCCGCCCGGCGACATCTCGATGGTGTGGTCGGCATTCTCCGGCGTCAGCAGCGTGGTCTTGCCCGTCGCGATGTCGACCTTGAAGAACTGGCGGTAATACGGATTCACGCCATCGGTGCGGCCGACGCCCACGAACCACAGCGTGTGCGTCGCGCGATCGAGATGCAGCACCTCGGCGACATTGCCGTCGCCGGTCGTGATCGGGCGCACCTGCTTTCCGGTTTTCAGATCGTATAGATAAAGATTCGCCCAGTTGGTCTTTTCGGACGGCCAGATCGCCTGATCCGTCTTCGGCAGGTACTGCCAGTTCACGCGGCCGTGGCCGCTTTCGTAATACTCGCTGGCGGTGAACTCGAATGCGGTCCGCACCGCGCCCGTTTCCGCGTTGGCGATGCGGAACCATTCGTGCTGGCGGTTGCGCGACGTCGAGACCAGCGCCAGCGTCTTGCCGTCCGGCGCCCACTTCACGTCGCTCCAGGTGTACGGCTCGCCCTCGTCGCAGGCGAGCGTGTCACAGAGGGTGGACAGGCGTTGCTCCGGCGCCATCTGCAGCCGCACCATCTTCTTCGTGGCGACGTCGATCACGACCGGCTCGATCATGAACACCTTCTTGTCGCCCGGCAGCGGATACGGCCACGCGTCGAGCTTCGGATGGCCGACCCGCGTGTCGACCGTGTACATCATCCCGAGGCCACGCTGGTCCTGGCGATAGGTCGCGATCCTCGTCGAATCGGGCGACCAGCGCACGATCGCGCCGTCGCCGTGGATCCATCCCGCGTTCTGCGTCGCGTAGCCGTAATCCTTCACGCCATCGGTGGTGAGCTGGGTTTCCTTGCCGGTCCCGAGATCGCGCACCCACAGGTTCCAGTCGCGCACGAAGGCGAGCAGCTTGCCATTCGGCGACAGCGCGCCGGGTTCGTCGCCGGTCTTCAGCAGCTTGCTGCGCTGCGTGCAGACGCCGATGCCGGACAGGTCGCAGCGGTACCACGCGCCATGGAACTGGACGTCCAGGTTGCCGGCCGGCAACACGTGGAAGTCGAAACCGCGGCGCGGCCATTTCGTTGCGTCCACCGGCTTGCCGCTGGCCTTCGCCAGCGCGGCCGCGAGCCTGGCCTGATCGAACGCCGGCGCGACCTTGCCTGTCGCGGCATCCATCTCCAGAACGTGGTCGCCCGAGGCATCGTGGTCGATGTACCAGAAATGCGTGGGGTCGAGCCACTTCACCCGCTGGACATCGTGATCGACCAGCGGATCCGTATTCTGCGCGAGGAATTTGACCGCCTGCGCGTAGTCCGCATCGGTCAGTTGCCGTGCATGGGCGGATGCCCCGAACGCGAGAACCGCCACCAATAACGCGCACGCAAAACCACGGATCGACGACATAGTTGTCTCCCGGCCGAAAACGTAGAGCCCAACCGGACGATCCTAGTCCTGCACGCTCCGGCCTACCCCTGCCAAAAGTCGTGGTCGTACCCAGGTTGGACCCTCCGTTCGTCCCCGGACCGAGTCCGGGGCAGCTCTGAGCGTAGGCGCGAAGCGCCGAAGTCGAAGGACATCAGCATGGCGCTTCGACTTCGCGGCCGCTGGCCGCTACGCTCAGCGCGAACGGGTTCTCAAAATTCGCGCTTCTACGAGAACCTCGTCGATCATCAACGCACGTACGCGCGCCGCCTGCCCGAAGCCGGCGAAAGGTCGATCAACAGTGCGATCACGATCCCGATGATGGGGATCAGCGTCCATTGGCCGTGGAACCAATGGTGCACGGCGGTGTACCAGAGCAGCGTCGTCGGCAGGAAGATGAATCCCAACACCGGCCACAGCGCGATGTGGAAAATCCCGCTGAACCAGTGCGTGAACAGCCACAGCAGCACGATCACCACGCGCGGCACGCACAACGCGAGCAAAACCATCAGGCAGGGCATGTCGGGGTTCCATTGGCACGGGCAATCGATGCTAACTGATCCGGGTATGAACCTTGGCTTGATCGTTGCAGGATGGCCGCCCTGTATAATTGCCGGGTGGTGGAAGAAGCGGTTCGACCGCTGCCGAAGGCGCAACGCCCGTAATCGCTCAGGCCCGATACCACCTAAGTTCAAAACTCTGGAGAGACCGGACCGTTGCTTGCGACGGCGACCGGCGCCGAAGGGGCAAGCAGCGCGAGCTGCCAAACTCTCAGGCCAAAGGACAGAGGGGCGCGCGGGAAATCGGCTCGATTTCCCACCGTCATCCCGGCCACGGATTGGCCGGGATCCAGTGCCACGGACGGCGAGCGACTGGATCCCGGCCTGCGCCGGGGTGACAAACCATGCAGCCCGTCCCACGTCCTTGCCGCCCGTCCACTCCGGTGACTTCCATGATCCAGCACTCCCCCACCCTGCACGACCTCGAGCAGCACGATGCTTTCATTGCCCGCCATATCGGTCCGGATGATGCCGAAATCGCACGCATGCTGCAGGCAGTCGGTTACGACTCGCTCGACGCGCTGGTCGATGCGATCGTGCCTGCCGCGATCCGCCAGAAGAACCCGCTGGCGCTGCCGCCGGCCATCACGGAAACCGAAGCGCTGGCAAAAATCCGCGCGCTCGCCGACAAGAACCAGGTTTTCAAGTCGTTCATCGGCCAGGGCTATTACGGCACCCACACCCCGCTGGTGATCCTGCGCAACGTCCTCGAAAACCCCGCGTGGTACACGGCGTACACGCCGTACCAGGCGGAGATTTCCCAGGGACGCATGGAGGCGCTGATCAATTTCCAGACGATGTGCGCCGATCTGACGGGTATGGAAATCGCCAATGCCTCGCTGCTGGACGAAGCCACCGCCGCGGCGGAGGCGATGACGCTGGCCAAGCGCTCGTCGAAATCGAAGTCGCACGTTTTCTTCGTGTCGAAGCACGTGCACCCGCAGACGATCGAAGTATTGAAGACGCGCGCCGAACCACTTGGCATCGAGCTTCGCATCGACGACGAAGCTGACGCCGCGAACGTCGATTGCTACGGCGCGCTGCTGCAATATCCCGACACGTTCGGCACGATCCGGGACTACAAGTCGCTTTGCGATGCGCTGCACGCGAAAGGCGCGCTGGTCGCGGTTGCGACCGATCTGCTTGCGCTGACGCTGATCACGCCGCCGGGCGAATGGGGCGCAGACATCGTGGTCGGCAACTCGCAGCGCTTCGGCGTGCCGTTCGGCTTCGGCGGCCCGCACGCCGCGTTCATGGCCTGCCGCGACGCGTACAAGCGTTCGCTGCCGGGCCGCCTGATCGGCGTGTCGAAAGATGCGCAGGGCGACAATGCGTACCGCCTGACGCTGCAGACGCGCGAGCAGCACATCCGACGCGAGAAGGCGACTTCCAACATCTGTACCGCGCAGGTGCTGCTCGCCGTGATGGCGGCGATGTACGCGGTGTATCACGGCCCGGAAGGCCTGGTCCGCATCGCGCGCCGCACGCACCGGCTCGCCGCGATCCTCGCCGCGGCATTGCGCCAGGCCGGCATCGAAGTCGGCGACGATTTCTTCGATACGCTGCACGTCACCGGCATCGACGCGCACACCATCCATGCGATGGCGAACGCGGCGCACGTCAACCTGCGCCATATCGATGCGAACTCGCTCGCTATCAGCCTCGACGAAACCACCACGCGCGACGACGTCCACCAGCTCGCCGCGCTGTTCGGCGCGCGAATCGACGACATCGATGCGCTGGACCGCGGGACGCCGGACGCGCTGCCCGATTCGCTGGTACGCAATTCCGCGTTCCTGACGCATCCCGTGTTCAACAGCTACCGCAGCGAACACGAGATGCTGCGGTATCTCCGCCAGCTCGCGGACAAGGATCTCGCGCTCGATCGCAGCATGATCCCGCTGGGTTCGTGCACCATGAAGTTGAACGCGACCGCCGAAATGATCCCGGTCACCTGGCCCGAGTTCGCGAACATCCATCCGCTGGCACCCGCCGAGCAGTGGCGCGGCTACCGCGAGCTGATCGACGGGCTGGAAGCGATGCTGATCGCGATCACGGGCTACGACGCGGTCAGCCTGCAGCCGAACGCCGGCGCGCAGGGCGAGTACGCGGGCCTGCTCGCGATCCGCGCGTACCACCACGCGAACGGCCAGGCGCAGCGCGACGTGTGCCTGATTCCCGAATCGGCGCACGGCACCAACCCGGCGTCCGCCCAAATGTGCGGCATGACGGTAGTGGTCACCCGTTGCGACGCAAACGGCAACGTGGACGTCGACGACATCCGCGCCAAGGCCGAGAAATACGCAGACCGGCTCGCGGCGATCATGCTGACGTATCCATCCACGCACGGGGTGTTCGAGGAAGAGATCGCGAAGATCTGCGAGATCGTGCACCAGCACGGCGGGCAGGTTTACACCGACGGCGCGAATTTGAACGCGCTGTGCGGCGTCGCGCGCCCGGGCCGCTGGGGTTCGGACGTGTCGCACCTCAACCTGCACAAGACGTTCTGCATCCCGCACGGCGGCGGCGGTCCCGGCATTGGGCCGTGCGCGGTGAAGTCGCACCTGGCGGCGTACCTCCCGCGCGCTTTTCACCCCTCTCCCTCCGGGAGAGGGGACGGGGGTGAGGGTACGGACCCGCGCGAAGGCGGCATGGTCTCCGCCGCCACCTTCGGCAGCGCGTCCATCCTGCCGATCTCGTGGATGTACATCACGATGATGGGCCGCGAAGGCGTCCTGAAGGCGACGCAGGTCGCGCTGCTCAACGCGAACTATTTGTCGAAGCGCCTCGCGCCGCACTACCCCACGCTCTACACCGGCCGCAACGGCCTCGTCGCGCACGAATGCATCCTCGACATCCGTCCGCTGGAAAAGTCGAGCGGCGTCACCGCCGAGGACGTCGCCAAGCGCCTGATCGATTTCGGCTTCCACGCGCCGACGCTATCGTTCCCGGTGCCCGGAACCCTGATGGTCGAGCCAACCGAATCGGAATCGCTGCACGAACTCGACCGCTTCATCGACGCGATGATCCAGATCCGGGAAGAGATCCGCGCGATCGAAGACGGCCGGCTGGATCGAGAGGATAATCCGCTGAAACACGCGCCGCACACCGCGAGTGCCGTGTCGGCCAGCGAATGGAGCCATGCGTATCCGCGCGAACTGGCGGCGTATCCGCTGGCCTCGCTGAAGCATGCCAAGTACTGGCCTCCGGTCGCGCGCGTCGACAACGTGTACGGCGACAAGCACGTGTTCTGCTCGTGCGTGCCGGTCGAAGCGTTCAAGGAAGAGGACGCGGCAATCAAGCCCTGAGCGCGCACATCTGCGAAATGCTCCGCGGCCGCGCAGGAATTCCCTCTCCCGAAGGGAGAGGGGTCAAAGCATCGCCAACATCGCATTCAATACTTCCCCGCACTCGCCCTCCACCTTGAACGCGAACAGATCGTCGCCGCGCGTGCGCCCGCGGTTCACCGCGACGACGTCGATGCCTTGCGCGACGGCAGCCCGCACCAGCCGGAAGCTCGACCACACCATCAGCGACGAGCCGACCACCAGCACGCCGTCGGCCGATTCCACGGCGGCGAGCGCCGCCATGGTGGTCTCGCGCGGAACCGATTCGCCGTAGAACACCACGTCCGGCTTCAGCATCCCGCCGCACACCTCGCACGCAGGTTTCTCGAACGCCGAGAAGTCCACGTCTTCGAGATCGGCGTCGCCATCGGGCGCGATGCGCGCCATCGATGCACTCCAGCCCGGGTTCGCCGCGCGCAGCCGAACCTGGAATTCATCGCGATCGAAGCGGCGCCCACATGCGAGGCAGCGGACCACGTCCAACCTTCCGTGCAGATCGATCACGCTGCGGCTGCCCGCGCGCTGGTGCAAGCGGTCGACGTTCTGCGTGACGATCTGCCTGACGTAACCCGCCTGTTCCAACTGCGCCAACGCACGATGCGCGGCGCTCGGCTGCGCCGCTTCGAACATCGGCCAGCCGACGAAGCTGCGCGCCCAGTAACGCCGGCGCACCGCATCGCTGCCCACGAAGTCCCGATACTGCACGGGCGGCGAACGCTTCCAGTTGCCGTCGCCATCGCGGTAATCGGGAATGCCGGAACCCGTACTGACGCCGGCGCCGCTGATAACGATCACGTGAGAACGCGCGGCGAGCCACGCTGCAAGCCGCGCGACGTCCGTCACGGAAGAGGTCCTCATTAATTCCACGCCTTCCGGATTCTCTGCACTCACGCTGTTCACCGTCTGGGAAAGCTCTGATCATTGGCCGTTCACCCTTCGATACCTCAGGGCGAACGGCCTAGTATTGCTCCCGTTTGCGGTGAGGTATCGAACCACGAATGAAATGAAGCAAATTCAGAAGTTCCCAAGGGCGCGCCGACGGCTGCCCAAAGCGGCCACGACCGCGCGACAATGCGTGCATGCACGCCCTCAATACCCGCGCAGACTCCGCCTCGCTGGCCGGCAAAACCATCGTGATCACAGGCGCGACCGGCGGCATCGGCCTCGAAGCCGCGGTGGAACTTGCGCGTCGCAGCGCGCGGGTCGTGATCACGGGCCGCGATCCCGCGCGCATTGAAGCCGCGCTGGCCGATATCCGCCGTCGCTCCGGCTCGAACAGCGTCGAAGGATTGTGCGCGGACTTCGCCTCGCAAGCCGCGGTGCGCAGGCTCGCCAAGGAAATCCTTGCACGCTGTCCGCGCATCGACGTGCTGGTCAACAACGCCGGCAGCGTGAATCCGACGCGCACGCTCACCGCGGACGGCATCGAGACGACGTTTGCAGTCAACCATCTCGCGCCGTTCCTGCTCACGAACCTTCTGCTCGAACGGATCGTCGCCAGCGCGCCGGCGCGGATCGTCAACGTCGCCTCGGTCGCGCACACCCGAGGCACGCTCGATTTCGCTGATCTCAACTTCGGCAACGGTTACAGCATCATGCGCGCGTATTCGCGATCCAAGCTCGCGAACCTCTTGTTCACGCGCGCCCTCGCGAGGCGCCTCGCCGGCACCAGCGTCACCGTGAACGCGCTGCATCCCGGCACGGTCGCGACCGGCATCTGGGGCCATGGCGCACCCGCATCGCGCGTCGCCGGCATGCTGTTCAACGCCGTGTTCGCACCCATCAAGCGCTTTGCCATGCTCTCGCCCGAACGCGGCGCACAGACCATCACGTACCTCGCGGCCAGTCCCGATGTCAGCAACAAGACCGGCCTCTACTTCGAAAAGAACCGGCCGAAAGAACCCGCGCCGCTTGCCTCGGACGATGCATTGGCCGAACGGCTGTGGCAGGAAAGCACGCGGCTGACGCACCTCGACGTCGCCTGATCTCAAGGCGTGGTGCGTGCCGGGCATCCGCACGAATTGCGATCCGTGGGATTGCGCCAAAGGCGGCTGTGCGTGCGCTACATGCGCGGCGAAATCGGGTGCTGCCGCCAAGGCAGCCGCGGCCGCACCACGATCCACAACGCGACCACCCAGGCGAACACCACGACATAGGCGATCGCGAAAGCCCACAGCGGCAGCGGCAGGTAGATCACGCTTTCGATCCAGTGCGCGATCATCGGCTGCACGTGCGAAGCACCCGAAGCATCTGCCTGCAGGATCGTCAGGAAACACGCGCGCCCGACCAGCGCCTGCACGGCCACGACGGCGAGGCTCAACAGGTGCACGAGCCGCCACCAGAATTCACGCACCCACCGCCAGCGAAACCACCCGCCGATGGGGATCAGCACGCAACCCGCGACATTGAACGCGATGATCGCGAGGTGCAGGACAAGAATGGAAAGTGCGGCCACTTTAAGATCGTAATCTCGCCCCGGCTCTACGCGCTCGGCTTGCAGCCGCCAAGGACAAACCCCTCTCCCCTGGGAGAGGCGGAGCGAAGCGAACGCGCGCGAAGCGCGACGCGCAGCGCCGGGTGAGGGTTCGCACCCGCGCAAGATCCGACTCTGCGCGTATCCGTACCCTCACCCCCAACCCCTCTCCCGGAGGGAGAGGGGAGCAAAGCAGTACCCCCTCGAGCGCCTCCTTGCTTACGATGGTGGGTCACCCCATCGTCACGAATTCTTCCGCCGCCGTCGGATGGATCGCCACGGTTCGGAGAAAATCGGTGTAGGTCGCACCCATGCGCACGGCCACCGCGAAGCCCTGCAGCATCTCGTCCATGCCCGGACCGATGCCGTGCAGGCCGACGACCCGCTCGTCGTCGCCCGCACACACCAGCTTCATCATGAACTTGCCGTCGCGGCCCGCAAGCGACCACAGCATCGGCGTGAACCGCGCCTTGTGGATTTTCACGGCATTGCCGTACTGCTTGCGCGCCTCCGCTTCCGACATTCCCACCGTGCCGACCGGAGGATGCGAGAACACCACGGTCGGGATGCACGAATAATCGAGGTGCGCATCCGGCTTGCCGCCGAACAGGCGATCGGCCAGCTGCCGCCCGGCCGCGATCGCCACAGGCGTCAGCGCGGGTTTGCCGTTCACGTCGCCCAGCGCGTACACGCCTTCCACCGACGTCTTTTCGAATTCGTCGGTGATGATCTCGTCGATCTTGCCCAGCTTGACGCCAGCCGCTTCCAGCTGCAGCGACTCGACGTTCGGCAGGCGGCCGATCGCGCTGATGACCTGATCGTACGGTCCGTGCGGTGCGTGATCCGAGCAATCCAGCCACAGCCCTTCATCGTCGCGGTGCAGGCCGCGCACCGCACAACCCTCGTGATGATAGATGCCTTCCGCGCGCATCATCCCGCTCAGCGCCTGGCCGAGATCGGCATCGAAGCGCGACAACAGGCCACCGCGCGTGATCAGGTCCACTTTTGATCCCAGCGAGCGCAACACGCCCGCCAGTTCCACGCCGATGTAGCCGCCGCCAATGATCCCGGCGCGCGCCGGGCAGTGGTCCAGCTTGAAGAACCCGTCCGAATCGATCGCGAGATCGCCGCCGGGCAATTCCGGATCGCGCGGACGTGAACCCGTCGCGATCACGATGTGCGGCGCGCGGTAATCCGCATCGGCGGCACGCAAGGTGTGCGCGTCGACGAAATGCGCCGGCGCCGGCACGTGGTTGATGCCGAGCTCGCGCAGGCGGTTCGCGTACGACGTGCGGGCGCGCAGCACGTACGCCTCGCGATGACCCACAAACGTCGCCCAGTCCAGCATGCCCGGCTTCATGTCGAACCCCACCGCCTTCGCCATGCGTTGCGATTCGGCCAAGTCCGCCGCCAGCCACATAGCCTTCTTCGGCACGCAGCCGCGGTTGATGCAGGTGCCGCCCAGCTCGTGCGGCTCGAACAGCGTGACCCTGGCGCCGTGCCGCGCGGCGCGGATCGCCGTCGCGATGCCACCCGAGCCGCCGCCGATGACCAGCAGATCCAAATGCGAATTCATTCCGGCTCCTTGCGCTGCGCCGTTCACGTTTCGAGCAGCGCATCCACTTCCGCCAGCATATCCGCATCAAGCTGCCACGCCGCCGCCTTTGCGTTTTGCTCGATCTGTTCGGGCCGGGTCGCGCCTGCGATGACGCTGGCGACTTCACGATGGGCGAGCAACCACGCGAATGCGAGCTGCAGCAAATCATGGCCGTGGGTCTTGCACCACGCGTCCAACTTTTCGATGCACTCCCAGTTCGCCTCGGTGAGATAACGATTAGCCAGGCGCTTAAACGCCTCGTGGGCGAAGCGGGAACCCTCCGGCAACGCCGCGTCACGATGATATCTCCCCGTCAACAAACCGCTGGCCAAGGGGAAGTACGGGACCAAGCCCAGCCCATGCGCGGACAAGGCGGGCAGCAATTCCTTCGCGGCATTCCGCTGGACGAGGCTGAATTCGTTCTGGGCGCAGATGAAATGATTGACGCCCACTTCGCGTGCGAGCCATTCGGCATCGATCATCTGCCACGCGGCGAGGTTGCACGCGCCGATGTAGCGCACCTTGCCCGCATGGATCAGGTCATCCAGCGCGCGCAGCGTTTCCTCCATCGGCGTCAGCGGATCCGGCCAGTGCAGCCAGTAAACGTCGATCCAGTCGGTGCGCAGGCGGCCAAGGCTCGCCTCCACCGCATTCATGATATAGCGGCGCGACGCGTCGCGGCGCGTGGCACCTTCGCGCATAGGCGATCCGAACTTGGTGGCGAGGATCACGTCATTGCGGCGCGCGCCCAGGATCTTGCCGAGCAATATTTCCGAGCCGCCACGGTTGCCGTAAGAATCGGCGGTGTCGAAGAAGTTGATGCCGGCGTCCAGCGCCGCATCGACCACCGCGCGCGTGCCGGCTTCGTCCAGCCGGCCGCCGAAGTTGTTGCAGCCCAGGCCCAATTCCGAAACCTGCAGGCCTGATCGGCCCAGCGCGCGCGTTCGCATGTCCTTTCGCTCCAGCACTAAAAACGGATGTTTCAGAGTAACGCGTGCGGCTTTCAGGACACGTGAACGCGCCCGCTGGTTTCCGCCCATGCGACGGGATTGACTTCGGTTGCAATCTGCCTGAGTATTAACTTACGTTATAACGCACGAGTGGATCCGCCCATGAAACTCAAGATCACCACCATCGGGAATTCGGCCGGCGTCATCCTGCCGAGGGAACTGCTGGCGCGCCTGCGCGTGGAAAAAGGCGACGAGCTGTACGCGCTGGAAACGCCCGACGGCATCCGGCTCACCACCTACGACCCGACCCTGGCCGCACAGATGGAAGTCGCCGAACAGGTCATGCGCAAACGTCGCGTGCTGCTGCACAAGCTGGCGGAAAGCTGATGCTGATCGTCTGGATCGAAAAAACCCTGGCGCTCGCGATCCACGACCGCCAGCTTGCCGAGCACGGCGGCTCCGACGGCGTGCGCGACGACAAATTGCTGGAGTCGGCACTCGCCCGCCCGCGACAGCTTCACGCGTACGGCGATCCTACCCCGGATTTGGCGGACCTTGCCGCCAGCCTTGCGTTCGGACTCGCGCGCAACCACCCGTTCGTCGACGGCAACAAGCGCACCGCCGCGGTCGTCTGCGAAACCTTCATTGTTCTCAACGGCGCGATGCTCAAGGTCGCCGATCTGGACCTTTACCCGATGTATCTCGCCCTCGCCGAAGGCAAGCTCGACGAGCACGACTTCGCCGCGTGGTTGCGCCGGCACATCGTGCTCGCGCCGGGCAACCAGGTGAACGAAAAGCCAGCACGTTATCGGGCGGCCCGAAAGCGGGCGACCAAGTAGGGCGAACGAAGATTGTCGATTCCCTCCGCCTTCGTTCGTCGCCATCATGAGCGCGAAACGCAACGCGCCAACCGCCACCACGACAGAGGATCGAGACATGCCCAGCGCCAAAGCATCGAGGAACATCGCGGTTTGCCTGTGGTACGACGGAAAGGCCGAGGAAGCCGCGAACTTTTACGCCAGCACCTTCCCCGATTCGCACATCGATGCGGTGCACCGCTCACCGGGCGACTACCCGTCCGGCAAGCAGGGCGATGTGATCATGGTCGAATTCACGGTACTCGGCCTGCCGTGCCTCGGCTTGAATGGCGGACCGCAGTTCAAGTTCGATGAAGCGGTCTCCCTGCAGGTCTACACGCGCGACCAGGCCGAGACCGATCGCTACTGGAACGCGATCGTCGGCAACGGCGGCTCGGAAAGCGCGTGCGGCTGGTGCAAGGACAAGTTCGGCCTGTCGTGGCAGATCACGCCGCGCGCCTTGATGGAAGCGGTGTCCGATTCCGACCGCGCCGCCGCCAAACGCGCCTTCGAGGCGATGATGACGATGCGGAAGATCGACATCGCCACGATCGAAGCGGCAAGGCGGGGATGAGACCGGGCGATTGGCTGCAGCAAAGGCTGCCACTGCTGGCCATTCCGGCACGGGCTGCGCCGGAATGGCGGCGGAATACGCTGACCGCGTGGGCGTGATCCGTCTGCGGGTGCTTACGCCACGGCACGATCCAGCGCCTTGCGATCCCAGTGCGCAAGGTCCGCCGCGCGCGCGTAGGTACTGTCGATGAACGCGTGGATCACGTTGTCCGGCTCGTCGGCCTGTCGCACCGCTTCATAAGGCAGGATGAACTCGCCGAGTTCGCGGTGATAGTACGCCTCGTCCGGCGACATGCGCGCGTCCTTCAGCCCGTCCGGCTGCGGCACGGCATACGCATAGAACGCCGGTTCCAGCACTGGCCCACTGCCCGGCCAGAAACCGTGGCTGATCACCTCGTGCGAATAGGCATCGCGCTCGAATGCCGCTCCGTCGCGCGGCGGCGCACGCCGGCCGGAAAACCGCGTCACCGCCAGATCGAAACTGCCCCAGAAAAAATTCACCGGGCTGCACTTGCCGACGAACGCGCACTGCGAGTCGGTGAACACGCGATCCAGTTGCACCAGGATGCGGCACAGGCGGTTCGCGTATGCGGGATCGTAGCTGTGGTGTTGCGTGTCGCGATCCAGCCGGATCGGTTCGGGCAACTCCGTCGACAACGGATGGATCTTCACCGGCAATCCCATGTCGTCCAGCGTGTCGAGCAATGCGCGATAGAACTCGGCAACGCTGCACGGTTCCAGCGCCAGCGTGCGTGCTGCGCCATCCGACGCGCGGACCCGCAACTGGTGATCGATGAAATCGAATTCGATGGCGAAGGTCCGCGTGCCGTGCGGCAGCGAGCGCGTGGTCAGGCCGCACGGCGTAACCCGCAGCGCCACGCCCCAGCAGTGATTGAGTGGGGGCGCCTGCGCCAGCGCAATCTTGCCGACCACCTGCGACCACAGGTGCAACGTGGCGTAGGTGTCCTTCCACGCGTCATACGGCAGCGCGGGCCAGCAGGCGTCGTCGTCCTTTCTCATGATCGCCGTCCTCCGCTGATGGAGGCCAATCATCGTAGCGCGGTGAGCGTTCCGCGGAAGCTTGAATGCAAAGCACTTGCGCGCCACTCCGACGCTCTTTCACCTTGCTCTCATGCTCGCCAACTCACCCGCGGAACCAGCTCGCGCTGCCCAAGACAGCCGTCGAGGCGGCGTCGGGCCAAGTGGATTTCGCGCGCGCCGCGGACGATGAGAAGCAGGTTTACGCTGCAAGTGTTCGTTCGTTCTGAGCGTAGTGCCGCAGGCACGAAGTCGAAGGGCACCAGTGCTGGAGGCTGTGTTTTGACTTCGCGGAGCTGCGCTCCGCTACGCTCAACGCAAGCGGTATGGAGTTGTCCAAGTTCTGCGCCAGTGAACAATCGCGACTACGCCCGGCTTAGGCGGGAAGCGTCCCAGAGCTCTCACGCAAACGGATCCCGCAGCACGATGTTGGCGTCGCGATCGGGGCCGGTGCTGACGATCGCGAGCGGGCAGCCGGCGAGTTCTTCCAGCGCGCGCAAATACGCGCGCGCGGCGGGCGGCAGGCGTTCCCATTCGGTAACGCCGTGGGTGGATTCGCTCCAGCCGGGGAATTCCAGGTACACCGGCGTGCATTCCTTCCAGCCTTCGGCGTCGAGCGGCGCGTACTCGGTGCGCTTGCCGCGGTATTCGTAGGCGATGCACACCTTCAATTTTTCCATGCCGTCGAGCACGTCGAGTTTGGTGATGCACAGGCCCGAGATGCCGTTGATCAGCACCGCGCGCTTCAATGCGACGATGTCCATCCAGCCGCAGCGGCGCGGACGGCCGGTCGAGGCGCCGAATTCGTCGCCGCGTTTCCTGATGTGCGCGCCGATGTCGTCGTCGAGTTCGGTCGGAAAGGGACCGCCGCCGACGCGGGTCGCATACGCCTTGGCGATGCCGAGCACATAGTCGATGTAATCCGCGCCGACGCCCGCGCCCGCCAGCGCGCCGCCGGTCGTCGTGTTGGAGGAAGTGACGTACGGATAGGTGCCGTGGTCGATGTCGAGCAGAGCGCCCTGCGCACCTTCGAACAGCACGCGCTCGCCATTGCGACGCAGGTCGTGCAGGATGCCCGCGACATCTGACTTCATCGGCTCGACGTATTCGCCGAAGGCGAGCGCTTCGTCGAGCGTCTTCTGGACGTCGACCGGATCGGCGTGCAGACACTTCGTCAGCACGAAGTTGTGGTAATCGAGCACCGTGCGAAGTTTCTCGGCCAGTTCCTTCGGATAGCTCAAGTCCGCGACGCGCACGCCGCGACGCGCGACCTTGTCTTCGTACGCGGGCCCGATCCCGCGTCCTGTGGTGCCGATGGCGCCCGCGCCGGCGGCCTTCTCGCGTGCCTGATCCAGCGCGATGTGGTACGGCATGATCAGCGGCGTTGCGGGACTGATCTTGACGCGCGACCGCACTTCGACGCCGTTGGATTCGAGTTCGGCGATTTCCTGCTGCAATGCGGCGGGCGACAGCACCACGCCGTTGCCGATCAGGCACAGCGCGCCTTCGCGCAGGATGCCGGACGGGATCAGGTGCAGCACCGTCTTCTTGCCCTTGATCACCAGCGTGTGGCCGGCGTTGTGGCCGCCCTGGAAACGCACCACCGCGCCGATGTCCTGCGTCAGCAGGTCGACGATCTTGC
>JAJPJT010000002.1 GCA_021324095.1 Gammaproteobacteria bacterium
GTCGTCCTGATCGTCCACGCCGATCCGGCACTTCACGGTTACCGGCACCGTCACGGCCGCGCGCATCGCACGCACGCAATCGGCGACGAGTCCGGGTTCGCGCATCAGGCACACTCCGAACCGGCCCGACTGCACCCGGTCGGAAGGGCAACCGACGTTGAGATTGATCTCGTCGTAGCCGGCCTCGGCGCCCCAGCGTGCTGCCTGTGCCAACTCAGCGGGTTCGGCACCGCCCAGTTGCAGCGCCACCGGATGCTCTTCGGCGTTGTGCGCCAGCAGGCGCGCACGATCGCCGTGCACCAGCGCGGCGGCGGTCACCATCTCGGTGTAGAGGCGCGCGTGCGGGCTGAGCAGACGATGGAAATACCGGCAGTGCGGATCCGTCCAGTCCATCATCGGCGCCACGCACAAGCGCCATGGGTTGGCAGCGCCTTCATGCATCGGCACATGATAAGGCTCCGGCGCCGCTTTCGACAGCAAATGCTTAACATGCAGCCACTTAGACTCGCGCATCGCCCACGGTGATGCCGCGATGAAACGGTCCACGCCAACCTGCCTGATTGCCGCGCTTGCAGCCTTGGCGCTGACAGGCTGCGGGCAGCAGTCCGGAACGACCTCCACCTCGGGACCCGCGGTGAGCGCCTCCACGCCGGTGATTCCCGCGCCCCCGCCCGCGAGCGCGCCTGCACCCGCGAGCACGGCGCCGTTGCCCGGCGACCACGCGGTCACCAGGCATTACAAGATCAAGATCGACCTGCCCAAGCTGCCCGCCAGCGAAAAGCCGCTGGCCGACGCGATGCGCACGACCGCCGACAATGCCAAGCGCGAGTTCGTCCAGGCTCTGCCCGACCCCAAGACATTGCCCGAGTTCGCCAACCGGCAATTCGACCTGACGCTCGACTTCAAGGTCGCCGCGCAAACGCCGGCGTTCGTCAGCGTGCGCGAGTCGGGAATTTCGGACACGGGCGGCGCGCACCCGATCCCCGTCCAGGCTGCCTTCGTTTTTGATCGCAAGGCCGGCAAACTGATTGCGCTGGATGACCTGTTCGTCCAACCCGACGCCGCGCGCAAGGCGCTGGCCAATTTCGCGCACGACGCGCTGCTGAAGAAATTCATGGCGAATGCACCCAAGCCGGGCGACGGCTCGCCCGAGGCAATCCGCGAATGGAAAGCCAACACGGTGCAGATGCTCAACGACGGCACCAAGCCCACGACCGTGAACTACTCGGTGTTCGTGGTGCGCGCGGGCGCCACCCCGGACGCAGCCAGCCCCGGACTCACGCTGGTATTTCCGCCCTACCAGGTGGCCCCTTACGTCTACGGCACCCAGACCGTGGACGTCCCGGCCAGCGTGTTCGCGCAATTCCTGAAACCCGCATACCAGGGCGACTTCACCTCGCAATAAAGGGTGCACACCGGCCGATTTCCGGCCGGCATCCCGGCGCGTGTCGGATCGTGCTAGCGTGCCGGGTCCCTGACGGAGAACCCGACATGTTCCAGCGACCGCTCGCCGCCTTCGCCGTTGCCGTGTTGTGCATGCCCGCCGCCCTGGCCGCGCCGCCATCTTCCACCCCACCCAGTCCACCTGCCGCGAAGACGGCAGCGCCTGCGTGGGTCGCTCGGAGCAACGCCGACGCGCAGGTGTTGCTGAAGACACTGGCCGAATTCAACCCGGAGTTCGCTTCCCAATTCGGCTTGCCGGGCTACGACGACAAGGTCATCGACCTCAAGCCGAACGTCGACGTGCGTGCGCGCGAGGCCTTGATCCGGGCCCGCGACACGCTTGGCGCGAAGCTGGCGAAGACGACCGACCCGAACGTGCGCGAAGACCTCGAAATCATGATCCGCGCGGCCGATCGCTTCATCGAAAGCAGCAAGCTGCAGGACCAGTACATGCTGCCTTATACCGATATCGGCCAGACGATTTTCCAGGGCGAATTCGGGCTGCTGCAGGACCAGGTCGCTCCCGCACGGCGTCCGCACGCGTTGGCGCGTCTGAAGTGCTATGTCGGCATGGCGCCCGGTTGCGCACCCGTGACGAAGGAAGCCGAAGCACTGTTCGAAGCCAAGGCCGGCGACAAGAAGTTGCTCGGACCCTACAAGGGCGAAGTCGAGCAGAACCTCGCCAATACGCCGCGCTACATCGAAGGCGTGCGCAAGCTCTTCGCGAAATACAAGATCGAAGGCGCCGGCCCGGCACTGGACGCGCTGCAGAAGCAACTCGGCGACTACGACGCCTGGGTCGAGTCGACCGTGCTGCCGCGCGCCCGCGGCGACGCGCGCCTGCCCGAGGCGATCTATGCGGACAACCTCAAGAACGTCGGCATCGACATCCCGCCCGAAGAGCTGATCAGGCAGGCCGAACAGTCCTTCATGGAAATCCAGGCCCAGATGGAAACGCTGGCGCCCTACGTCGCCAAGGCCGAAGGTTTCGCGCCCACCACCGATTACCGCACGGTGATCAAGGAACTCAAGAAGCAGCAGCTCGACCGCAACACCATCGAGCCGTATTACGCGAACGTGATCAAGCAAATCGAGGCGATCATCCGCGAACACCACATCGTCGCGCTGCCCAGGCGCCAGATGATCATGCGCCTCGCATCGGAAGCGGAAAGCGCCGCGCAACCCGCCCCGCACATGGATCCGCCGCCATTGGTCAACAACCACGGCGAGCGTGGCCAGTTCGTGCTGCCGCTCGGCAATCCGCCCAGCGGCGCGGGCAAGAACGAGGTCTACGACGACTTCACCTGCAAGGCCTGCGCGTGGACGCTCACGGCGCACGAGGGCCGGCCCGGGCACGAACTGCAGTTCTCGGCGATGGTCGAACACGGCGTGTCGCTGGCGCGCAGCCTGTTCGCGTTCAACAGCGTCAACGTGGAAGGCTGGGCGCTCTACGCCGAATGGATGATGGTGCCGTACGAACCGCCGGGCGGCCAGATGATCGCGCTGCAACTGCGGTTGCTGCGAGCGGCACGCGCCTTTCTCGATCCGATGTTGAACCTGGGACTGATCACGCGCCAGCGCGCGCACGACATCCTGGTCGACGACGTCGGCATTTCCGAAGCGTTCGCGCGCGAAGAACTCGACCGCTTCATGTTCCGCTCGCCGGGACAGGCGACTGCCTACTTCTACGGCTACTCACGCATCCTGCAATTGCGCGCGCACGCCGAGATCGCGCTCGGCGGCCAGTTCAAGCTCGAGCAGTTCAACGACTTCCTGCTGTCGCAGGGCCTGCTGCCGCCCGACCAGCTCGCCGAAGCCGTCGATACGCAGTTCATTCCCGCGCACCGGGCACACTGAACCGCGGAGAACCCAAGCCGCACGGCTATCTGCTGATCGTGAGCTTCCCGAAATCGACGCCGAGATTCCACCCCTGCCCGCGACCGTGCATGGCCAGCGAGACGTTGCCCTTGGTCATCACCGTCGCGTGCCCCGTTTCCGCCGCACCCGCGTGCGCGCCGGCCGTGACGTACGTGCCGAGGATCTCGTCCATGTGGAAGATGCCCGAAAACGAGCCGGTGCCGGTGATGCTGGATTTGCCGAAGGTCAGTCCGCCACCACGGCTGCGCAGGTGGACCTTCATGTGTTCACCATTGCTGCAGGTCACGGTGCCGCTGCCGTCCGCGCGCTTGTAGAACGCCGACCAGCCTTGCAGCTCGAAGTCCATGCGGCAGGTGATCTCGCCGGCCGCGTGCGCGCTTCCCGTGTACAGCATCGGCGCGCCCAGCAGCAGAGCCGAGAGAGCAAAGATGCGTGCGGTGTGCATGGCAACCTCCTGGGTTGATGGGATAGCGGCATTGTTGCGCGCAGCGCACGCCGCGGCTACATGGTCGAAATCATCCGTTCAGTTGCAGGCAGGCACGCAATCCCACGGGTGCGCGCTAACCGAGCGCGTGGCCGAACTGCATCTCGTACTCGTCGCGGAATTCGTCCAGCGTGAAACGCTGGTGCTGGGTTCCGGGATGCGCGATCTTCAGCGCGCCCATCAGCGATGCAACGCGTCCAATCATCGGCCAGTCGAACCCGCGCAGGATGCCGAAAATCAGCCCCGCGCGATAGGCATCGCCGCAGCCGGTGGGATCGACCACGTCGCGCGGCTTGGCAGCCGGAATGGCATGGGCCGTGCCTTCCGCGTGGATCACCGATCCTTCGGCACCGTGGGTCACGACGTAGGCTTTGACCTTCCCGGCGATTTCGGCTTCCGACCAGCCGGTGCGCTCCGACAGCAGGCTGGCTTCGTAGCTGTTCACCGCAACATAGTCCGCCTGCTCGATGAAGGCGCGGAACTCCTCGCCGGAGAACAGCGGCATCGCCTGTCCGGGATCGAAAATGAAGGGTATGCCGCGCGCGGCGAATCCAGCCGCGTGCTGCAACATGCCGTCGCGCCCGTCCGGCGCGACGATCCCGATCGCGGCGCCGGCGACGTCTGCCACACGATTCAACTGACTCTGCTGCATCGCGCCGGGATGAAAGGCAGTGATCTGGTTGTTGTCCTGGTCCGTGGTGATGAACGCCTGCGCGGTGAAGGTCCCCGGCACCTCGCGCACCTGGTCGAGGCGGATGCCCAGCTCGTCGAACCATTCGCGGTAGGGCGCGAAATCCTGCCCGACTGTCGCCATCGGGATCGGTTCGCCTCCCAGCAGCTTCAGGTTATAGGCGATGTTGCCGGCGCAGCCGCCGAACTCGCGCCGCATCTGCGGGACCAGGAACGACACGTTCAACATGTGCACCTTGTCGGGCAGGATGTGGTTCCTGAAGCGGTCCTCGAACACCATGATGGTGTCGTAGGCCATGGAGCCGCAAATCAGCGCAGCGGGCATCGATTCGGTTCCTCGTCTGCAAGGCACAAGCCACCGATCGTAACGGTTGTGCTCCCGTGTTTCGAGCGAAATGCGCTTCCCGCGGCTGCACCCGGATTCCCTCAACCCTTCTCCCCGACCAGCCGCCATCGCGCGGCGGTACCGAGCGAGTGAGACCGCTACACCGTGCCACAAGCTCCACTTTCGTGACGGAGATGGCCTTCAAAAGGCGAAGCAATACCTTGCTAGTTTGCGCGATGTTTTCTAGACTGCCGCGTTCTTTCCATTCTGCCTGATGCCTCAGGCCCGCACCCTGCCGGTTTGCGCATGTTCAAACTGTTTCGCGGCATCTTCTCCAACGACCTGTCGATCGATCTGGGCACCGCGAACACGCTGATCTACGTGCGCGACCAAGGCATCGTGCTCAACGAACCGTCGGTGGTTGCGATCCGCCAGGACCGTGGTCCGGGTGGCCCACGCGCGGTAGCGGCGGTCGGCAACGAAGCCAAGATGATGCTGGGCCGCACGCCCGGCAACATCGTCACGGTGCGGCCGATGAAGGACGGCGTGATCGCCGACTTCACGATGACCGAGGCGATGCTGCAGCACTTCATCAAGCAGGTTCACAAGAACCGCTTCCTGCGCCCCAGCCCGCGCGTATTGGTGTGCGTGCCGTGCGGATCGACCCAGGTGGAACGCCGCGCGATCAAGGAGTCGGCCGAAGGCGCCGGCGCGCGCGACGTGTTCCTGATCGAGGAACCCATGGCTGCGGCGATCGGCGCCGGCATCCCGGTGCACGAGGCGCGCGGCTCGATGGTGCTGGACATCGGCGGCGGCACCTCCGAGGTCGCGGTGATGTCCTTGAACGGCATCGTGTATTCGCAATCGGTGCGGATCGGCGGCGACCGCTTCGACGAAGCCATCATCAACTACGTGCGCCGCAGCAACGGCACCCTGATCGGCGAACCGACCGCCGAGCGGATCAAGATCGAAATCGGCTGCGCCTATCCCCAGAAGGAAATCCGGGAAATGGAAGTGTCCGGCCGCAACCTTGCCGAAGGCGTGCCGCGGATGTTCACGATCAACTCCAGCGACGTGCTGGATGCGCTGCGCGAACCGCTGCACGGGATCGTCGCCGCCGTGAAGGGGGCGCTGGAACAGACGCCACCGGAATTGTGCTCGGATGTGCACGAACGCGGCATCGTGCTGACCGGCGGCGGTGCGCTGCTGCGCGACCTCGACAAGCTGATCTCCGAGGAGACCGGTCTCTACGTCCAGGTCGCCGAAGACCCGCTGACCTGCGTCGCGCGTGGGGGCGGCCGTGCGCTGGAGCTGATCGACATGCACGGAAGCGACTTTTTCGCGAGCGAATGAGGATTGGGGCGGGACGAGGTCAACCCCGCCGCCTCGAAGGTTCGAACGCTCGGAATCAGCCCGGCCGATCGGCAAGCACCTGCTCCGCGGATACCAGCAGCGGCAAATGCTGGCGCAAAGCTGCCGCACGTCACATTGACCATCACAGCGCATTGCCGGCAGGCGCGAGCGTGACACAATGGCTGCCCGTGGCACCTTGCCGGCTGCAGTTTGTCTTCAATTCCCCACGTTCGCATGGCGCTTCAAAAGGAATCCACGCCGATCTTCTCGGATGCGACCGCGGGCACGCTGCGCCTGATCGCTTATCTGGCCCTGGCGGCGATCCTCATGGTCCTCGACCACCGCAACGGCTGGCTGCACCGGGCGCGTTACGCCAGCGCCGCTGCAATCGTGCCGATCTACAAGATCGCGGCGGCGCCGGCCGACTGGATCCATGACGCCCGCACCGCGTTCGCGCAACGCCGCCAGTTGATCGGCGAGAACCGGCAGTTGCGCGAGGCGTTGCTGTTGGCCGAGGCACGTCTGAACCGCATGGATGCCGTCACCCACCAGAACGAGCGCCTGAAACAGTTGCTGGATACCCAGCAACTGCTCGGGATGCACGCGCAACTGGCGCGATTGATCGATGTGCAACTCGGACCCACTCGCGATCGCGTGATGCTGAACGTCGGCGCCCACGAAGGCGTGCATGTCGGCCAAGTCGTGATCGATTCCCATGGCGTGATGGGGCAGATCATCGAAACCCTGCCTCACGCTTCGGTCGCGATGCTGGTGGTCGATCCCGAGCATGCGGTGCCGGTGATGCTTGCACGCACGGGGCTGCGCGGCATTGCGCATGGCACCGGCAATGCGGATCAACTCGTCGTCCCCGATTTGCCTCTGTCCTCAGACGTGAAGCCTGGCGATCAATGGGTCACATCGGGCTTGGGCGGGCGCTTTCCCGCGGGCTTCCCCGTCGGAACAGTGACCCGATTGAAGCACGGCCCGTCGGGAATGTTCCTCGAAGCGCTTTTGAAACCCGCCGCCGAACTCGAGCGCAGCGGCGAGGTGTTGCTGCTGCGTGAACAACCCGATCCCGTCGGGCCGCCCGCGCCGGCACCCGAAGTCGGACCGCCGGATTCATTGGCGCCAACCGCAGTTGCACAGCCCGACTTGCGCAAGGACCGCCCCCACCCAGCGCTACGCGCTCGGCGCTTCGCGCCCCCTCCCCCGCCTGCGGGGGAGGGAGACGAGCGCGCAGCGCGAGTGGGAGGTGGCAATCCTGCATCGTCGTCCGGAAGGGCGGGAACGGGGGCGCTGCAATGAATCGCATGCGGGCGCAAGGCTGGGCGTTCTGGGCGGGCATCGTACTGGCGCTGCTGCTGATGCTGATCCCGCTGCCGGCCACGATCCAGCCGCTGAAACCCTATTGGCCCGCGCTGGTGCTGATCTACTGGTCGCTGGAGGCGACGGACCGCGTCAACATCGGTCTCGCATTCTGCATCGGCCTTGCGGCCGACCTCTTGAACGGCGCTCTGCTGGGCGACCAGGCCTTGCGCCTTGCCGTGCTGGTGTTCATCGCGTTGCGCTTCGGCTCGCGCTTGCGCTTTTTCCCGATGTGCCAACAAGCGCTCGCGGTGTGGCTGCTGCTCCTGAACAACCATGTGCTGCAGGCACTGATCCGCGCATTCGCCGGGGATCCACCGATGCCGGCATTGTCCTGGCTCGCGCCGGCCGTGGGCGCCGTGATCTGGCCGTTCGTGTTCCTGCTGTTCGATGATGTGAACACGCGCGTGCGGGGCAAGGGAGCGAAGGCGGCGTGAACGGTCGCGACGAACTGCCCGACGAACGCGCCAAGCGCGCGCGCTTCGGCCGCCGTGCGCTGGCCGGCTTCGCGATCATGCTGGCGCTGGTGCTGGTGGTCGCCGGCCGCTTCGTGTTCCTGCAGGTGTTCGAGCACACCGAATATTCGACGCAGGCCAAGGCCAACCGGGTGCGTCTCAAGCACCTGCCGCCGCCGCGCGGCCTGATCTACGACCGCGAAGGCAAGCTGCTCGCCGACAACGTGCCCGCGTTCCGGCTGGACGTGGTGCCGGACAAGATCAAGCACATGGACGCGATGCTGCACCGGCTGTCCGCGGTGGTGCCGCTGACCGCCGACGACATCCAGCGTTTCAATCAGAGTCTCAAGCAACACCACGCGTTCGAAGCGGTGCCGCTGAAGTTCCGCCTCACGGAAAGCGAGCGCGACCGCTTCGCGGTCGACCAGTGGCAATTTCCGGGCGTGAGCATTACGCCGTATCTCACCCGGAATTATCCGTATGGCGCCGCGTTCGCGCACGTCGTCGGCTACGTTGGCCGCATCGACGAGAAGGAGCTGCAGCACCTCGACCCCGACCGCTACGCGGGCACCACGCACATCGGCAAGACCGGCCTCGAGAAGGAGTACGAGAACCTGCTGCACGGCACGCCCGGCTACGAAGTCGTCGAGGTGAACGCGAACCAGCGCCCCTTGCGCGTGCTGCAACGCGTGCCCGCGAAACCCGGCAAGAACCTGTACCTGACCATCGACGAGCGCTTGCAGAAGGCCACCATTGACGCCTTCGACGGACAGACCGGCGCCGCAGTCGCGATCGACCCGCGCAACGGTGACGTGCTGGCGATGGTCACCGTGCCGAGTTTCGATCCCAACCTGTTCGTCAACGGTATCAGCCAGGCCGACTACGCGGCGCTGCTGGAAAATCCCGAAAAACCGCTGCTCAACCGCGCGATGCGCGGGGGCAATCCGCCGGGGTCAACCGTCAAGCCGTTCTTGGGCCTGGGCGGTCTCGAGCTCGGCCTGCGCAGCCCCGACACGACCGTGCTGTCCACCGGCACCTGGTATATCCCCGGGTCGTCGCACGGATCGCGTGGCTACCGCGACGACACCCGCTGGGGCGCCGGGCGCGTGGACCTGATCCAGGCCATCACGCAGTCGGTCAACACTTACTTTTATTCGCTCGCGTACCAGATGGGCATCGGGCGTTTTGATGAATGGATGGCCAAATTCGGCTTCGGCAGCCCGACCGGAATCGACCTGCCGGGCGAAACGGGCGGCGTGTTGCCTTCCCCCGAATGGAAGCGCAAGACCTTCAAACAGCCGTGGTATCCGGGCGAGACCGTCATCGCCGGCATCGGGCAGGGCTACTGGATGGTGACGCCGTTGCAGCTTGCGCATGCACTGGCGACGCTGGCCGACGGCGGACTTGCGCATACGCCGCATTTGCTCGCGGCCACCAGCGACGGCCTCGGGACGCAGGATATCCCTCACAAGCAACCGCCGCCGGAGCAGCTCACCCATGACCCCGCCGACCTGGAGGCGGTCAAGCAGGGCATGCTGGGTGTCGTCTACAACCCGCTCGGCACCGCCTACCAGGCCGGAATCGGCAAGGGATTCCCATACCTGATCGCGGGCAAGACCGGCACCGCCGAGCGCTATTCGCGCACGACCGAAGCCTACAACAACGACAAGAACCTCAAGTACCTCGCCGAGCGGCACCGCGCCTGGTTCATCGCCTACACGCCGGCGAACCATCCGCAAATCGCCGTCGCGGTGATGCTGGAACACGGCGCCTGGGGCGGCAGTGCGGCAGCGCCGATCGCGCGCAAGATGCTGGACCAGTGGCTTGCGGACACGCCGCCGTCGGAACGTCCGCCGATTCCGGTGACCGCGGTGGCGAATGCGCCCTCGGCAGCGACGCCGAAAACGCCATGAACGCAATCGCCACCAGCCTGACCGCACGCGCGTTCCGGATCGGGCGCAGGATCTTCTCGCGTCCGCGCATCGACCTGCCGCTCGCGATCGCCTTGCTGCTGCTCGCGGCGGCGGGACTGACCGTGCTCTACAGCGCAAGCAATCTCGACACGGGCACGTTGGTCGGGCAGGCGGCACGGTTCCTCATCGGCGCCGTGCTGCTCGTGGCCGTATCACGTATCCCGCCGAACCTGCTGCGTGCATGGACGCCGTATTTCTATGTCATCGGCCTGCTGCTGCTGGTCGTGGTGAAGGTGCACGGCGAAGGCCAGGGCGCCAACCGCTGGCTCAATCTCGGCGTGTTCCGCTTCCAGCCCTCGGAATTGATGAAGCTGGCGATGCCGATGATGATCGCGTGGTACCTGCACCCGCGGCAACTGCCGCCGCGCTGGCGTGATCTCGTGGTCGCCGGCGTGCTGATCGGCCTGCCTGCCTTCCTGATCGTGAAGCAACCCGACCTCGGGACCGCGCTGCTGGTCGTCGCATCCGGGGTGTTCGTGTTGTTTCTGGCCGGATTGCAGTGGTGGAAGATCGGCGCCGCGTTCGTCGGTCTCGCCGCCGCCGCGCCGGTGGCTTGGCACTTCATGCATGATTACCAGCGCCAGCGCATCGTGACGTTCCTCCATCCCGAAAACGACCCGCTCGGCAGCGGCTGGCACATCCTGCAATCGATGATCGCGGTCGGCTCGGGCGGCATCTTTGGCAAGGGATTCAACCAAGGCACGCAGTCGAAGCTGGAGTTCCTGCCCGAGCACACCACTGACTTCATCTTCGCCGTCCTGGGCGAAGAATTCGGCCTGATCGGGGTTCTGGTATTGCTGGCTCTGTACGCCTTTATCGTGGGGCGCTGCCTGTGGATCGCCGCCAACGCGCGCGACACGTATTCGCGGCTCGTCGCCGGCGCGTTCGGCCTCGCCTTCATGGTGTACGTCATCGTCAACGGCGGCATGATTTCCGGATTGTTGCCGGTGGTGGGCGTGCCGCTGCCGCTGGTGAGCTACGGAGGCACGTCCGCGATCACGCTCCTCGCCGGCTTCGGCGTGGTGATGTCGATACACGCGCATCGCAAGTGGACGCCATAGCGCGGCGCTCTGCGTACGTCTACGTCGACATCCCTGTCTTTTTCCGTCCGCCTCCCGGGCGGCCGGGTGACTTTCTCTTGCGTGGCCAAGAGAAAGTCACCAAAGAGAAGGCCACCCCGGCGCCGCGCTTTTCGTGCCATCCATGGCCGAAAAGTTCGTTCGGCGCGACCGGGCTTGCCGACGCGCCTTCCATGGCGCGGCGGCAAGTGGGCGCAATCCCTTGCGCCCACCCTGCGGGCCTGATCGTTCGCGCCTCACCGCGGCGCAGGGGCCCCTCTTTGCGCGCATCCCGCGCGCACTCCATGGCCGATGACGCTTCAAAGCTCATTGAAACAGGCCATGGACGGCCGGTCATCGAAGCAACCAACGCGCCGTTGCATGACGCTGCGGCGCGCAGCCGATCGCGCGAGCAAGGCGCGCATGTCCGAGGCCATGGATGGCCGAGTTCGCGCCGGCGCGCGATCAGCGAGCACCGAGGGAAGTTTCGGCAACACGACGTTGCCGAAACTGTCATGCCAGGCGCAATGGTCTTTCGCCCCTTTCTGCCGAAACAGAAAGGGGCTCGCTCGCGCAGCGAGCGAAACCGCTCTTGCCGTTAGAATGCGCGTTTGCCTTGCAAACCGCGCCTTGCGCGGAACCCGGATCCAGTGATGGACAAGAGTTTCGACCCGAAAGAGATCGAATCGAAGTGGTATGCGCGCTGGGAAAACGCCGGCTGCTTCAAGCCGTCCGGTCACGGTGAGCCGTATGCGATCCTGCTGCCGCCGCCGAACGTCACCGGCACGTTGCACATGGGCCACGCGTTCCAGATGACGCTGATGGACGCGCTGATCCGGCATGCGCGGATGAGCGGCAAGAACACCTTGTGGCAAGGCGGCACCGACCATGCCGGCATCGCGACGCAGAAGATCGTGGAGAACCAGTTGGCCGCGGAGGGCAAGGCCCGCCACGACCTCGGCCGCGAGCAGTTCGTCGAGCGCGTGTGGCAGTGGAAGCAGGAATCGGGTTCCACGATCACTCAGCAGATGCGGCGCCTGGGCACGAGCGTGGACTGGTCGCGCGAGCGCTTCACGATGGACGAGGGGCTGTCGACGGCGGTACGCAAGGTGTTCGTCGAGTGGTACCGCGCAGGATTGATCTATCGCGGCAATCGTCTGGTGAACTGGGATCCGGTGTTGATGACGGCGGTATCGGACCTCGAAGTCAACAACGTCGAGCGCGATGGTTTTCTTTGGTCCATCCGCTACGACGTGATCGATCCGCAGCCGGGCACGCTGGATCACGTGGTGATCGCGACCACGCGACCGGAAACCATGTTGGGCGACGTCGCGGTGGCGGTGCATCCGGAGGACGAGCGATACAAACAACTGCATGGCAAACGAATTCGCTTGCCAATAACTGGTCGCGAGGTGCCGATTATTCTCGACGATTATGTGGATCGTGAATTCGGTACGGGCGCAGTAAAAATTACGCCTGCACATGATTTCAACGATTACGGCATTGGACAGCGACATAAGCTTCCACAGTTCGTTGTCCTCACGCTGGACGCAAAGATCATCGGTGATTCCGATTGGGCAAAACGCGTTGCCAAACCCGGCGGCTCGGGCAGAGTGCGTAGTAACTATCTGGATAACCCTGACGACATTGGAATCCCAAACGCATACCGCGGCCTCGATCGCTACGACGCGCGCAAGCGTGTCCTTGCCGATCTCGGACTCGAAGGCCGATTGATCGAAACCAGACCCCACAAGTTGCAGGTGCCCGTCAGCCAACGCTCGGATGCGGTGATCGAGCCGATGCTGACCGACCAATGGTTCGTGGACCTGACACGCGACGAGCAGGACGATGGCCGTCCCGGCGGGCGACGTGCGATCACGCAACCGGCGCTGGATGCGGTGCGCAACGGCGACATCAAATTCGTGCCGGAGAACTGGACGACCACGTACTCGCAGTGGCTCGACAACATCCAGGACTGGTGCATCAGTCGGCAGCTTTGGTGGGGCCATCGCATTCCGGCGTGGTACGACGAATCCGGCAATATTTTCGTAGGCGAGGACGAAGCCGAGGCGCGCGCGTATGCGACCACGCGACCGGTCGGCGCGTTGCGCCAGGACGAGGACGTGCTGGACACCTGGTTCTCATCTGCGCTGTGGCCGTTCTCGACGCTGGGTTGGCCATCCGACAACCCGGTGAAGAACGAACGCGGCGAGGTCGTCGCGAACTGGCCGGTGGACAAGGTGTTCCTGCCCAGCTCGGTGCTGGTAACCGGCTTCGACATCATTTTCTTCTGGGTCGCGCGGATGGTGATGACGACCCTTTACTTCACGGGTCAGGTGCCGTTTCGCGAGGTCTACATCAACGCGATCGTGCGTGATGCCGAAGGCCAGAAGATGTCGAAATCCAAGGGCAATACCCTGGACCCGCTGGACCTGATCGACGGCATCACCCTTCCCGCTCTGGTCGAAAAGTCGACAAAGTCGCTGCTGATCCCGCAGGTACGCGAGAAGGTCGAAAGGCGCATCCGCAAGGAATATCCCGACGGTATCACCGCGATCGGCACGGACGCGCTGCGCTTTACCTTCGCGGCGCTGGCCAGCTACAGCCGCACCATCAACTTCGACATCAAGCGCGCGGAAGGTTACAAGGCGTTCTGCAACAAGCTGTGGAATGCGGCAAGGTTTGTGTTGATGAATGTTGAGAACGGGACTGGGGGCTCGGGACTCGGGGCTCGGGAAAAGCCGGCCCATGCCGGGACCCGGGACCGGGGACCGGGGGCCGGCGAAAAGCCGGTGACCGAAGCGGAACGCTGGATTCTCACGCGGCTGCACGCGACGCTCGCCGACGTCGAAGCGAACTTCACGACGTACCGCTTCGACCACCTTGCGCAAGCGCTGTACGAATTCGTGTGGAACGAGTATTGCGACTGGTTTCTCGAACTCTCCAAACCCGCATTGAACGGCGATGATGCGGAAGCCGCCGCATCCACCCGCCGCACCTTGCTGGTGGTGCTGGAGGCCTGCTTGCGCGCGCTGCATCCGATCATCCCGTTCATCACCGAGGAAATCTGGCAATCGGTGGCTCCGCTACTGGGCTTGCATGAGTCCAGCATTCTCGAACGGCCGTACCCGCGCGCTCCAGATTTCGCGATTGATGAGGCGGCGACTGCCGAGATCGAATGGGAGCGGACGCTGCTGAGCGGCGTGCGTCGTATCCGCAGCGAAATGAACGTCTCTCCCAGCATGTCGATCCAACTGCTGTACAGCGGCGGCAGCGAAAAGGACATTGCATTAAGTCGGAAGTTCGAGAGTGCAAACACCGCTCTCGCACGTGTCCAGGCGCACACGTGGTTGGCAACAAATGATCCGGAACCTGCATCCGCAATCACCATGGTCGGCGACATGCGCGTGCTGATTCCACTCGCCGGATTGATCGATCTCGATGCAGAACGCGCGCGATTAAGCAAGGAAATTGCACGCATCGAAGGTGAGAAGAGGAAATCCGAAGGCAAGCTCGGCAACGCGAAATTCGTCGACCACGCGCCTGCGGCCGTGGTCGAGCAGGAGCGCCAACGCCTCAATGACTGGAGCACGCAACTGGCTGCGCTGCGCGAGCAGGCGACGCGCCTGGGTTGATCCCGTCGAGCAGAAGCTTGGACGCGGATCAAATCTGATAAAGGCTAATACTGCTTTCTTTTTGTCCGCGCTTATCAGCTTTTATCCGTGTCAAAAAACTTTTGGTCCGTATCGCTGAAAGCAGAAGCCTTCGACACGGATCAAATCTGATCAAAGCGGATATTGCTTCCTCTTATCCGCTTTTATCAGCTCTTATCCGTGTCAGAAAAGCTGTCGCCTCACCTCACTCCATCGCGCCGGCTTCGCCGGGAAACAGCACGTCGATGAAACCGAATTTCGAGAAGTCGGTGATGCGCGACGGATACAGCCGTCCGATCAGATGATCGCATTCGTGCTGCACCACCCGCGCGTGGAAACCTTCGGCCGTTCGGTCGATCGGCACGCCATTCGGATCCACGCCCTCGTAACGGATCAAGGAATGCCGGCTGACCACGCCGCGCAGCCCCGGCACCGACAGGCAGCCTTCCCAGTCCTCCTCCATGTCGCGCGACAGCGGCGTGATCAGCGGATTCAGCAGGATCGTGCGCGGTACCTCGGGCTTGGCGGGATAACGGTCGGAGTGCTCGAATCCGAATACCACCAGTTGCAGATCCACTCCGATCTGCGGCGCGGCCAGGCCGACGCCATCGGCTGCCTGCATCGTTTCGAACATGTCGGTGATCAGGTCGTTGAGTTCGCCGGTGCCGAACATCGACGCCGGCACCGGCGGAGCGACGCGCAGCAGGCCCGGGTCGCCCATCTTGAGGATTTCGCGGATCATGCTTTGCTTCCGATGGAATCTCAGCGACGGTGTGCACGACGGACCGCCAGCAGCGGCGCCGTCGCGAGGAAATGCCCGGCGATGCCGCACGCGACCAGCGCGCATGTCAGCGGCCTGCGCGCAGCCGGATCGAATTTCCGGAACCAGCGCCACATGCCACGATGTTTATGGTAGCTGACGAACACCGGGCGATGCGCGCTCGAGCCGCCCTTCGAATGCCGCACGCGCACGTCGCCCGCCAGCAGCACCTTGTACCCCGCATCGCGCGCGCGCCGGCACAGGTCCAGATCCTCGCAATGCAGGAAATAGGCCTCGTCGAATCCTTGCAGCCGCTCGAAAACCGCGCGCGGCAGCAACATCAACGCACCCGACACATTTTCTGTTTCGATCACCTCTCGGGGAATGGGCCCCTGCACGTCCACGCCTTCGTAGCGCGGGTTTTCGGATCCGCGCTTTGCGCGTCCCGTCAATTCGTTCAACGAACGCTTGAGCAGGGGATCGCGGCGGCGCGATGCAGGATCCGGTGTGCCCTCGGCGCCGCACACGACCGCGCCGACTACCCCTGCGTCGGGATGCGAATTCAGTATTTCCAACATCCTCGCGAGCGCGTCCGCTTCCAGCATGCAATCCGGATTCAGGACCAGCAACGCATCGCCGCGAGCGTGTCGCGCACCGATGTTGACCGCCGGCCCGAAACCGAGATTCGCGTGATTGTAGACGACGCGTACGCGATCGTCGTTCTCATGCGCATGCGCAATCGACTGTGGCACGCCATCACGCGAATCGTTGTCGACCAGCACCACTTCGACCGGCACGCTCGACGCCAGCGCGCGAGCCACGCACTCGCGCAATGACCGGCCGCTGTCGGCGGCGACGATGATGATGGACGCACTCGCAGGCACCCGCGCAGTCTAGCGATCGCGTCACCGATCCGCTTCGGGAAGCGGCTCATGACGCTCTGGTGTGGGCGGATGCTGCACCCGCCGCCTCACCGGTGCGTGATGAGCATGCCACTGATGTGCAGACTGTCCACGATGGCGCTGCGCAGACGTTCGGCCGCATCGCGATCCACCACGGGCCCGGCCAGCACGCGCCAACGCGTACCCGTGCCGGTGGGTGCGTTGTCCACGTAAGCAGCGTATCCAAGCTGCTGCAAACGTGCCCGCAAGTGCTCGGCTGCGCTGTCGTCGGCGAAGGAAGCAACCTGCACCGACCAGTCGCCGGACGGCAGCGGCGCGCTCGTTTCCGCCGTGGGCTCCGTCACCGCAGGCGTGGGTGGGATATCGACGGGCGCCGCTGAGGAAGCTCCCGATGCAGGCGTCACGCTTTCGGAACCGCCCGGCAGGATCGGCTTCAACGACTCGAACTGGGTCTGGTATTCGTCCGTGAGCCTGCGCGCATCTTCCGGATTGCGGATGATCCGCGGCGTGATCAGCACGATCAGCTCGGTACGCGTCTTGCTGCGATCGGTCGTGCCGAACAGGCGTCCCAGTACCGGAATACGGTTGAGGAACGGCACACCGTTGTCCTGGGTCGAATCGGTCTGCTGGATCAATCCACCCAGCAGCACGGTCTGGCCGCTTTGCACCGCAACCTGGGTCGAGAGCGAACGGTTGGCGATCGTGTAATTGCCGTACTGGTCCTTGGTCGTAGGGTTGCTGACGATCTGCTGCACGTCGAGGTACACCAGGCCGCCCGGACTGACGCGCGGCACCACGTCCAGCAGCACGCCGGTGTCGATGTACTGCACCTGGCCGACGTTGTAGCTGCCTGTGGTCGGAGTCCCCACGCCGAGACCGGGCGTGAAATACGTCTGCACCACCGGGATCTTCTGGCCGACCTTGAAGGTGGTCTCCTGGTTGTTCAGCACCACCGTCGAAGGTGCAGACAGAACCTTGGCGTCGCCACTCTGTTCCAGTGCCTGCACCGCGAACTGCAGCTTGTTGCCCGCGAACGAGTAGAACAGCGCGGGCGGATTTGTCGCATTCGGGTTGTACTGCACGCCGCCGAGCCCCACCGCGCCCTGATGGCGGTGGTACGACTCGTCGGTGTTGGGCGGCGAACCCGGCTGCGTGCCGATGAGCCCGCCAAGGTAATACTGCACGCCGAACTGGAACTCGCCCGTCAGCGTCACCTCCAGCACCTTGGTCTCGATCTGCACCTGCAACGGCTTTTCGTCGAGCCGCTCGATCACCGGCAGCAACTTTTCCCACTGTCCCGGCGTCGCCCGGATCAGCAACTGGTTGTTCTCGTTCACGGCTGCAATCCGCACTCCCTCGCTGGTCGTGAACGCAAACGCCCCCTGCTCCGCCTGCTGCTGGCGCCGCGTCTGCGTCGCGCCCTCGACCATCCCCGCACCCACGTCACCACTGCTGTTGCCCAGATCACCCGACGTGCCGTTGTCCGGCGTGAAGGTGCCAAACCCCTGCTGGGCACCCATCCGACCCGGCGCGGTCTGCTCCAGCGGTGAAAATCCCGGCGCCACCGCGCCTGCGGGAGTCTGCCCGTTTCCGGCCGCGTTCCCGAACAGCTCGTTGAGGTGCTTGGCGAGATCGGATGCCTTCACGTTGAGCACGTTGTACACGTACAACCCCGAGGAGTTGCCCGCCCCGTTGTCGATCGTGGTCACGAGCTTGCGCACCTCGTTGAGGTACTCCGGCTGCGAGCTGATCACGACCAGGCTGTTGCTTTGCTTGAGCGGGATCAGTCGCACCATGCTGGATACCGTCTCGCCCTTCCCGGCCGCCTGTTCGCCCAGCAAGGTCTGCAACTGCCCGACCAGATCGGTGGCCTGCACGTGCTGCAGCGGGATCACCGCCACCGACATCCCGCGCAGCCAGTCCACGTCGAAAGTGCGGATGATCCGCGCGTAATTGGCCAGTTCGTCCGGCGTGCCGCCCATCACCAGCAGGTTGCGCACCGGATCGACCAGCAGGAACGCCTTGGGCTCCGCGAACGGCTTCAGGAGCTTCTGCATCGCTTCGGCGGATACGTAGTGCAGCGGGAACAACTGCGCCGCGTAACCCGCGCCGGGCGAAACCGCGCCCAGTCCCGGTACAAGATTGCCGGGCGCAGCCTGCTCGACCGGCACCACCAGATAGCGGCCGTCCTGATGCACCAGCGCATTGCCTGTCCACGACAGCAGCATCTCGAGGATCGGCAACACCTCGTCTGCCCGGACGGGCTGCGAGGTCGCGAACGTCACCGTGCCCTTCACGTCCGGCGCAATCGAATAGTTGACGTGCAGCACGTCACCCAGGATCGCCTTCACCGCCGCCTGCACCGGCTGGTTGTCGAAGTTGAAGGTGATCGTGCCGCCTTCGTTGACGCCGCCGCCCGTCTTGCCTTGCTGCGGCGGGTTGATGAACACCCCGGTGCCGTACTGCGTCTCCGGCGCGCTCGCGCTGGACAACGGCTGGTTCGACTGCGTGCCGACGTTCAACGGCTCGGGCACGGGCTTGTGGCTGCCCGCGATCGCCTCCCGCTGCAGGCTGTAGTCAGGGCCCGGCCGCACCTGCGGCGCACAGCCCGCCAGCACCGCCAGCGCGCACACCAATCCCAGCGTGGCCAAGCTCTTCAACACGTCTAGCACTCCAGGATCCTGGCGGACGGCAACGGGCGTGCGGCCCCGCGGCGGCTAACCATAGCAGAATCGGCCTTCAGATCGTTGTCTAAGTTCGCGTATCCATACGGGAATAAACTCACGAAAGGATTTGTTGACACGTTTCACATTCGAATGGTCACGCGGCCCTGTCCGTGGACTCGAAACCTCCCCACCTCGGGCTGTCGTCCACCGCAAGCCGGTACGGACACCTTGGGATGGCGATCGCCTCAACGGCCGCCATCCCGCTGCGCCCGCCGCCTTTGCGCCTCGATGCGGGCTTTCAGTGCCCGGGCACGCGCCTCGGCCGACGCCTGTATCGAAACGGGCAAGCCCGATTGGATGGCCGAAGCGCCGCCTGGCGCACTCCCCTCGAACGTCGCATTCGCGGCCGCGGGCGCGTTGCCCGCGGCCGGCGACGGCCCGGGTACCAGTTGCAACTGCAGGTGCGAACCGGAGGCGTCGATCACGGCGCTGCGCGGGTGCAGTTCCAGCAGCGACGGACCTTCCTCCGGCCGCCGGCCTTCGATCACGCGATAGTCCTTGCCGCTGGTCTTGTCGTGCAGGATCGCCATCTTGAGGCCGGGCAGGATCACGACGCCGGTCAGTTCGAGATCGCCGCTGGGGGTTTGTTGCCCGCCCACGGCTTCCGGTGTCCGCGTCGGGCTGAACAGCGGGCGTTCCCAAACATCGGAATATTTCTCCAGCGGCGGCACGGTCGGCGGCGGCAGCGTCGCTCCGACCGGCGGCAGTCGCGGCGGTGCATCGCTGTCGTGCCAGTGTGCGCCACGCCCGATGCCGGCCCAGAAAACGACGAACAGCACCACCAGCGCCGCGCCCAGGATGGCGAGGACCGGGGTCACGCGGCGGCGGTCGGCGGCATTCATGGCGAGCTCGCGGGCCGCAGATAACCCGACAGCGAAAGCTGGGCCTGCACGCGCCCGGACGGTGAACGGACCAATGTCAGGTTGTCGACGAACAGGTACGGCAGGCCGCGATCGAAATCGTGCAGCACCGCCGCCAGCGGCTGCATGCCGCAATCGAGAGTGATGCTGACGCTGACGCGCCGGAACGGCTCGTTGCCGTTGTCCTGCTCGATCGGCATTTTGGACGGCATGCTGCAACCCGCACCGTCGTTGGCGTGCGCGGCGACCACGTCGGTGGCGCGCTGGATCAGGTTCGCCGAAGCGGTGCTGGGATCGGCCGCCGACAGGAACGCCCCCACCGTGGCACCCCCGCGCTCGAGCCGGGCAACCCGCTTCGCGAGTAAAGGTTGCTCGGCGATCGCGGCGGCGTACTTCGCGTGGATTTGCTGCAGGTCGTGCATCTGACCATCGACGCTGAGCAACGGGGCGACGAACCACCAATGCAGCAACAGGAAATACGCGATCGCCAGCGCCACCAGCGCCAACAGCACGGCGGCGATGCGGGACTGCACCCGCGTGAGGCGCCTGGGGCTGCTACTGTGCATTGCCCGACCCCGTCTGCTTGACGCGCGCGACCAGTTCGAAGCGTTCCTTGCCTGTCGCGGGGTCCGGCTGGATCACGCCCTGCAGCTTCGGCTCCTGCAGAATCCCGGACTTGCCCAGTTGATCGACCAGCGCCGCCGCGTGGCTCGCCTCGCCCTTGATGTCGAGGCCGCCCGAATCATCCAGCGTCACGGCGTCCAGCCAGGCCGTCGCCGGCAGGGTGCGGGTCAACTGATCCAGTACCAGCAACGGCGGCGGATTTTCGGCCTTGCGCTTCACCAGGAATTTCGACGCGGCCAATGCACCGGCCAGTTGCGCGCGCAACTGTTCGGATTGGCTGGCCCGTGCGCGCATCGACGCGACCTGCGCCTGCATCTGGGCCAGCGCCGCGCGGCGGTTCGCCAGCCATTGCGAAAGCACCAGCACCACCAGTACCACGCATGCTGCAGCCAGGATCCAGTTGATGCGCCGACGCTTGTCCACGCGTCGCGGACGCCGGCCGAAAGGCAGCAGGTCGATGCCGGCCAGCGAACCTTCCGGGCGTTGCACGTCCACGGCATCCGGATGCACGCCGATTGCGCCCAGCCGTTCCAGCATCGGATCCAGTTCGGCCCTGGGCGCTGCGTACAGATCCAGCACCACCTGCCCGGCAGGCGCGGGATCGGCGCTCACCCGCACGTCGTAATAAAGCTGGTCGGGCTTGAAGGGCGTCTGTCGATCGAGTTCGTAACCGACCACCTTGCGCGGATCGGCCGCCGCCGCGACCGGCATCACCAGCCGCCGGTACAGCGCGGATTCCGCCGCGACCACCAGCACCAGACGGCGATCATCGGGATCGATGCCGGCGCAGGCGTCCGCGAATGCGGCGCGCTGTGCGTCGGGGGGAAGCCTGGTCGGGATGCTCGCCAGGACGGGCCCGGTCTGGCCGCGTTTCACGATCAGCTTGGTCGGTCGCACGCCCAGCCACAGCACGTCGGGACCGCGCTGCAGCCATTCGCGTATCCGCGTGGGCAGCAGCGCGGCCAGTTCGCCGCCCCACCAGCGCAGGAAGCCCGGCAGCGGCGAGCGCGACCAGGCCAGCTTCAGACGCTCGAAGGATTGTGTGCTCGCGGTTGCCATGGCGGATATTGGATCATGGCGCGCCGGTGGAATCAGTGCGCCAGTCCAGCACTTTGTACGGGCGGGCCTGGGTGCCCGTCAACGCCAGCCGTATCGTCGCATCGAGCCCCGCGCGCGTCCCGTCCGGCATTTCGGCAACGCTGAAGACACGCTCGACCACTCCGCCGTAACCGGCGACCAGCGGGCCGTTGGCGACCGCCCCGATTGCTTGTCCGTTGCCGGCGCCGCTTTGCGCATGCGCCTGACGGCGAGCTTCCACCATGGCGTCGGCCTGCCGTACACCGACCCCGCGCAGCGAGGCCAGAACCACCGCGCCCGCATAGGACGCGTCCGGGAAGTTGCGTCCGGAAAACACCGTGACCGCATCTTCGACCTTGCCGAACAGCGCCACGTCCATGCCGGGCACCCGCGCCAACTGGTCGATCGTACGGAAGGGTCCGACGGATTGATCCGCGCGTGCGTTCAGGCCCATTCCGCGTACGGCTTGCCGCAGTCCTGTCTCCTCAACAGGCGCACCGCCACGCCATGTGGCGATCGTTTCCGCCAGTTGTCCCGCGCGTGCGGAGTCCGCGCCGGCCGCCTCGAAAACATGACCCAGCAGTTCGGGCGAGGCCGCGTTGAGGTCGACCAGCCCGCTGACGTCGACCACCGCGACCGTCACCTTCGCACCATCGAAATTGAATGTGTACGGCCGCCCGTCCGGCACCCAGTGTTGCCGCAGATCAGGCGCACGCAGGCCCGCGACCGCATGGGCGAGACCAGCCTCCGCAGCCAGTTCCGCGCGCACCCGTTCCGCGCCGTAAAGAGCAGCCTCGCTGTGGCTGCGCGAGGCTGCCGCCACGCCGGCAAGCAGCGCCGCGAGCAGTACCGTCACCCACAGCACCAGCAGCAACGCCGTGCCCTGTTCGTGTCGGCTCATGGCACTCCCTGTGCGTCGAAGCCTTCGCCCGCGTGCAACGGAATCACCATCACGGGAAATGGCACGCGCGCCCGCCATGCGGGATCAAGATCGATCCGCACCGCCAGCGGCATTCCGCTGTTCGAACGCCACGCGTCGCGCCAGCTCGGCGGCTGGCCGAAGGCGGTCGTTCCGAGGTACTGGAATTTCCCGCCATGCAAGTCCGCCAGCAGCCGATGCGTCACGGGCGTCTGCGTCGCCGGCGCATCGTTCGTGTAAGGCTGGTAGGCGAGTTCGAGCGATACGTTGCCTGCTCCGTCGGTGTGCAGGCTGAGGGTCTGCAGGTACAGCCCGGCGTGTCCCGATTGCATCGGCAATGGCGCGACGTACTGCATCGAACTCGCGTCGCCCATGAACATCCGGGGCGCAGCACCCGGACGGGTGGTGTACGGCTCCGGCGCCGCGGCGCTGACATAGCGGCGCAGGAATTGCTGCACCGTGCGGACCTGTTCACCCTGCGCCATGACCGCGTCGGTCGAATGGGTGATCCGCGTCGCACCCGCCAGCGCACCCCACACGCCCGCCATCACGAACGCCAGCAGGACGAGGGCCAGCAGGATTTCCAGCAGGGTGAAGCCGCGCGCGCGCTGCGCGCGCCGGGAATGGGGAATGGGGATTCGGGAATCGCAAACACCAAGCGCGCTTATGTGAGCGCATTGCGCAGGGCCATATGACCGTTCTGGCGACGTACGCATGTTCGTACGATTCCCCATTCCCTACTCCCCATTCCCGGCTGTTGACGCCGCCTGCGCACGCTGGGTCGAGAGCCGCAACGTGCGCCCTCCCCCGTACTGCACCGCGATGTCGAGCTGGTACAGATCGATGCCCGCCGCCTGGGCCATCATCGCGCCGCCTTGCGGGAGCGGCGCCGAATCACCGGTGCCTGTCGATGGTGCCGCAGGCGCGGGCAGTGCGTGGATGTCGAGGGTCCAGCCCATGCCGTCGTCGAATTTTCCGGACAGCGTTTCGTTCTTGAGGGGCTCGGTGAGTCCCTGCTCCGCGAGCAGGGTTCGCGCACGCTCCACCGCCGTATCCAGCGCCGCGCTGCGCGCCGCGTTGTGCGCGGCGCCGCCGAACGCACTGAGCGCAATCGCGAACGCGATCGCGACCAACGCGATCGCGGCAAGCACTTCGATGAGGGTGAAGCCGCCTGAAAGGCGGAACTGGGGATTGGGGACTGGGGATTGGGGGAGAGTTCCGGCATGCGACCGCTTTTCCCCAGTCCCCAGTCCCGAGTCCCGAGTCCCGATTTTTCCGAAGGAGGTCGGGATCACTCTTGCACTCCGTTGCTCACCGTCACCGCGCCCGTGAGCCAATCCACGTCGACGCGCAGGCTGCGGTGGGCTTCCGCCAAGACGATATTGCCTCCGCTGGAACTCCCATCCGGAAAGTAGCCGATGCGCGCGACCCCGGCCTGCGTGCTGCCCTGTGCCGCCGACGTGACGCGCAGCGTCGCATCCACGGGCAGGTTGCGCGGTTCGCGTCCGGGCGCAGCGAAGGTGTGGGTGCGCAGATCCACCGTGAACCATTGCGGCTTGCCCGTCGCCATCGCGCGGGTGCGGGTGTCGCGCAGGCCCGCGGCCATCCGCTGCGCCGCCGTTTGCAGTTGCCAGCGGCTGCGCCCGCGCAACGACACTGCCGTCACCGTAACGGCGATCGCGATCAGCACGATCACCGCCAGCATCTCGATCAGGGTGAAGCCTTTCGCGCACTCTGCGCGCGCGGGGCGGGGGACTGGGGATTGAGGGAGTGGAATCGTGGCGACGTCCTCGTCCCCCATCCCCCAACCCCCAGCCCCGCTTCTATTGCCAATTACCGTAATCACGGTCGATGCCCTCGCCCCCGGGCTTGCCGTCGCGGCCATAGAAGATGATGTCGTACTGGCCGTGCTTGCCGGGATAGAGATAGCCGTAGGGATGGCCAAACGGATCGGTGAGATCGGCGGGCTTGGCGTAGGGGCCGTTCCACGACGGCGCATTCAGCGGCTTGGTAATCAGGTCGTCCAGCGACTTTGGCGGCGAGCCGTTGTCGAGCGCGTACGCCTGCACGTCCTGGTCGAGCTTGGTGACGCCGATCTTGCCGGCATCCCACTTGCCGGTGTCCACGCGCCCGGATACCGAACGCGCCACGATCACGCCGACGATGCCCAGCAGCACGATCACCGCGAGCATTTCGAGGAGGGTGAAGCCTTTTTTGAAGCGGTGGCGGGGGGCTGGGGACTGGGGACTGGTGGAGGACAGTGCACCAATCCCTTGCCCATATTGAATAATGGCGCTGCCGTTGTTTACGCTCAGGAATCGGGGCGCTTTGGATTCCGGGACCCCAGCCCCCAGTCCCCAGCCCCCAGCCCCGGTTTTGCGATTCGACGACACCGCGTTCTTCGTAGTCATTGGATATTTCCCGTCAGGCTCAGCAGCGGCAGCAGGATGGACATCATGATGCCGGCGACCAGCAGCGCCATCACGATGGTCAGCACCGGCACCAGCGCCGACAGCATCTTGTCGATCGCGGACTTCACTTCGCCGTCGTAGGTATCGGCGGCGCGCAACAGCATGTCGTCCAGCGTGCCCGATTCCTCGCCGACCATCGTGATCTGGATCGCGAGCTTGGGAAAGCTCGTATGCGCCGTCAATGCATGTGACAGCGAGTCTCCGCCCTTGACCGCTTCGATCGCGGGCTCCAACTGCTCGCCGAGGTCGCGATTGGCGACGACCTGGCGCGCGATGCCGAGCGCGGCCAGCAGCGAGACACCATTCTTCAGCATCGACCCGAGCGTGCGCATCAGCCGCGCGGTGTCGATCTTCAGCAGCAGCGGTCCCAGCACGCGCACCCGCAACAATCTCGCGTCGAAAGCGCGGCGCACCGCGGGATCGCGCATCCGCGCGCCCGCCCACAGGCTCCCCGCAACGATGACGGTGAGGAGCAGCAGGCCCCAGTCGTGCAGGAAAGTCCCGAGCCCCATCAGCACGCGCGTGATCAGCGGGATCTGCACGTTCATGTCGTGGAAGATCGGCACGAACTGCGGCAACACGAATGTCAGCAGCAGGATCAGCGAACCCAACACACCGAACAACAGGAACGCGGGGTATACCAGCGCGCCGATCACGCTCTCGCGCAATTTGCGCGCACGCTCTAGGTAGTCGGCGAGCCGCGCCAAGGCTGCGTCGAGTGCACCGCCGGCTTCACCCGCGCGCACCATGCTCAGGTACAGCTTCGGGAATACGCCGTGCTCTTCCTCCATCGCGCGCGACAACGACGCGCCACCACGCACGCGATCGCGGATGCGCTCGACCACACGCCGCGCGCGCTCGCCTTCCGGCAGATCCAGCAACATCTGCAGCGCGCGATCCAGCGGCAGGCCGGCGTGCAGCAGGATGCCGAGCTGTTCGGTGAACTCGACCAGTGCCGCGCCTGACAACGATTTCCTGCGCAAGCCGCCCAGCAGCGCGCCACGGCCCGCCGCATCGGTGGCTTCCAGCGGCACATTGCCCTGCTCCTGCAGACGCGCAATCACATCGTCGACCGACGCGGCATCCATTCGCCCCTCGACGGTCTCACCGCCGGGCGTGACGGCCTTGTAACGGAAGGAAGCCATTTACGCGGGACCGGGGACTGGGGACTGGGGACTGGGGGTTCGCAGACGCATCGTTGCCTGGAGATCGTAGGTGCCGCGCACGCATCCGCATTTCATGCGGTCGAAGCGTGCATCCCCTCTGCGCAAGATGCACGCTTGGCCCGAGCCTCCAGCCCCCAGTCCCCAGCCCCGCCTTTCAAGCCTCTTGCGTAACACGCAGCACCTCTTCCACGGTCGTCAGACCCGCGAGCGCCTTGCGCAAGCCGTCTTCGTACATCGTGTGCATGCCGCTTGCGCGCGCGGCGCGTTCGATGTCGCTCGCGTCGGCGTGCTGCATCAGCAGGCGGCGCAAGGAATCGTTCATCGTCAACTGTTCGATGATCGCGAGCCGGCCGTAGAAGCCGCTCGGGTTCTCGGCCGTGGGCCGCGGCCGGTACAGCCGCAACGGGCGCTCGTCGGTGAGCTTGTCGAGGCCGAGTTCCGCGACCATCTCCGGCAACGGCTCGTAGGCTTCGGCGGCATCGGGATCGAGGCAGCGGACCAGCCGCTGCGCGACGATCGCATTGACGGTGGAAGCAATCAGGTAGTCCTCGACGCCCATGTCGAGCAGGCGCGTCAGCCCACCCGCGGCGCTGTTGGTGTGCAACGTCGAAAGCACGAGGTGTCCGGTCAGCGCCGACTGGATCGCAATGCGGCAGGTTTCGAGGTCGCGCATCTCGCCGATCATGATCACGTCAGGATCCTGGCGGACGATCGAACGCAGGGCGCCCGCGAAATCCAGCCCGATCTGCGGCTTCACCTGCATCTGGTTGATGCCTTCGATCTGGTACTCGACCGGATCCTCGACGGTGATGATCTTGCGGGTGGGCGTATTGATCTTCGACAGCGCGGTGTAAAGCGTGGTGGTCTTGCCCGACCCGGTGGGCCCCGTCACCAGCAGGATGCCGTGCGGCTGTTCCAGCACGTGCAGGAACGGCGGCAGCGTCAAGTCGTCGAACCCGAGCGCCTTGAAATCCAGCACCACCTTGCCGCGGTCGAGGATGCGCATCACCACGGATTCGCCGAAGCTGGTCGGGATGCACGACACGCGCAGATCCAGCTCCTTGCCCTGCACGCGCAACATGATGCGGCCATCCTGCGGCAGGCGGCGCTCGGCGATGTTCATGCGCGCCATGATCTTGATGCGCGAGATCATCGCCGCGGTGCTCGACGCCGGCGGCGCCTCGACTTCGTGCAGCACGCCGTCGATGCGGTAGCGCACCTTCAGATGGTTTTCGAACGGCTCGATGTGGATGTCGGACGCGCGCGCTTCCACTGCGCGCTGGATCAAAAGATTCACCAGCCGGATCACCGGCGCTTCGGAGGCGAGGTCGCGCAGGTGTTCGATGTCGTCGTCGCCGGATGCGCTCTCGCCGCCCTCGCCTTCCAGGCCTTCGACGATGGTGCCGAGCGCGCTTCGGCCCGCACCGAACCAGCGCTCGATCAGATCATCGATCTCGGCGCGCGCCGCCACCATCAGGGTGACCGCGCGCCCGCAGGCGAGCTGCACCGCGTGCGCAATGTACGGATCGCCCGGATCGGCCGTTGCAAGCTGCAACGCCGGCCCGGATTCGCCCACCGGCACCGCGTGGTACTGCTTCATGAAGCGCACCGACAGCGCGGTTTCCGGCGGTGTATCGGGTGCGTCCTTCGCGGACAGCAGCGGCAGGTGCAGGGTTTCGGCCCATGCTTCGGCGAGATCGCGTTCGGACACCAGGCCCAGCCGCGCCAGCAGGGTCGTCAGGCGCGTTTCCGGGGCTTCGGCCAACAAGCGTTCGGCGCGGGCGAGGTCATCCTGCTTCAGGCGGCCGCGCTCGACCAGCGACGCGCAGACGCGCGTCTCCGCGGTTTCCTCCGAAGAAAACTGCCCGGGCACGGGCTGGACGATTGCCGACATCGCCGGATTCCACGCATCGCTCGACTAACTCACCGTCATTGGTAGCACACCCGGCCGGCCAATGCGAGCTTGTGGCGCACAATCCATCCTCGGGACCGAACCGCCCGACTGATCCGCAGATGACCGCCACAGCTACTTCGAGGACGAGGCAGACCCCGGCGCCCCCGACGAGTCGATCGAATAGCTGAGATGCAGGATGATCCGGTCGCCCTTTTTCAGGTGCTGGCTGGCAGCGGGAAAATGCACGGTCAGGTTCCCGAGCCCCGTCTGGACGACGACCATGCCGTTGTCGCTGACGGACTGGACCGTGCCTGCCATGTCATGTTGGCCCATCACCCCGCTGGATGCACTTGCAGTCGGGATGCGCGCCGGCAATTGCTGGTTCGCCTGGCTTTGCCCCGACGCGGGCTGGAGGGGCGGCGCGTGCGTGACGCCCGGCTGGTTGTTCTGCGGCGGCGGGGCCGTCTGGGCCAGCGCGAGGGGTGCGGCGCAGGCCAGCGCAGCCGCAGCGGCAATGCTCGGGATCGATCGGATGCGTTTCATGGAATCTCCTTGTTTGAAGTCGTCCTGGTCTCGTTCGCAAGGTCGGCGCGAACCGAAAGCCACCGTTTGGTAGCGCTTTCACTTCATGCTGCGCACGCGTCGAGGTCAAGCCGTCGCGCCGACTCGTTCAGCGCGCATGAATAACCAGGTCAGCCCCGGCTCAGGCTGCCGTTAAAAATGCGTGATGCGATAACAGGCGGGCCAGCAAGGCACAAAAGGACGGGACCGCCCCGTCCCGCTAGCACTCGACCACGTTCACGGCCAAACCGCCGCGTGACGTTTCCTTGTACTTGTCCTTCATGTCGCGACCGGTGTCGCGCATCGTCTTGATGACCTTGTCCAGCGAGACGCGGTGCTTGCCGTCGCTTTTCATCGCCATGCGTTGGGCGTTGATCGCCTTCACCGCGCCCATCGCGTTGCGCTCGATGCAGGGAATCTGCACCAGACCGCCGATGGGATCGCAGGTGAGTCCGAGGTTGTGTTCCATCCCGATCTCGGCGGCGTTCTCGACCTGGCGCACCGTCCCGCCCAGCGCCGCAACCAAGGCGCCTGCGGCCATCGAGCACGCGACGCCAACCTCGCCCTGGCAGCCGACTTCGGCGCCGCTGATCGACGCATTTTCCTTGTAGAGAATCCCGATCGCGCCGGCCGTGAGCAGGAAGTCGATCACGCCCTGCTCGTTCGATTTCGGACAGAAGCGGTCGTAGTAATGCAGCACCGCCGGCACGATCCCGGCCGCACCGTTGGTCGGCGCGGTTACGACGCGTCCGCCAGCGGCGTTTTCCTCGTTGACCGCCAGCGCGTAAAGGTTGATCCAGTCCAGGATCGTCAGCGGATCCTTGAGCGAGGCCTCGGGACGCTCGCGCAGTTCTTCGTACATCGCGGGTGCACGCCGTTTGACGTGCAGGCCGCCGGGCAATTCGCCTGGCGAGCGCAGGCCGCGCGCGACGCACTCCTGCATCGCCTTCCAGATCTTCAGTAATCCGGTTCGGATTTCGGATTCGCCACGCCACACCTTTTCATTTTCCAGCATCACCTCCGCGATGCTCATGCCGTGCCTTTCGCACAGCGCGATCAATGCGTCGGCCGAATGGAACGCGAACGGCAGCGGCGTGGTGTCGGCCACGATGCGATCGGAAGCGGCCTCGTCGGCATTGACCACGAAACCGCCGCCCACCGAGTAGTAGTCGCGCGTAACGATCGTCGCGCCGTTCGCGTCGTACGCGGTGTACCGCATGCCGTTGACGTGATGCGGCAGCTTCTGGCGCTTGTTGAAGATGAGATCGGACTTCTCGTCGAAAGCGATCTCGCGGCGTCCGCCGAGGCGGATGCGCTTGTCGCGACGCGCCCGTTGCAGCAGCGGCGGGATCGCGTCGGGATCGATCCGGTCCGGCCAGTTGCCTTCCAGCCCGCAGATCACCGCCTTGTCGGTGCCGTGCCCGCGCCCGGTCATCGCGAGCGAGCCGTACAGTTCCACCGTCACCCGCGCGACACGATCGATCTCGCCCGCCTGGTCCAACCAGCGCTCGACGAAACGCGCGGCCGCACGCATCGGCCCGATCGTGTGCGAAGACGACGGGCCGATGCCGATCTTGAAGATGTCGAAGACGCTGACCGCCATGCTGCGAACTGCCACGTTGAAAGGACGGCTATTCTACGCTTCGCCGATGAACAGCCGGTGCGGGCGACGGGTGGCGGGGGCGCGAAGATGATGCGCCCATACACCACGCGACTTTCCTGCCGGGAAGACGTCAACGCGCACCCACTGCTTTTCCCCGATCGCGCCTGCACCCCGATTGCGATGCATTTGATCCTTTACCAGCGCGACGATTGCAAGTTGTGCGACGAAGCCGTCGCGCTGCTGGCGTCGGTGCGCGCGCCGGAGTTCGAGAGCGTGTGGATCGACGGTGACGCGGAACTCGAATCGCGTTACGGCGTGCGGGTGCCGGTATTGCGGGACGACGCATCCGGACGCGAACTCGATTGGCCGTTCGATGCGGCCACGCTTCGCGCGTTTCTGGATATGTAGGCCGGCAGCCGTCGCCTACTTGCTGGCGTGCAACAGCAGGTGCCCGTGCACGGTCACGCCATCGCCGATCATCGACGGATCCGCCCACTGCCCCGTGCCGATCCCGAAATCGAGCCGCTTCAGTTGCGCAGTCACGTCCAGCGTCGCGGTGTCGCCGTGCGGCACGAACTGCACCTCCAGCACCACCGGCCGGGTGACGCCGCGCAGCTTGAGCTCGCCGTCCGCGACCACCTTGCCGTCGGCAGTCTTGCGAAATCTCGTGGTGGCGAAATACGCATCCGGAAATTTCGCCGTGTCGAAGAACGCCGGACCCAGCGCGGCGTGGTCGCGCTCGCTGTTTCGCGTATCCAGACTCGAGATGTCCACCTTCACGTCGAACTTCGCGCGCGCAATGTCGCTCGGGTCGTAGGCGATGTTCGCGGTGAAGCGGCGAAACTGTCCCGTGTACTCGACGTTCTGGTACGTGTTGGTGAATGTGAGCGTGCTGTGCGCAGCATCGATTTGCCAGGTCTGCGCGAGCGCAGGCGCGGCGACCGCCAGCAAGCCCAGCGTACCCATTGCGATGAGCGCCCGTCTCATGGTCCCTCTCCCGTTTGTCCGCGGGGTCCAATCATCATTCGCCGCAGTACATCATCGCGCTGTCCAAAGTGGTGCCACAAGGCAGCGCCGACATGCAACGCCAGCAACGCGACCAGCACCCAGAACAACGTCTGGTGCAGCAGCAAGGCGCGCGGTTTCCAGAACGGCGCGTAACCGCGCGTCAGTCCGGGGATATCGAACAATCCGAACCACACGAGCGGCGCGTTGGAAGCCGAATTGAACCACCAGCCACTGAGCGGAATCGCGAGGATCAGCGCGTACAGCGATCCGTGCACGGCGCGCGCGGCGCGGCGCTGCCACCGCGGCATCGCAGGCGGATCGGCCGGACGGCGCTCGGACAGGCGCCACGCGATGCGCAGCAGCACCAGCGCGAGGATCGTGACGCCGATCGATTTGTGCAGCGCGAAGACCCGCACCTTGGCGGGCGTCAATCCCATCTGCACCATCGTGAGTCCGATGATGCCCTGCGCGAGGATCAGCGCCGCGATCAGCCAGTGGAACGCGCGCACCAGCGCACCCCAACCGGCCTCAGTGCTGCGCAGCCGCATCCACCCTGCTCCTCATCGACTGGTCCGCGGACTGCCGATAGTCGTACTCGGCACGACGGTCCAGCGTCGCCTCGATCTCGAGGCGCAGCGTCACCTCGGTTCCGACCGCCTTGGGAAACGCAGTCATGCCGAACTTGGTGCGGTCCAGCGTCGCGCGACCGGAAAACCCCGCGATGGTTTCGAACCCGAACAACGTCGCGCCGACCCGGTTCACCGTGAAATCCACCTTTACGGGCAACGTGACGCCGCGCAGCGTGAGCCTGCCGTCGATCACGCCGGTTTGGTCGCCTGTCTTCGTCACTTTGTCGCTTTCGAAGTGCGCAAGCGGAAACTTCGCCGAATCCAGGAAGCTGCGACCCGTGACAGCGCCATTCCAGCCCTTGTCGCCGAGATCGACGGAACCGGTGTCGATATCGACGACGACCTTCGAGGCGCTCCAGTCATCGGGATCGAACCGCACCCAGCCGCGTGCAATCGCGAGCCTGCCGACCGGACGCGAGTAACCGTCGTGGTCGGCGCTGAACAGCACCTGCGAGTGCACCGTGTCGATGCGGTAGTCGAGCGGGTGCGCGCTCGCCGCGCCCGCGATCAGCAACAGCGCCAACCACGCGAATGAACACGCTGGTCGAACCATGCGAACCTCCATCAGCCGGAGCAATCCTCGCACAGTGAGTGCTCCCTCGCGCGCATCACGTTCAGTTTTGCGGCATCATCGGGGTCGGGACCGCTGGGGAGCGCGACATGTTGCATGCCTTGTTGCTGGCAGGAGCGTTGGCGGGCAATGGAGTAGCGGAAAAGACACCGGCCGCGCCGGAGGTGATGGCGACGCCGATCTTTCGCAGCTACGGCGTGGCCGACGGCTTGCCATCGGCCGATGTCTACTCGGTCACGCAGGATTACGCGGGCTATCTCTGGATCGGCACGCACGCCGGACTGGTGCGCTACGACAGCCAGAATTTCAAGGTGTTCCGTCACGTGCCCGACCAACCCGCATCGTTGCCGGCCAACGATGTCTCGGCGCTGCTGATCGACCGCGACGGCCATTTGTGGGTCGGCGGCGAAGGCACCGGCCTCAATCTTTACGAACCCGCGACCGGCGGTTTCCGGCACTGGATGCACGATCCTGAGCAGGCGCACAGCCTCGCGGGCAACGACGTGATGGCGATCGTCCAGGACGGGTCCGGTGCGATCTGGGTCGGCGCCTACGCGGGAGGGCTCAACAAGCTGGACACGGACCACCGCGGCTTCAGCCACTTGCGCCACGTGCACGGCGATCCCGCAAGCCTCGCTTCCGACAATGTCATTGCGCTCGCGGCGGCAGCGGATGGCGGTTTGTGGATCGGCACGGACGCGGGGCTCGACCGCATGGATCCGGGGGGAAACGTTCGCCCGGTCGAACTGCCGAACGTCAAGACCCGGCCCAGCGTGTGGCAGGTGCGTGTCGACGATGACGGCGTGGACGCGGCGACCAGCGCCGGACTGTTCCACGTCGACGCGTCGGGCAAGGCGGTCCGCATCGGTCCGGCCGGGGAAGTCTTCGCAA
>JAJPJT010000090.1 GCA_021324095.1 Gammaproteobacteria bacterium
GGCGCGAACGTCCGTTCGCCATCCATGGCTCACCGGTTTCGTTCGCGCGAGCGTCCCCCGGACGCTCGCAAGCGCTCACGAAACCACCAACTGAGCTACGGGGCCAGCGTCGGGATTCTCGCATGAACCGCCATTCGTGCGGGGCACGCACCGTGCACTGTTACAATTACCGGCTTATTTGATGACTCGTCGCTGTTGCAGGAGCCAAGATGTCCCACGCCATTCTTTCCGCGCTCGGCCTCGCCGACACCAATTCCGGCACGTTCCTCGGCAACGGTGAATGGTCGAAAACCACCGACGCGGGCGTGCTCGAACCCCTCAATCCGGCGACCGGCGAGCCGCTGGCGAAGGTTTACGCGACCAGCGACGCCGACTATGAAGCCGTCGTGCGCAATGCGCAGAGGGTCTTCACGGAGTGGCGCAATATTCCCGCTCCGAAGCGCGGCGAAGCGGTTCGCCTGTGTGCGAATGCGTTGCGCGAGCACAAGGACGCGCTGGGCTCGCTGGTTGCGCTGGAAATGGGCAAGATCAAGCCGGAAGGCGACGGCGAAGTGCAGGAGATGATCGACATCGCCGATTTCGCGGTGGGTCAGTCGCGCATGCTGTACGGCCTGTCGATGCATTCCGAGCGCCCCGGCCACCGCATGTACGAGCAGTGGCATCCACTGGGCCTCGTCGGCATCATCAGCGCGTTCAATTTCCCGGTCGCGGTGTGGAGCTGGAACGCGTTCATCGCCGCCGCGTGCGGGAACGTGTGCATCTGGAAGCCGTCGCCGAAGACGCCGTTGTCGGCGATCGCGGCTGTGCGCATCTGCAACGCGGCGCTGAAGGCCGGCGGGTTCCCGGAGATTTTTTATCTCATCAACGACGCAGGGACGGAACTCGCTCGGAAATTTGTAGATGACCGGCGCATCCCGTTGATCAGCTTCACCGGTTCGACCAAGGTGGGCCGGATCGTGGGCGAGCGCGTGGCCGCACGCATGGGCCGTTCGCTGCTGGAGTTGGGCGGCAACAACGCGATCATCCTCGATCGCTCGGCGGACCTGGGCCTCGCGATCCCGGCGATCGTGTTCGGCGCGGTCGGCACCGCCGGCCAGCGCTGCACGTCGACGCGCCGGCTGTTCGTGCACGAGTCGATCATCGACGACGTGCTCGGCAAGCTGCGCCACGCCTACCAGCAAGTGGAAAAGAAGATCGGCGATCCGACCAAACCGGAAACGCTGATGGGGCCGCTCAACAGCAAGGCGGCGGTCGAACAATTCGCCAATGCGGTGAAGACCGCGAAGGCCGGCGGCGCGCGGATCGTCAGCGGCGGCTCGGTGCTGAACGGCAAGGGCAACTTCGTGGAACCGACCATCATCGCCGGCGTCCAGAATTCCGACGAGATCGTGCAGACCGAAACCTTTGCACCGATCCTGTACGTGATGCCGTTCAAGACCCTCGACGAGGCGATCCGGATGCAGAACGACGTACCTCAGGGTTTGTCGTCGGCGATCTTCACCCAGAACCTGAAAGCTGCCGAGCAATATCTCTCCGCAACCGGCTCCGATTGCGGCATCGCCAATGTCAATATCGGCACCTCGGGCGCCGAGATCGGTGGTGCATTCGGCGGCGAGAAGGAAACCGGTGGCGGCCGCGAGTCGGGTTCCGATGCGTGGAAAGCGTACATGCGCCGCCAGACCAACACCATCAACTGGTCGGATGCGCTGCCTCTGGCGCAGGGCATCAAATTCGATTTGTGACGGGACTCGGGACTCGGGACTCGGGACTCGGGACTCGGGACTCGGGACTCGGGACTCGGGACTCGGGACTCGGGGAAAGCGTAACAAACAAAGTCGTCATTCCGGGGGCGCCCGCGCAGTTTGCGAGCGCAACCCGGAATCCATTTTGATTTCCTGTTGTGTCACGAGGAATACAAAATGGATTCCGGATCGTGGCTCCGCCACGTCCGGAATGAGGACAAAGAGGTTGCATCCGACACGATCGCATCGAGGAGGCGGATGAGCACTCCCTTCGATTTCACCAATTACGGCGTCGCCATCGCCGGTGGCAGCCGCGGCATCGGCCGCGCGATCGCGCTGGACTTCCTCCAAGCCGGCGCACGCGTTTCGGTGTGCGCGCGCGGACGAGAAGGACTGGACGCGCTCGCAACCGCTGCCGGCGCGCACGCGAACCGTCTGCACACGCACGCTTGTGATCTTTCGCGAGTAGACGATATCGAACGCTGGATCGGCGCCGCGGCGCAGGCGCTGGGCGGCATGGACGTGCTGGTGAACAACGCCACGGGCTACGGCTTTCGCGAGGACGACGAGTCGTGGCTGACGGATTTCAACGTCGACCTGATGGCCGCGGTGCGTGCTTCACGCTTTGCCGTGCCCCATCTGCGGCAGTCGGAACAGGCTTGCATCCTGCACACCAGCTCCATCGGTTCCTTCCGGCCACGCACGATGGGTCCGCCCTACGCCGCGATGAAGGCGGCGCTCAACCACTACACGCGCACGCAGGCGCTTGCCTTGGCCCCGGATCGGATCCGCGTGAACGCCATCGCGCCGGGCTCCATCGAGTTTCCCGGCGGCGTCTGGGATCGCGTCAAGCACGAAAAGCCCGAGCAGTATGCACAGGTGCTGTCGACGATTCCGTTCGAGCGCTTCGGTACGCCCGAAGAAGTGTCCGGATTGGCGCTGTTCCTGGCCTCGCCCTTGGCGGGCTGGATCACCGGCCAGATCATGACCGTCGATGGCGGGCAGTCGCTGCGCTTCTGAGACAGCGGCGCGACCGGCATTCTCCATTCGGCATCACGGCTCGCGCAACTGCCGAATCGTGTCTGCGGTGTTTCCAATCCCGTGTGGCATCCGGCAGTCACACTGGCGGATGAACAGCGCGTGGTGCTTCACTCGCTCGACACGACGTCCGGGGTACGCTCCTCTTGAAAAATTTCGTCGCTCGGCGCGCAGACGGCCGGCTAGGTGTAACCACAGTCGATGCCCAGGCGAGCCAGACTTGGCTGCAGGCCGCTTCGGCGCGCGAGAACATCTTTCCCAAACGATGAATGCCGGGGCCAAGGGACGGCCGCATGAACGCAGAGGGTCTGGTCGGCAAAGCCATCGAACTGGAAGAATACTTCCGCCATCGCGTCGCGGAGCAGGCGCTCGGCGGTCCCGCGCGGCTGAAGGTCATCCTGTTGCTGGCCTGCGTGCTGGGGCTCGACAGCGCCGACAAGGCGACGGTCGGCGCGCTCGCCGTCAAGCTCGAAACGGCACTTCACATCGACAACACCGAGGTCGGCCTGCTGGTCACGGCCTCGACCGCGATCGGGGCGCTGGCCACCTTGCCGGTCGGCGTCCTCGCCGACCGCATGCGACGCGTGGACATCCTGACGGCCGCGATCTCGATCTGGTCGGTCGCGATGGTCGCCAGCGGCTTTTCCGGTTCCTACCTGATGCTGCTGCTGACGCGGCTCGCGCTGGGCGCGGTGGTCGCGGCCGCGGCGCCGGTCATCGCGTCGCTGACGGGCGATTTCTTCCCGCCCGCCGAACGCGGCCGCATCTACGGCTACATCCTGACGGGTGAACTGATCGGCGCCGGCATCGGGTTCATCATCGCCGGCAATATCGCGGCGGTCCTGTCGTGGCGCGCCTCGTTCTGGGCGCTGGCGGTCCTCGGCTTCGTCCTGGCGTTCGCGACC
>JAJPJT010000101.1 GCA_021324095.1 Gammaproteobacteria bacterium
GAGCGGATCGAACAGTTGTTGCGGGAAAAGCGGGACGGGGGATTGGGGGCTGGGGGCTCGGACGAGCAGTAGTCCGCGAGACCGTTCCGCTTTATCGTCGTCATTCCGGACGCGGCGCAGCGCGGACCGACTGCGACAGCAGGATGCCGTAGCGAACATCGGCGCAGCCGACGGCCCGAAGGGCAGCCACATGGATGTGGCGAATCAATCCATTTTGATCTTGTCGTGCGCGAAGGTGCAGCTGGGTTGCGCCGGAATGGCGCGCCGTCTGGCTTCAATCCTCCCGATGCCTCATTCCCCAATCCCCAGCCCCCAGCCCCGCCCCATTTCGGGCATTCTCCTCCTCGACAAAGCCTCAGGAATCTCTTCCAACCGCGCGTTGCAGCAGGTAAAGCGCCTTTTCGGCGCAGCCAAGGCGGGGCATACCGGCAGCCTGGATCCTCTGGCCACGGGCCTGCTCCCCATCTGCTTCGGCGAAGCGACGAAGATCGCCGGTTACCTGCTGGGCGCGCGCAAGGCCTACGCCGCCGAATGCCGACTGGGCATCACCACCGATACCTGCGACAGCGAAGGCAAGATACTCGCCGAGCGGCCCGTGCCGGAGCTGGATGAAAGTGTCGTCCGTGCCGCACTCGGGGGCCTCACCGGCCGCATCACCCAGGTTCCTCCCGTGTACTCCGCGCTCAAGCAGGGCGGGGTGCCGTTGTACAAACGTGCGCGCCGCGGCGAGGACGTCGAGGCGCCGCCGCGTGAGGTCGAGGTTTTCAAATTCGAACTCGTGGAGAAAGGCAACAACACGCTGCGCCTGCACGTCGAATGCGGCTCGGGCACCTACGTGCGCAGTCTGGTGCGCGACCTGGGCGAGGCGCTCGGCTGCGGCGCGCACCTGACGGCGTTGCGGCGACTGTGGATCGAGCCTTTTCGCGAACCGCGGATGTACACGCAGGACGAACTCGATTCACTGCACGAGCAGGGCGGCCCGGAAGCGCTCGCGGCAACGCTGCTGCCGATCGAAGCGGGTCTTGCCGACTGGCCGGCCCTGAAACTCGATGAGCGGGAGGCCGACGCCGTGGCGCATGGCCGCATCGTCCGCGTGGAAGCTGCGCCAGGACGACTGCTCGCCGTGTCGCCGGAAGGCCGTCTGCTCGCGATCGGCGAAGTCGATGCCATCGGTCAGTTTCGAGTGCTGCGCGGTTTCGCCGCGGGTGCCGGCGGATCCTGATCGTTCCAGGTCAGCCTCCGCGCGATGCGTGAGCTTGGCCTTCACGCCGGCTTCCCCGGCCTCGCCTGGATCTTGCCCACAACCGGGCAAACATTTCCTGCGCCGGTTTGGTCCGACCTGCCTCGACTCATTGAGTCCTCGAGCCACCGCTGCATCGAGCGCTGCGAGTTTCGTCTCCCGGTCCTGAATGAGCCGCACACCTTCTAGGTCAGCGCTGATCATGGTCCGTACCTCCTGGGAAGGAACCGTACACTGTTTATCAATAGTTATGAAAGCCGCATGGGGCGCGCGCCACGCGTTCAACGGGGCGTCCGACGATTGTTCCACTCCCGCTGAAGCGGCTACAACAGCCGCAGCAGTTCCGGCCAGATCGGCAACTGGCGCACGCGCGCGGTGGTGCCTCCGTAGATCGCGTTGGCGAGCGCGGGCGCGGCGGAAGGGAATCCCATGTCGAAGCCGCCGGTCGGCCTTTCCTCCGACGGCACCAGGATCACCTGCACGTCGTTCGGCATCTCCGCCATCGTTGCCAGCGGGTAGTCCGTGAAACCGCTTTGCACGATCCGGCCATCCCTGACCGTGATGCGTTGGCGCAGGGCCGTCGAGAACGCGTCCAGCGTGGCGCCGACCAGTGCGGCGCGCGCGCCGAGCGGATTCACCACGCGCCCGAGATCGGCGGCGCAAACCACCTTGTGGATGGTCAGTTTGCGGCCTTCCATGGAGATGTCCACGCCGTGCGCGACGTAGCCGCCGAAAGTGAAATGGCACGCCAGCCCGAATCCGTGGGTGGATGTTTCATGTTTTTGCCAGCCGATCGCGTCGGCGGCGAGTTGCAGCACCCACGCGAGCCGGCCGGTATCGAGCACTGGCCCGCCGTGACCCCGATAGGCGAGTTTGCGCGGCTCGCCCAGCAGCGCCAGACGGAACTGCAACGCATCCTGTTTCAAACCGTGCGCGACTTCGTCGATGAAACACTCCGTCGCGAACGCGTTGACCGCATGCGAACTGGCCCGATAGCTGCCGCGCGGGAGCGCCGAATCCAGCGCGTACCATGCGTATTGCAAATTGTCGACCAGGCCCGCGGGCAGGTCGTCCGGATGCATTTCGGAAAGCCACCAGCGTTCGCGGGGTTCGCGCCCGGCGAGGCGCGACGTGCTGGCGATGCGGTGGGTCCAGCCGGTCAGATTGCGTTTGCTGTCGGCGCAGGCTTGCAGGTGGTGCACGGAAAACGGCCGGTACGTATCGTGGGCGAACGCATCCGCGCGCGTCCATATCAGCTTGATCGGCTTGCCGGCGGCTTTCGCCAGCATGACCGCCTCGGCCACGTAATCCGTTTCGAGGAATCGCCCGAAGCCGCCGCCCGTGCGCGGCAGTTTCACTTCGATGCGGTCGGGCGCAAGGCCCGTCAGCCGTCGCACGGTGTCGAACGTGGCGCGCGGGTTCTGTACAGGTGCCACGATCACCGCGCGCTGGCTGTCCACCTTCACGAGCGCGCTGGGCGGCTCCAGGTCGGCGTGCGCCACCGTCGCGATGCGGTATTCGGCCTTGAAGTGATAGTGGGCGTGTTTGTCCGTCTCCGCAAAGTCGCCGTCGGTGCGCACTGCTTTCGTGGGTTCGCCGAGCAGCGCCGTCGACGCGCGCTCAGCGAGCGCGCCGTCGCCAACGGCCGCGGTGGGACCAGGCTGCCACTGGATGTCGAGCTTGGCCGCGCCCTGCAATGCCGACCACGTGTCCTGCGCAAGCACCGCCACGCCCGCGGCGAGCGGCTGCGTACCGAGCGGACGCGCGGGATCGGGCGGCGGGATCGTCATGACCTTTTCGACGCCTTTCACCTTCAGCGCCGCCGCGTCGTCGACATGCGCGAGTTTGCCGCCTGGATAAGGGCAACGCGCGATCACCGCGACCAGCACGTCGCCGAACCAGTTGTCGATCGCGAAGCGCTGGCGGCCGGTGACGATGTCGCGCGCGTCCACGTCGCCTGCGTCCTGGCCGATGAGCAGATATTGCGAGGGCGTCTTCAGCGCCGGCCGCTTGGGGTCGGGTTTCAGTCTGGATGCCGCTTCGGCGAGTTCGCCATAGCCCAGCTTGCGCCCATCCGCTGCGATCACCTCGCCGCGCAGCGTGCGCAGGTTGTCGACATTGGCCTTCCAGTGTTCGGCCGCCGCGCGCAGCAGGAGTTCGCGCGCCCCCGCGCCGACGATGCGAAGGTCGTTCCATGCCGCGGGGATGCTGGTGCTGCCGGAGGCGATCTGGTGGCCATAGGTCCAGTGGGGTTCGCCGCCGACATCGGTGACGCCGAGGTCGAGCGGCGCGACCACGACCTTGTTCCAGTCGGCATCCAGTTCTTCGGCGACGATGCGCGACTCGGCCGTGCGGATACCCTGGCCGACTTCCGGATCGCGCGCGCCGATCACGGTGGTGCCGTCGGGCTCGATGCGCAGGTACGGATCGAGGACGATAAGGTTCTGGCCGAGCAGTTCATCCGGCGTCCAAGCCAGCGCGGGCAAGCCGACGACCAGCGCGCCGGTCGCGGTACCGAACACCTTCAGAAAGCGCCGGCGGCCGGCGTCGTGCGCGCGGGTCACTTGGCCTTGCCTTGCATGGCTAGCGCGGCGCGGTGGATCGCCCGACGAATGCGCGGATAGCTGCCGCAACGGCACAGGTTGGGGATGCCGTCGATGTCGGCATCGGAAGGCTTCGGTTTGCGCGCGAGCAGGTCCACTGCGGCCATGATCTGGCCGGACTGGCAATAGCCGCACAGGATCGCGTCTTCGGCGATCCATGCCTGTTGCACCGGGTGCAGCGTTCCGTCGGAATCCGCAAGGCCCTCGACGGTCGTGATGCCCTGGTCGGCGACGTCGGTCATCGACAGCGCACATGCGCGTTTCAGCTTGCCGCCCACCAGCACGCTGCACGCGCCGCAACTGCGGTCGTCGCAGCCATATTTGCACCCGGTCAGGCGCAGGACGTCGCGCAGATACCACAGCAGCGGCAGGTCGGGGTCGCCGGTGTGCCTGAAGTGTTGTCCGTTGATCGCCACGTCGATGCCCCTGCGAATCGGCTCCGGGACGATCGTCGTCGGCGGTGATTGCGGTACTTGTGGCATCCGCTGATTGTATGCGCGACGCACAGCAGGCAGCGGAGCTGCTCGCGATTGCGTTTTGACGAGCCGCCCGCAACACTTGTGCGCCTTGTCCGCGCCGCCGCGCGCAGTCCATCCACGCCGCTCGATGACCGCATCCACCTACGCGCCGCTCCCGATCGACGCGCCCTGGGTCGTCCTGAAGTTCGGCGGCACCAGCGTCGCGACGGCGGAACGCTGGAGGACGATCCTGGATCTCGCCGCGGCGCGCCGCGCCGAAGGGGCGCGTGTGGTCGTCGTGGTCTCGGCCCTCGCCGGTGTCACCGACGGGTTGAAGGCGTTGTGCACGTGCGCCTCGTCGGAACGTGAAGCCACATTGGCGAAGCTGGTCGAGCGACATCGCGAACTCATGGCGCAGATGCAATTGGCGGACGCCACGGAGGCGGAGCGCTGGTTGGCCTCGTTGCAGGCGCTGGTTCTCCCTCTCCCTTCGGACGAAGCCGCCGTCCATGGCCAAGAGCTCCGTGGTGGCGCGCCAGCGCCGGGTGGGGGTTCGCACACGGCGTGGCAATCACGAGGTCGCGGACCCTCACCCCCGCGCTACGCGCTCGGGGCTTCGCCCCGCCTCTCCCGAGGGGAGAGGGGCTATTCATGGCAGGCTGCAGTGCAGGCGCACGGCGAGTTGTTGTCGAGCTCGCTCGGCGCGGTGTTCCTGGCGGCGAATGGCCTCCCTGCCCACTGGCTGGACGCGCGCGAGGCGTTGCTGGCGCGCGAAGTTCCGTTCCTCAACGAGCGTGCGCGTGCCTTGTCTGCGCAGGTGCAGGCCGACCCCGATCCGGCTTTCGCCGACGCGCTGGCCGCGCGCGGCGAGGTGTTCATCACCCAGGGGTTCATCGCGCGGGATGGCGACGGCCATACCGTGTTGCTGGGGCGCGGCGGCTCGGACACGTCCGCCGCTTACTTCGGTGCATTGCTGCACGCGTCGCGGGTGGAAATCTGGACCGACGTGGCCGGGATGTTTTCCGCCGATCCGCGCCAGGTTCCCGGCGCGCGGTTGCTGCAGCGGCTCGATTACGACGAGGCCCAGGAAATCGCGACCACCGGCGCGAAGGTGCTGCACGCACGCTGCATCTCGCCGTGCCGGCGTGCCCGGGTGCCGCTGCTGATCAAGGACACCCGGCATCCCGACTTCGAAGGCACGCTGATCGGGCCCCTGCCGCCCGAAGTGGCGCCCAGCGTGAAGGCCATCAGTTCGCGGCGCGGCATCACGCTGGTGTCGATGGAAACGTCGGGCATGTGGCAGCAGGTGGGCTTTCTTGCCGACGTGTTCGCCGCATTCAAGCTGCATGGCCTGTCGGTGGACCTCATTGGCTCGGCCGAAACCAACGTCACGGTGTCGCTCGATCCCACCGAGAACCTGCTGGATTCGGACGTCATCGCGGCACTGGCTGCGGACCTCGCAAAGGTCTGTCGGGTGAAGGTGATCGCGCCATGCGCGGCGGTGACGCTGGTCGGGCGCGGCATGCGTTCGATGCTGCACCGCCTGTCCGGTGTGCTCGCCGAGTTCGGGCGCGAGCGCGTGCACCTGATCTCGCAGTCATCCAACAACCTCAATCTCACCTTCGTCGTGGACGAAGGCATGCTCGACGGACTGCTGCCGAGATTGCACGAACTGCTGATTCGCGCCGGCGCGCTGCGCACCGATGACACGGCGTTGTTCGGGCCGACCTGGCAGATGCTGTACGGAGGCGGCATGGCGCCCCTCGCGGCGCCGTGGTGGCGTGGCGAACGCGAACGGTTGCTTGAGCTTTCCACTGCGCAAGCCGTGCCCCATGCGGCCTCCGGCCACCTTCCCCCGCAAGCGGGGGAAGGAACAGCGGGTACGCCACGGTACGTCTATCACCTGCCGACGGTCCGCGAGCGCGCGCGGGCGTTGCGTGCGCTGCGTTCGATCGACCGCGTGTATTACGCGGTCAAGGCCAATGCACATCCCGCGATCCTGCGCGCCATCGCGCAGGAAGGCATCGGGTTCGAGTGCGCGTCTCCCGGCGAGCTGGATGTCGTCGACGCGCTTGCCGAGTCAAGTGCATCACCGCGTCTGTTCACGCCGAATTTCGCGCCACGCGACGATTACGCGCAGGCCGTCGAACGCGGCGTGGCGCTCACGCTCGATTCGCTTTTTCCGTTGCAACACTGGCCCCGACTGTTCGCCGGCCGCGAAATCATGCTGCGCGTCGACCTGGGACGCGGACTCGGCCATCACGACAAGGTGCGGACGGGTGGCACCGCGAGCAAGTTCGGCCTCCCGTTGGCACAGCTTGGCGAGTTCCTCGACCTGGCGCGCGAACACGACGCGCGCATCGTCGGACTGCACGCGCATCTCGGCTCCGGCATCCTCGATGTGTCGCATTGGTCGACCGTATGCGGACAGCTCGCTAGCCTTGCCGAGCGCGTCGGGAGCGTGCGTTGCCTCAACCTCGGTGGCGGACTTGGCGTGCCGTCGCACCCCGGCGAGGCCGATCTGGATCTGGCGGCGCTGGACGCGGCGCTCGCGGAAGTGAAGCTTGCCTATCCGCAGTATGAGCTCTGGCTGGAACCCGGACGCTGGCTGGTGGCCGATGCAGGCGTGCTGCTTGCGCGGGTCACACAGACCAAGCGCAAGGGTTCGCTCAACTATCTGGGCTGCGACGCCGGCATGCACGTCCTCATCCGTCCCGCCCTTTACGACGCATGGCACGACATCGTGAATCTGTCGCGGCTGGACGAACCGGCCAGCATGCTCTATCAGGTGGTGGGGCCGATTTGTGAAAGCGGCGACGTGCTGGGTGCGGACCGGCGTTTGCCGGAAAGCGCGGAGGGCGACGTCTTGCTGATCGCACAGGCCGGCGCGTATGGAGAGTCGATGTCCTCGCACTACAATTTGCGGCCACTGGCCGAAGCGGCGGTCATCGAATGAACGCGAATTCCGCCTTGCACATTTTCGACCCGCGCCAGGCAAAGACTTTCCGCTTCGTGCGCTGTGGCTATGACGACGGCACGGCGGAGCTCGTGTACGCGTTCGACGACGGTCCCGAACTCAGCGAACGTATCCGTTTTCCGGCTTTTTCCCCCTCTCCCCTTGGGGGAGAGGGTCGGGGTGAGGGGGACGATCCGGTACAGCGTAATGCTTTCACAGCGGCACTGCGGATGCTGCATCTGATCGCAGGCATCAGCTATTACAAGGCGAGCGTTCCGCTGCGCATCGAAGTCGAGACGGGTGCGCTCGATGACGACACCGCGGGGCTGCTCGACACCTTGTATCTGCATGGACTCGCCGAATTCGCGTATCGCAATGGACTCGATCTGCGCGATCGGATTGCGTTTCCGCGTGTCGGTAAGCACACCATCCCCACCCCGGCCCTCCCCTTGAAGGGGAGGGGGGCAAGTTGTCGCGCGCTCGTTCCCATCGGCGGCGGCAAGGATTCCCTGGTCGTCGTCGAGGCACTGAAGGCCGCCGGCATCGATGCCACGGCGACATGGGTCGGCGCATCGCCATTGATCGCGGGCGTGGCTGCGCGCACCGGATTACCGACGCTCAACATCGGGCGCGAACTGTCGCCCGTCCTGTTCGAATACAACCGGATGGGTGCGTGGAACGGCCACATTCCGGTCACCGCGATCAATTCGGCCATCCTCGCCTGTGCGGCGGTGCTGTATGGATTCGATGCCATTGTGTTTGCCAACGAACGCTCCGCATCGGCCGCAACGCTGGAATACGCGGGCGGGCAGGTGAATCACCAGTGGAGCAAAGGCTGGACGTTCGAGAAGCTGTTTGCGGAGTGGTTGCATGCGCACGTCGCGGCGGATCTGGATTATTTCTCATTGCTGCGCCCGTATTCCGAACTTGCGGTCACGCGCGCGTTCGCGAAGTCCGGAGCGGCGTATTTCGATGTGTTCTCGAGCTGCAATCGCAATTTCCGGATCCGCGGGCCCAAGCCCGCGGACCGCTGGTGCGGCCAATGTCCCAAGTGTCACTTCGTCTTCCTGGCGCTGGCGCCATTCCTGCCCAAGCCGCGCCTGTTGCAAATCTTCGGCAGCAATCTGCTGGACGACGATGCGCAGGCCGCGGGGTTCGACGCGCTGATCGAATACCGCGACCACAAGCCGTTCGAATGTGTGGGCGAGGCGCGCGAGGCGCGCGCCGCATTCGCTGTTCTCGCCGCGCGTCCTGAATGGCGCGAGGACGCACTCGTCAGGCGCTTTCGCGAGGAGATCGCGCCGCAGCTCGATGGTTCGCAGCTCGCCTTGGACTCGTGGCTTGGACCCTCGGGCGAACACGGAGTGCCGGAGCGCTTCGCGGACGCACTGGAATGGATCGCCTCGTAAGCCCCCTCACCCCAGCCCTCTCCCCCGTGGGGAGAGGGGGCCAAGCTTGGGCCGTGTTTCTCCCATCTCCTCGCCGAGGAGACGGGAGGACCATAGCGTCGCCCTGGTCCTTACCCTCTCCCCC
>JAJPJT010000039.1 GCA_021324095.1 Gammaproteobacteria bacterium
CGACGCGACCGCCGAGGGCACCAGGTCGTCCACCGCGAGGCCGCAGCGCTGGACGCATTTGGTGATGTTCTGCACCGCCGAAGCCGCGCCGGTCACGAGGTGCACGCCGGCCTCGAGCCGCACGCCGCTCATCCCGATCGGGTGGCGGATGCCATCCTGCCCGTCGATGCGGTATTCCTGCGGTTCCTTGTAGAGCACCTTGCGGTCGGCCGGGATCGCGACCGCGCTCGCCGATTCCAGCACCTGTTCCAGGTCGCCGATCGCGACTTCGCGGTCGCGGATCGCGGCCGCGCCACGCGAGTTGTGGGTCTCGAGATGGCTGCCGGACACCGACACGCACACCGAGCGGATGTCGCAGCCGGCCATCTGTTCGGCTTCCTCGACCGCGCGCTGGATCGAATTGACATTGGATTCGATCTCGACTACCACACCCTTCTTCATCCCGCGCGAGGTGTGGCTGCCGAAGCCGATCACCTCGATCGGTTCGCCCGGCACGTATTCGCCGACGATCGCCATCACCTTGGAGGTCCCGATGTCGAGGCCGACCACGAGGTTTTTGTCGCTCTTGCGGTTCATGGGTCTAAACGTTTCCGTCAGCAGCATGGGGATCACCTTTCCGGGATTTCCTTGGAAGAGAGGGCGTCGCAGGCGCGATTGGCTCGGGCCAGCGCACTGCGAAACCGTTGCTGTAGCGCAGGTCGGCGTACACGAACGCATCGCTGCGGCCGCGCATCAGTATCGGCAGCGCCGCCGCGAAGCGCGCGAGGTGCTGGTCCGGCTTGTCGCCGCCGACCACCACCTGCCCGCCGTTCGAGAGCGCGACGCTCCAACTGCCGCGCGCCGACAGGTCCACGCCGGTCACCCGCAGGCTGTACGGCGCGAAATCGGTCACCGCGGTGCGGTAGAACGCCAGCACGTCGGCGACGCGGTCGTCGGGCGCGTTGAACTGCGGCAAGCCGTTCACGACGCCCGTGTCCGGCACCTTGAAGATGCGCCCGTCCCGGCCGAGCAGTGCGCTGCTGCCCCACTGCGCGATCGGCTGGATTTCCGTGACGGTGATGTCGAGCGCGTCCGGCCAATGCTTGCTGACCTCGACCTGTGAAACCCACGGCAGCGCCGCGACCGCGTCGCGCACCTTGGCGAGATCGATCGCAAAAAATCCGGCACCGAGCGAAGGCGCCACCGCCGTACGGATCTGCGCGGCGCTGACGTGGCGGAAGGTCGCGTGCACTTCGAGCTCGCGCACCGGCCAGCGGTTCGAGGCGAACCAGCCCTGCAGCACGCCCACGACCGGCAACGCGACCAGCGTGATCGCGATGATCCAGGCGGCGAAGCGGAGACCGGTGGCGCCTTTCATGCTGTGCCCCCTTCGGGGTCACGGGATTGGGGATTGGGGGCTGGGGACTGGGGGAAAGCGGAAGCTGGCGCTTTCGAGTCCCCAGACCCCAGTCCCGAGCCCCGCTCCTGCTTTTCCGAGTCCCCAGTCTCCAGTCCCGGTGTTGCGGTTCCGAGTCCCGAGCCCCGATCAAGCGAAGTTTCAAGCACCCGCCAGCACAGTTCCGCGTAATCCAGTCCCATTGCCGCGGCGGCTTTCGGCACCAGCGAGTGCGTGGTCATGCCCGGCGCGGTGTTCACTTCGAGCAGCCAGTTGCGGCCGTCGCGATCGCGCATCACGTCGACGCGTCCCCAGCCGGAGCACGCCAGCGCATCGAAGGCCCGCCGCGCCAGCGCACGCAGTGCGGCTTCGGCGTCGCCGTCGAGACCGGGACAGATGTACTGCGTGTCCTCGGCGATGTACTTGGCGTTGTAGTCGTAGTACTCGCCCCTGGGCACGATCTTGATGCTGGGCAGCACCTGGTCCTGCAGGATCGACACCGTGAACTCGTCGCCCACGATCATCTGCTCGACCAGCAGCGGACCCGGATAGCGCTGCGCCAGTCGCACGGCCGCATCGAGATCCTCCTCCGCGAACACGCGCGACACGCCGACGCTGGAGCCTTCCCATGCCGGTTTCACGATCAGTGGCAGCCCGATTTCCTTCATGGCCGCATGCACATCGCCGCCGCGCGGCAACGGCACGAACTTCGGCGTGGGCAGGCCCAGCGCGATCCAAGCCCACTTGCTGCGAATCTTGTCCAGCGAGAGTGCCGAACCCAGCACGCCGGAACCCGTGTACGGAATCCCCAGCGACTGCAGCGCCCCTTGAAGCTCGCCGTTCTCGCCGCCCGCGCCATGCAGGATGTTGAACACGCGCGCGAAGTGCCCGGCGCGCACCGCATCCAGCAGCGCGGGTATGCCATCGATCGCGTGCGCGTCCACGCCGCGGCTCTTCAGCGCCGCCAGCACGCCACGTCCGGAAAGCAGCGAGACCTCGCGCTCGGCGGAACTGCCGCCCATTACCACGGCGACGCGGCCGAAAGCGCTGGGATCGGTGATGCGCGAAGAACGGGGAATGGAGGTTGGGGACTGGGGGCTGGAAGGATCAAAAGCACCTCCGGACGTACCAGCCGACATCCCGGCTTCGCGGGTCGCAAAGGCGTCGGAAACCGGCCGTCCCGAGTCCCGAGCCCCCAGCCCCCAGCCCCGCTTCTCCAGAGGGGCGGTCATGCCGGTGCACCATTCGTCTGCAGGCTGCCAGCCGTCGCCAATTCAGCAGCCACCGCGCCGATGTCGCCCGCGCCGAGCAACATCACCAGGTCGCCATCGCGCAGCAGCGCGGGCAGGGTTGCCTGCAATTCACGCGGGTGATCGATGAACACAGGCGCGACCTTGCCGCGCGCACGCACCGCGCGCGCCAGTGCGCGGCCGTCGGCGCCCGCGATCGGCGCCTCGCCGGCGGGATAGACGTCGGTCAGTACCAGCGCGTCGGCTTCGCACAACACGCCCGCGAAGTCGTCCATCAGGTCGCGCGTGCGGGTGTAGCGGTGCGGCTGGAACACGATCACCAGCCGCCGCTCGGGCCAACCTCCCCGTGCGGCCTCCATGACCGCCGCGAGCTCGCGCGGATGGTGGCCGTAGTCGTCGACCAGCAGCACCTTGCCGCGGTCGATTGGCAACTCGCCGTTAATGTGGAAGCGCCGGCCCACGCCCTGGAAATTTGCAAGCGCGCGCGCGATCGCATAGGGCTCGACGCCGAGGTGCCAGCCGATCGTCGCGGCGGCCAGCGCGTCCAGCACGTTGTGCCGGCCGGGAAGATTCAGCGTCACCGGCAGCGTCGGCTGGCCGGGCAGCTTAAGGTCGAAATGCGTCCGCGGGCCCTCGGCGCGCACGTTGGCGCCGCGCACGTCGGCAGCACGTTCGATCGCATACGTCAGCGTCGAGCGCGGTGTGCCTTGCGCCAATTCCGCGACTTCCGGATTGTCCACGCACAACACCGCGAGGCCGTAGAACGGCAGGCGGTGCAGGAAATCCGCGAACGCCTGCTTCAGTTCCGCAAAATCACCGTGGTAATGGTCGAGATGATCGGCATCGATATTCGTGACGACCGCGATCACCGGCGACAGCTTCAGGAACGAACCATCGGACTCGTCCGCTTCGGCCACGAGGTACGTGCCGGCGCCCAACCGCGCGTTGGCGCCGGCCGACAACAGCTGACCGCCGATCACGAAGGTCGGGTCGTAACCTGCTTCGGCCAGCACGCTCGCGGTGAGGCTGGTGGTGGTGGTCTTGCCGTGCGAGCCCGCCACCGCAATCCCGCGGCGGAAGCGCATCAGCTCGCCCAGCATCTCGGCGCGCGGCACCACCGGAATGCGGCGTGCCTGCGCGGCCACGAGTTCCGGGTTGTCGGCGCCGATGGCGCTCGAGACCACCACCGCATCGACATTGGCGACGTGCGAGGCGGAGTGACCGATCGCCACGCGCACGCCCATGCCGGCGAGCCGTTCGGTGACCGGTGAGGCGACGCGGTCGGAACCCGACACGTCGTAGCCCAGCGTGTGCAGCACCTCGGCAATCCCGCTCATGCCGGCGCCGCCGACGCCGATGAAGTGCACGCGCCGGAAACTTTGCATGATGTCGCCGTGCGGCGGGAGGCGATGCGGCGTCATGCGGCCACCTCCACGCAGCGCTGGGCGATCACGTCGGCGGCATCCGGCTTGGCGAGGGTGCGGGCAGCACTCGCCATCGCGAGGCGCTTGTCGGGATCGCGCAGCAGGCGTTCCAGCCTGCCGGCGAAGCGCGACGCGTCGAAGTCGCGATCCTGCACCAGCTCGGCCGCGCCGGCTGCGACGAAACCCTCCGCGTTTTTGGTCTGGTGATCGTCGACCGCATGCGGAAACGGGAACAGGATCGCACCGAGCCCCGCCGCCGCGAGTTCGGCCAGCGTCAGCGCGCCCGCGCGGCAGACCACGAGATCGGCCCACGCATAGGCCGCAGCCATGTCGGTAAGGAACGGCTCGACCTTGGCCCCCACGTCCACGCGTGCGTAGGCGGCGCGGGTCGACTCGACGTTTGAATTGCCGCACTGGTGCAGCACGTCGGGACGACGCTCGGCGGGAATCAACGATAGTGCGCTCGGCACGCCCTGGTTCAAGGTGCGTGCTCCGAGGCTGCCACCCAACACCAGCAGGCGTGGCGCGCCCTGGCGGTGCGCAAAGCGCACTCCTGGCGTCGGCAAGGAGGCGATTTCCGCGCGCACCGGATTGCCGGTCCATTCCGCGTGCAGGTTCGCCGGGAAGGCATCCGGGAATCCGCTCATCACACGGCGCGCAAGTTTCGCGAGCATGCGGTTGGTGAATCCCGCGACGCGATTCTGTTCGTGCACCAGCAGCGGCCGACGTTGCATCCAGGCCGCAACGCCGCCGGGTCCGGCCACGTAACCGCCCAGCGACAAGACGCTGCGCGGCTTGGCGATTCGCAACGCGCGCCATGCGCCGAAGCCTGCGCGCGCAAGCATCCACGGTGCCGCAACGCGCTGGCGCAGGCCCTTGCCACGCAGGCCCCTGACCGGCAGCGTGCTCAGCGCGATCCGGTGCTCGGGCACGATCCGGGTTTCCATGCCGCCCTGCGCGCCGAGCCAGAGCACTGGAACGCCACGCGCGCGCAGCGCCGCCGCGACCGCGAGGCCGGGGAAAATATGGCCACCGGTTCCGCCGGCCATGATCAATACAGGCGGGGATGGGGGATTGGGGATTGGGGATTGGATGGCCGAGCCCGAGTTGCCCACGCCGGCCCGCTCACCGGCAACCGGCGCTCCTGCCCGAATCCCGAATGCCGAATGCCGAATGCCGTTCATGCATGCACCTTTTCGAGGGCGGCCTCGATGCGCGTGCGCGCGGCCAGCGGCAGTTCGGCCGAAGGACGTTCTAGCGCGGCATGCTGGGTCGCGGCATCCGCACGGCGCGTCGCCATCCGGCGCGCATCTTCGGCGCGATGGATCTCGTAACCCGCGCGCAGCAGCACGCCCAGCATCACGCAGGTCATCAGCGTGCTGGAACCACCCGAACTGATCAGCGGCAGGGTCAGGCCCTTCGTAGGCAACACGCCGAGGTTCACGCCCACCGACACCAGCGCCTGCAGCCCGATCATCAGTGAAATGCCGAAGGCGACATAACCCGCGCGATGCTGGCCGACCTCGACGCCGCGCAGCCCGAGTTGCAGGCCGCGGCCGACCAGGAGTGCGAACAGGGCCAGCACGAACAGGACACCTAAGAAGCCGAGCTCCTCCGCGATCACGGCGAGGATGAAATCGGTGTGCGCCTCGGGCAGATAAAACAGTTTCTGCACGCTGCCGCCGAGCCCCACGCCGAACCATTTGCCGCGCCCCACCGCGATCAGCGCCTGGGTCAACTGGAAGCCGTTGTTGAACGGGTCCTTCCAGGGATCGAGGAACGAAGTCAGGCGCTTCACGCGATAGTCGGTCGACAATGCGAGCCACGCGCCCAACGGGATCATCGGCAAACCCATGATCACGAGGTTGCGCATGCGCGCGCCGCCCAGCCACAACATGCCGATCGTCACCACGCCGATCAGCGCCGCCGAGCCGAAGTCGGGCTGCGCCAACAGCAGCACCGCGGTCAGGCCCGCCACCAGCACCGGTTTGATCGCGCCGAGGAACTTCGTCTCGACTGCGTCGCGGTGGCGCACGAGGTAACTCGCGACGTACAGCACCACGGTCAGCTTGGCCAATTCGACCGGCTGGAAACCAGAGATGCCGAGATTGATCCAGCGGCGCGCACCGTTGATGCGCATACCGATGTGGGGAACGAATACCAGCATGAGGAGAGCAAACGTGCCGAGCATCAGCCAGCCGGAATGTTTCTCCAGCCGGTCCAGTTCGATGCGGCGTGCGATCACGAATGCGCACAGGCCGCCCACCAGCAGGAATTCGAGATGTCGTTTCAGGTAATGGAATTCGCCGATGTGCTGACCGTCGGCGACCGCGATCGAACTCGAGGCCACCATCACGATGCCGAACGCCACCAGCCCCGTGATGGCCAGCAGCAGCCACGGGTCGTGGCGACCTTCGGGCCCGAGCTTGCGAACCGCCTGCGAGGTGCCGAGCCATCCCATCAGGACGACCTCGCATATGAGCTGGGGACTGGGGACTGGGGGCTGGGGAGCAGAAGCCGCAAGGTGGCGCGCTTTCGCGAGCCCCTCGCCCCCAGTCCCTCGTCCCGCTTCTGCTTCTTCATGCTCAACGCACCTTCAACGTTGCAAGGCCCACCAGCACCAGCACCACCGAGATGATCCAGAAGCGCACGATCACGCGCGGCTCGGGCCAGCCCTTCAATTCGAAGTGATGATGGATCGGCGCCATCCGGAACACGCGCTTGCCGGTGAGCTTGAAGCTCGCGACCTGCAACATCACCGACGCGGTTTCGACGACGAACAATCCGCCCATCACCAGCAGGACGATTTCCTGACGCACGATCACCGCGACGCAGCCGAGCGCGGCGCCGATCGCGAGCGCACCCACGTCACCCATGAACACTTGGGCGGGATAGGTGTTGAACCACAGGAAGCCGAGGCCCGAACCGGTCAGCGCGCCGCAGAAAACGCTGAGTTCGCCCGCGCCCGGAATCGAGGGGATGCCGAGGTAGGCCGAGAACACCGCGTTACCGGCGAGGTACGCGAACGCGCCGAGCGCCGCCGCCACCAGCACCGCCGGCATGATCGCGAGTCCGTCCAGCCCGTCGGTGAGATTCACGGCGTTGGAGAAACCGACGATCCACAGGTACGCGAGCACCACGAACCCCCCGCCGAGCGGGATCGCGACGTGCTTGAACAATGGGACGTACAACGCCGTCTCGGCCGGCACGTCGGCGGTGTGGAACAGGAACAGCGCGGCGCCCAGCCCCACCACGGATTGCGACAGGTATTTCCAGCGCGCCGGCAGTCCGTGCGGATCCTTCAGCACCAGCTTGCGGTAGTCGTCGTAGAAGCCGATCACGCCGCAGGCGACGGTCACGATCAGCACCACCCACAGATACCGGCTGGTGAGGTCCCCCCACAGCAGCGTCGCGATGAGGATCGCCGCCAGCATCAGCGCGCCGCCCATGGTCGGCGTGCCGGCCTTCGACAGGTGCGTCTGCGGACCGTCGGTACGCACCACCTGCCCCGCCTTCAATTGGGTCAGGCGCCGGATCATCGCAGGGCCACACAGCAGCGACACGAACAGCGCCGTGAGCGCCGCCATGATGGTGCGGAAAGTGATGTAGTCGAACAGCCGAAAGGTGCCGAGGTACCGTTCCAGCCAGTGGGCGAGTTCAAGCAACATTGCGGTCGCCCCCCTGCTCGTCGCCCAGCAAGGCTGCGACCACTTTCTCCATGTGCGAGGCGTGCGAACCCTTCACCAGTACGCTGACGCCCGCGTGCAGATCTTCACGCAGCGCCGCGATCAGCGCGCCCTGATCGGAAAACGTGCGGGCATCCGGGCCAAATGCCTCCGCCGCGTGCGCCGCGAGCTTGCCGACCGTATAGACCCGCTGGACTCCCTGATCGCACGCGGCCTTCCCGACGCGAGCATGCAGTGCCGCCGCGTCCGAGCCGAGTTCGCCCATGTCACCCAGCACCAGCCAACGCTCACCCGGTTGCAGTGCCAGCGTCGCAACCGCCGCCAATGCCGAACCCGGATTGGCGTTGTAGCTGTCGTCGAACAAAACCCAGCCCTGTGGCGATTCGCGCCGCAACAGCCGTCCGCCGACGGCCTCGGCCGTCTCGAGTCCCGCAACGATCGTGTCGAGCGGAACATCCGCCGCAATCGCCAGTGCCGCCGCTGCCGCTGCATTGGCGACGTTGTGCCGGCCCGGCAGCGGCAGTCGCACGGCGGCCTCACCCGCCGGCGTCCGCAGCACGAAACGGCTGGCGTCCGGGTGCAACGAGATATCGGTTGCAGTCACGTCCGCTGGCGCATCCAGCGCGAAACGCAGGGTGCGCCGCGAGCCCGCCAATCCGGCGAAATACATCGCGAACGCGTCTCCGGCATTGATAACCGCCACGCCGTCCGCGGGCAGCGCCTGGTACATCGCGCCCTTGGTTTCTGCAATGCCCTCCAACGTGTGCATGCGTTCGAGGTGCGCCGGACCGATGTTGTTGACGAGACCGATGCGGGGACGCGCGATCGCCCCGAGGTAGGCGATGTCGCCCGGCTTGCCCGCGCCCATTTCCAGCACCGCGTAGCGCGTGTCTTCTGGCATCGCCAGCAGCGTCAACGGCACCCCTATTTCATTGTTGAAGCTGCCCGAGTTGGCGTGGGTCTTGCCGTGCCGGGCCAGGATGCGCGCAGTCAGTGCCTTGACGCTGGTCTTCCCATTGGAACCGGTGATGCCGATCACCGTGACATCGCGCTGCGCGCGCACCGCGCTGGCGAGATCGCCGAGTGCGTGCAGCGTGTCCGCCACCACGATTTGCGGCAGATCGGCCTCGACACGATGCGACACGACGGCACCGGCCGCACCGCGAGCCGCCGCCTCGGCGACGTGTTCGTGGCCGTCATGTTGCTCGCCGACCAGCGCCACGAACAGCTCGCCGGATTGAAGCGTCCGCGAATCGGTGGAGACGCCGCGGACTTCTTCGTCGGCGCCCTGCAACACGCCGCGCGTCCACACTGCGATTTCCTTGAGGCGCAGGTTCAGCATGGCTGCGTCTCCAGCGTGGACCGCGCAACCGCGAGGTCGTCGAACGGACGCTTGACGCCCGCGGTTTCCTGGTACGTCTCATGGCCCTTGCCCGCGATCAGGATTACGTCACCCGCACCGGCTTGGCCGATGGCGAGCGCAATCGCGCGGGCACGGTCGCGTTCCACCAGCGCGCGTTCGGGCGCGCTCATCCCGGCGACGATCTGCGCGACGATTGCATCGCCGTCTTCGCCGCGCGGATTGTCGTCGGTGACGATCACGACGTCGGCGAGCCGTTCGGCGATCGCGCCCATCACCGGACGCTTGCCTGCGTCGCGTTCGCCGCCGCAGCCGAACACGCAGACCAATTTCCCTTCGCAGTGTGCGCGCAGCGTTGCGAGCACCTGCTCCAGCGGGTCGGGCTTGTGCGAATAGTCGACGACTACCAGCGGCGCGGCGCCACCGCCCAGACGATTCATTCGGCCGGCGATCGGCTCCAGTGCTTCGAGCGCGCTGCTGATCCTGTCGAACGGTACTTCGAGCGCGCCCAGCACGCCTGCCACCGCCAGCAGGTTCGCCACGTTGAAACGGCCCAGCAGGCGGCTGTGCACGGTGCCCGCGCCCCACGGCGTGCTCAGCCGGAAATCGATGCCGTCGGCGTGAAGGTGCACGTCGGTGGCACCCACATCGGCGTCGGCGGAGTCGATGCCGTACCGCAGGATTTGCTGTTTCTGTCCCCGGGGCTGGGTCCCGGCCATTCCCTGGCCGGGATGACGACCGATTTCTTTCGCAAATTTTGTCGCAAGTTCGCGCCCGAACGGATCATCGACATTGATCACCGCGCCGCGCAGATCCGGCCATGCAAACAGCCTGGCCTTGGCCGCGCCGTACGCTTCCATCGTGCCGTGGTAATCGAGATGGTCGCGGGTGAGGTTGGTGAACACGGCGACATCGAAGTGCACGCCATCGACACGGTGCTGGTCGAGCGCGTGCGAGGAAACTTCCATCGCAACGTCGGTCGCGCCTGCCTCGCGGAATTCCGCCAGCAATCCGTGCACGCGGATCACGTCGGGCGTGGTGTGTTCGCCGGCCCGGATCGCGCCGTGCAGGCCCGCGCCCAGCGTGCCGATCGTCGCCGCGCGCCTGCCGAGATGCGCGAACGCCTGCGCCAGCATCTGCACCGTGGAGGTCTTGCCGCTGGTGCCGGTGACGCCGATCACCGTCATCGACGCCGATGGATCGTCGTAGAAGCGAGCGGCGATGGCGCCGAGATGGGTGCGGAGGTTGTCGATCCAGACAACGGGGGTGGGGGCCGGGGGCTGGGGGCTGGGGACATCAACGACAGGAAGCTCGGCTCTTACGCCCCCAGTCCCCAATCCCCAGCCCCGATCTTCTGCCGCTCCTTCAGCCAGCACCACCACCGCACCTTGCTCGATCGCCGTATCCGCGAACTCGATCCCGTGATGCTTCGCGCCGGCCAGTGCCATGAACGCGTCGCCGGGCTGCACGCTGCGCGAATCCAGTGTCATGCCGGATACGACGATGTCGCCCTGCGCAGGCAATGCGATCCCGCGCAGCAGGTCATCGAGGCGCCGTGCAGTCATGGCGTGCCTCCCCGCGCTGCGCGCGGAGCGACTGCCGCCGCAGCGGGCTGCGCGGGCGGCGGAGCCGGAGGGACAGGCGCCGGTATTACGGGCCCGCCTGCATACCACTGCTTCACGTTGTCGGGTGGAACGTCGAGCAGACGCAGCGCGCCGGTCATCACTTCGCTGAAGACCGGTGCCGACACCATCCCGCCGAAATATTCACCGCCGTGTCCGCCGGCGTCGCGGATGATCACCACCCCGACCAGGCGCGGATCGCTGGCCGGCACGATGCCGCAGAACAGGGCGGCGTAGCGGTTGCGCGAATACCCACCCGCAATCGCGAGATGCGCGGTGCCGGTCTTGCCGGCGACCGTGTAATCGGCGATCGCCGCTTGCGGCGCGGTGGCCGGAGGCGGGCCCACCACCGTGCGCAGCATCGCCATGACTTCATTGGCGATGTTCTCGGGTTCGACCCGCACCCCCGGATTGTCGTCGCCCTTGATGAACGTCGGCGAATGTTTGATGCCGCCATCGGCGATCGCCGCGTAGGCTTGCGCGAGCTGCAGCGCCGTCACGTTGAGGCCGTAGCCGAATGCAATGGTTGCCTTGACGAAATCGCCCCAGGTGCGCGGCGGCGGGATGTAGCCACCCACTTCGCCCGGGAATCCGCTGCCGGTGCTCGCGCCGAAGCCGAACTGGTGCAGGACCTTGTCCATCTGCTGCGGCGTGAGCGTCAGCGAAATCTTCGAGGCACCGACGTTGCTCGAATACGTGATCACGTGGGTCACATCGATGCGACCGTTGTCGCGGTCGTCGCGAATCAAATGGCCGTCGATCGTGAAGGTGCCGGGGCTGGTATCGAGCATCGTCGTCGGCGTCCATCTGCCCGATTCCAGTGCGGTCGTGATCGTGAACGGCTTCATCGTCGAACCCGGCTCGGTCACGTCCGTGACCGCGCGGTTGCGGCGCTGCGCGGGATTGCTGTTCTCGAGATCGTTGGGGTTGTACGACGGCACGTTGACCATCGCGAGGATCTCGCCGTTGCGCGGGTCGAGGATCACCATCGAGCCCGAAGCGGCGTGGCGCTTGACCACGGCGTCGGTGAGCGCCTGGTAGGCGAGGTACTGGATGCGGCTGTCGATGCTGAGCGTCAGGTCGTGTCCGGGAACCGGCGCGCGGATCTGCTCGACGTTCTCGACGATGTGGCCGAGGCGGTCGCGGATCACGCGTTTCTCGCCGGGCTTGCCCGCCAGCCAGCCGTCGTAGGCGAGTTCCAGCCCTTCCTGCCCGTGGTCGTCGATGTTGGTGAAGCCCAGCACGTGTGCAGTCGCGGCGCCGTCGGGGTAGTAGCGCTTGTATTCGCGTTGCGCGTTCACGCCGGGAATGTCGAGCGCGAGGACCGCCTTCGCCGCATCGGGCGGCATCAGCCGGCGCAGGTACACGAATTCGCGCCCGCTGCGATTCTGCAGTTTTCGGGCCAGATCGACGGCGTTGACCCCCAGCGCCTTCGCCAGCTCGGGGATGCGGTCCGCGTGCTGAAGCAATTCGTCCGGATTCGCCCACAGCGAAAGCATCGGCGTCGAGACCGCAAGCGGTACGCCATTGCGGTCATAGATCGTGCCGCGCGATACGGGGATCTGGACTTCGCGCAGGAAGCGCGCGTCGCCCTGCTGCTGCAGGAACGCCTGATGCACGACCTGCAGGTCGACCGCGCGCGCGATCAGGCCGAGCGCCGCCACCGACAGCACGCCAATCACCAGCGCCAGACGCTTGCGCGTGTCCGGACGCCGCCGGCGCGGCGGTTGCGAGATGGTTTCCACGGGCCGGTGCCGTTTCATTCGTGGATCATCTCCACGCTGGACGCAGGCGGACTGATCATTTCGAGCTGGCCGCGGGCGACCTCCTCGATCCGCGACGGACTGGCCCAGGTGGCCTGCTCGAGTTCGAGCCGGCCGAACTCGACGTTCAGCGCGTCGCGCCGGTTTTGCAGTTTCGACAGTTCGACAAAAGCGACACGATCCTGATGGCGCGCCCACACCACCGCGATGCCGCTGGCCACCACGGCCAACAGCAGGACGCCCACCGCGAGGATGCCGATCACCTTCATGCCCCGGCTCCCGACAACACGCGTTCCGCGATGCGCAACACCGCGGAGCGCGCGCGTGGATTGCGCGCGATTTCATCGGCGTCCGGCATCTGCGCGCGACCGACGGCACGCAAAGGCGCCGCGGCCGTGGGCGGCGGGGGCAAGCCGCGCCGCGCCTGTGCCGGCTGCGGGCCGCGGATGAATTGCTTGACGATCCGGTCTTCGAGCGAGTGGAAACTGATTACCGCGAGCCGACCACCGGATTTCAGCATCGCCGTTGCAACCGGCAGCGCGCGTTCCAGCGAGCCGAGTTCGTCGTTGACTTGCAGGCGCAGCGCCTGGAACGTGCGCGTCGCCGGGTGCTTGTTGCGCTCGCGCCGGCCGATCGTGCGCTCGATCAACTCCGCGAGTTCGCGCGTCGTGCGGACCGGCGACTCCGCCCGGCGCGCAACGATCGCGCGTGCGATGCGGCGGCTCATCCGTTCTTCGCCGTAGCGGAACAGCACGTCCGCGATTTCCCGCTCATCTGCGCGCGCGAGAAACTCCGCCGCGCTCTCGTCGACGGTCGGGTCCATGCGCATGTCGAGCGGCGCATCCGATTGGAACGAGAAGCCCCGTGCGGCGTCGTCGAGTTGCGGCGACGACACGCCAAGATCCAGCAACACCCCGTCAAGGCCGGTGTTCACCTCGTTCCACTCGCCCATTTCGGAAAAGTTCGCGTGGCGAATGGCTACGCGCGGATCGTCGCCGAATGCTTGCCGGGCATGCGCGATGGCCGCGGGATCGCGATCCATCAGCAGCAGACGACCTTCGGGTCCCAGCCTTTCGAGAATCGCGCGCGCGTGCCCACCGCGGCCGAAAGTGCCATCCAGGTAGCGCCCTTCCGCGCGCACCGCCAAGCCGGCGAGTACGGCTTCCCGCATCACCGGGATGTGCTGGAGCTCCCGACCGGCCGTCATCACCCGCGTCCCATCCATCAGCTTTACCCGCGCACGCTTCGCATGCCGCGCATGCCGCTTGCGCCGTCCGCATCCCGCCCGTGTCATCCGGCCCGGCGTCGATCGCCGTCCGCCGAACGCCCGTATCACAACTTGAGTCCCGCCATTTCCTCGCTGATTTCCTCCTCGCCGATCGTCTGCCGGATCTTGGCGAGGTGGGCCTGCTCGCTCCACAATTCGAACTTGTTGCCCATGCCGAGCAGCACGGCTCTTTTGTCGATCCCGGACGTCGCACGCTGGCTGGCTGGCAGCAACACGCGGGCTGCGCCATCCAGCTCCACCTGAGCCGCGGCCCCGATCAGCTTCAGCACCAGATCGCGATGCGAGCGCTTGACGCTGGACAGCGCGCTGACGTCGTCGCGCACGCGCTCCCACTCGGGCAGCGGAAACAACCAGAGGCAACCCTGTTCGAACGGGTTGTACGTGACGACCAGATGGTTGTTGCAGGCGCGCGCCAGCGGCTCGCGGTAGGCCGTGGGAATGGCCAGCCGCCCTTTGTCGTCCACACTGATTGCGGTTTCACCTTGGAACATGCGACTAGTCTTCCCACGTTTTCCCACAAAACTACACGCGGGCCCACCTTAGTCGCAGCAGGTGAGACTGTCAAGAAAATTTCGCTTTTAGATCAATGGGAAAGGCGCAGTTCTGACTGAATTTCAGGCGTTCTCTCAGCTACCTTCGCAAGGTTGTTGAATCCAAAAGCTTTCACTGAGCGAGGGATTTTCGAAATCCGTCGATTAGCCACCCCGGAGGCGTTCCATCGCTGCAATCGATTCAGCAACCGGCAGGTTTTGGAGAGACTCCGGAGAATCGGATCGCCGATGAGATCGTGTTGCACTGCAGCATCGCGGGACCGGGCTTCAGAAGTCAGGTCGAGCGGAGCTTTCTCGGCGAGCCACGCCCCTCGAGCAGCGAGCATGGACGCGAGCTTTTGCGAAAAGTCAGGCCATGGATGGCCGCTCTGTTCAAAGCTCTCTCGGAAAGTCAGGCCAGGGATGGCCGAGTTGGTGTGGCGAACGCTGCCCGCTCGTCGCTTGACGAAGCCACATGGACACGAGCTTTCGTGAAAAGTCAGGCCAAGGATGGCCGAGGTAGTGTTGATGACCGACGAACCTGCATACCCGCAGCCCCACAACGAAATGGCGAGCAGGGATGCGAGCAAAAACAATGGAGTCGGCCTGTAAGCCGGGTCCTGTGCGCCTTGCGGCGTGACAGTCATTCCTCTCGACCAGACGTCGCCGACTGGCTCAAGCAACCAACCCGGGAACGGTGCGGGCCACACCATCGTTCCCCTATTTGGTCTTGCTCCGGGTGGGGTTTGCCGTGCCGGTCGGTTGCCCGACTCGCGGTGGGCTCTTACCCCACCGTTTCACCCTTGCCGGCCTTTCGGCTTAGGCGGTCTACTCTCTGTTGCACTGTCCGTCGGCTCGCGCCGCCCAGGCGTTACCTGGCACCCTGCCCTCTGGAGCCCGGACTTTCCTCGGCGTTCGTGGACGAACGACGCGACTGTCCGGCCGACTCCGAGTGAAAGTATAGGGGCGAGAGATCAGGGACGAGTATCAAAACGCCTGAACGAGAGGCGCCAAACGCAAATCTCGCTACTCGTCCCTCGTCCCTCGCCCCCCATACAGCGTCTTCCGCGGCGCGCCGCTGATCGCAGCGGCCAATTTCGCAGCCTGGGCTGGCGCCAACTCCTCCCGCAATAACGCGTAGACGCGGCGGCCTTCCGCGAGTTTGGCATCGGCTTCTTCGCCGTGTCCCGCCACCACGAGTACGCATTCGCCGAGGCGCTGTTCGGGATCGATCGCGACGCGTTCGGCAATTTCGCCGAGCGCCGCACCAAGGCAGGTTTCATGCACCTTGGTCAGTTCGCGCAGAAGCCGCGCTTCACGTTGCGCGCCGAAGGTGTCGCGCAAGTCCGCGCAGCACTCGACGATGCGATGGGAAGATTCATAGATCACCAGCGTGCGCGGTTCGTTGGCAAGCTCGCGCAATCGCACACGGCGCGCGGCGGCTTTCGCGGGAAGAAATCCCTCGAACACGAAGCGATCGCTGGGCAAGCCTGCGACCGACAAGGCGGCGATCGCTGCACACGCGCCTGGAACGGGGGACACGGCGATCCCGGCCTCGCGCGCAGCGCGCACCAGCCGGAAACCCGGATCGCTGATGAGCGGCGTGCCGGCATCCGAGATCAGTGCAATGTCCGCGCCTGACTGCAATTTCGCGATCAGCGATGCCACGGCCGCGCGTTCGTTGTGCTCGTGCAATGCGGCAAGCGGCGTCGTGATACCGAAATGCTGCAGCAGCGATCGACTGTGGCGCGTGTCTTCGGCGGCGATTACCGTCGCAGTGCGCAGCACTTCGACCGCGCGCGGCGACAGATCACCGAGATTGCCGATCGGGGTGGCGACCACCGAAAGCACTCCAGACTTGCCGGCATTCATGTTGCAGCCCCTGACCTCGCAAATCGATCCGCTATCATCGCCCAAACCGGAACGCGCGGCTGGCGCGCATGGAAAGCACATGTCCAGGGTCAGGTTTTTGGCGTATCCCGCAACGATACTGATCGCACTGCTGTACTTGGCCGGCTGTGCGACGCTAGGCCCGTCGTCGCAATCCGTCAGTTCCCAGGCGCAGGCGCAAACCGCGATCGAGCGCATACAGGCGGCAGACGCAGCGCTCAAGCACGGCCACGCCGACGCGGCGCTGAAGCAACTCGCCACGCTGCCGTCGTCCTTGCCACCCGACGTGCAGCAACAGGCTCTGGACGTAGAGGCGCGCGCACAGCTCGCGTTGGGCAATCGCCTCGCGGCTGCGCGTGCCATCGCGCGACGCGTACCATTGCTGCCGCAGCCCGCGCAGGCTGCCGAGCGCAAGCAAGCGGTCGCCATTCTGGCAGGAATGGGGAAAGGCTCCCTGGCTTCGCTGTATCCGACTTTGTCCGACCAGGATCCGGTGAGGCCTTACGTCAAGCAGGCGCTCGCAAGTTCAGGCGCAACCACGCCGCGCGCCCTCCCTCAATTGAACGAACCGGTGGGCACGTTGACGGGCGCTTCGGTACCGCAGGGTTTCGTGATGCCGGCACACGTCGCGCTGCTGCTTCCGGCGACAGGCCCGGTGGCGGTGGCGAGCGCGGCGGTACGTGATGGTTTTTTCGCCGCGTATTTCCACACGCCGATCACCCAGGAACAACGTCCGTCGATCAAGGTGTATGACACCGGCGGCACGCCGGACGGCGCGGTCGCGGCGTACCGTCAGGCCGTGACGGACGGCGCCTCGCTGGTGGTCGGGCCATTGGGTCGCGCCGCAGTCGGCGCGGTGTTCTCGCAGGCGTCGCTGCCGGTGCCGGTGCTGGCCCTGAATCACGCGCCGGGCAACGAGGCAATCCCCGGCGGCAGCGTCGAATTCGCGTTGCTGCCGGAAGCCGAGGGCGCGCAGCTCGCCGCGCACATGATCACCGCCGGCCTGCACGCCGCGATCGTGTTCCGCGGCAACGACGACACCGCAAAGCGCACGTTCAATGCCTTCAGGGTGGAATTCGACAGCCTTGGCGGCCAGATTGCCAATGACATCGTGCTGCAGCCGAATGCGGTGGATTTCGAAGGCCAGGTCACGGCCGCGCTCGCAGGCGCAGGGAGCCAGACCGGAATCGTCGCCCTTCTGAGACCGACCCAGGCGCGCCTGCTGTTGCCCCAGTTGCGATTGGCGCGCTCGACGCTGCCGGTGTTTGCCACTTCGATGATCTATTCCGGAGACGAGAACGCGACCGCCGACAGCGATCTCGACGGCGTCCAGTTCTGCGACGAGCCGTGGCTGTACAACGCGCAGGCGGGGCTGCCCAGCCATGCCGAGTTGGCGTCCAAACTGTCAACGGCCGGCGGTCCCGCCGCACGCCTGTTCGCGTTCGGCATGGATGCCTACGCGTTGATGCCGTATCTCGGTTGGTTGCGCAGCCACCCCGGCAGCTATCTTGCAGGCGCCACCGGCCAGTTGACGATGGATTCCTCCGGACATGTACAGCGCACGCCGATCTGGGTGCAATTCCAGAACGGCGTCGCGCAACCGGTCGCGGCTGGCCTCGAACCCGTGGCTGCCGGCTCAACCGGGCCATGACGGCATGTCCTTGAACACCGGCACCGTCGGCGCGCGTTTCGAACAACTCGCGCTGGAACATCTGGAACGCGCCGGTCTGAAACTTGTCGAACGCAACTTCAGGACCCGCTTCGGAGAACTCGACCTGATCCTGCGCGACGGCCAGACGCTGGTGTTCGCGGAAGTGCGCTACCGGCGCGACGGGCGCTTCGGCGGCGGTGCGGCGTCGGTCATCGCCGGCAAACGCGAGAAGCTCGTCCGTGCCGCTCAGGGCTTCCTGCAAGCCCACCCGCGACTCGCGTGCTTGCCGTGCAGGTTCGATGTGATAGCGTTCGACGGCGACGCGGACGCGCCCGCCTGCGACTGGCAACGCGCTGCCTTCGAGACTTTTTGAACGGAACCCGACATGCGCAAGACGATCCTCACCACCGTTGCTCTCGTGCTGTGTATTGCCCTGTCCGCGTGCAGCGTCTTCACGCCGCGCCGTGGTTTCAACCGGGCGATGATCGACCGCAATGTTCAGATCACGGCGCAGCGCGCGCTCGACGATGATCCCGAACTCGCGGGCCGCGCGCACATCGGCACCAGCGTCTATAACGGCGTGCTGTTGCTGATCGGGGAAGCCAGTACGGAAGCCGTGAAGCAGCGTGCTGAGGCCGACGTCACGGGTTACGAGAGCGTGCAAAAAGTGGTCAACCTGATCGACGTGATGCCGCTGCAGTCGGTCGCCGCCAGTCTGCATGACGCCGCGATCACGGCAGCCGTCAAGACCGCGCTCCTGCACATCGACATGCCAGGCTTCGACCCCGGCCGGGTCAAGGTCAGCACTGCGCACGGCAAGGTGTACCTGATGGGGCTGGTGAGTCACAAGGAAGCCGACGCGGTCGTCAACGAGGCCCGCAACGTGGCGGGGGTGAAGAAGGTGATCCAAGTCTTCGAGTATACGGATTGAGTGCGATCGTCCCTGATCGCCGCGCGTCATATATCCATGCAAGCCCACGATTCGCGTCCGATGCAGATCACCTCGGGCATCCCTGCCAAGTTGTTGCGATCGTCCCTGATCGCCGCGCGTCAGACATCGAAGCAACCATTTCGGTCCGCGCCCGATAAAGATCACCTCGGGCATCCCTGCCCTGACTTTTCACAAGAGCTACTTGGGATGGAATCCCCTGACCGACATCAGAGGACAGCCGGTAATTTGGCGTAGACTCGGGTGATGAACCTGCCCGCCGCGTTCGTCGATCAACTCCGCGAGATCTTTCCCTCCGGCGCGCTGGCGCTGGACGAGGGCACGCGCGCGGCTTACGGATACGACAATTCGCGCCGCGAGTCGCTGCCTGACGCGGTGGTGTTTCCGCCGGCACACGAAGAGGTGGCCGCGCTGGTCGCGGCGTGCCGGCATCATCGCGTACCGCTGGTCGCGCGCGGGCGCGGCACCAACACCACCGGCGCGACGGTGCCGCTCGCAGGCGGGGTCGTCGCGAGTTTCGAGCGCATGAACCGGATCGTCCGGATCGAACCCGGCGACCGCCTCGCGATCGTCGAACCCGGTGTGCTGAACGCCGATCTTCAATCCGCGCTGGAGCCGCACGGACTGTTCTGGCCGCCGGACCCGACTTCCGCACCCTACTGCACCATCGGCGGCAATCTCGCGTGCAACGCGGGCGGCCCGCACACCGTGAAATACGGCGCGAGCCGCGACAACATCCTCGGCCTGCGCGCAGTCGCGGGCAACGGCACATCGTTCCGCTGCGGCACGCACACTACCAAGGGCGCCACGGGTTACGACCTGACCCGCATCATCGTGGGCTCGGAAGGCACGCTCGCGCTGATCACCGAAGCGACGCTGAAGCTCACGCCGAAGCCGAATGCGATGCGCACGCTGCGCGCGGCCTACGCCAACATGCAGGCCGCCGCCGACGCGGTGGCGCGGATCATGGCGCAGCCGGTCACCCCACGCGCGCTGGAATTCATGGATGCCGCCGCGCTGGAACTGGTGCGCAAGCGCGGGGGCGATGCGCCCGCCGAAGCCGGTGCGCTGCTGCTGATCGAAGTCGATGGCGAGCCCGCGGCGCTGGATGCCGCGCAGGCGGCGGTCGAGCACGCCGCACGCGGCGAGGGCCTGGTCGAACTGCGCGCCGCGCGCGATGCGGCGGAAGCCGCGACGCTATGGGCCGCGCGCAAGGCGCTGTCGCCGGCGCTGCGCACGATTTCCGAGGACAAGATCAACGAGGACGTGGTCGTCCCGGTGAGCCGGATGCCCGCGCTGGTCGAATACCTAGGTGAACTCGCCAAGGAGTTCCGCATTCCCATCGTCAGCTTCGGCCATGCCGGCAACGGCAACCTGCACGTGAATCTGCTGCCGCGCGATCCCGAGGAACGCGCGCGCGCCGATGAGGCGCTGCCGCGTGTGTTCCGGCGTGTGATCGAACTCGACGGCACGTTGTCGGGCGAGCACGGCATCGGCATCGCCAAGCGCGACTTCATGCCCGAGGCGCTCGGCGCAGGTGCGCTTTCCATGATGCGCGAACTGAAGGACCTGTTCGATCCCGCACATATCCTCAATCCGGGCAAATTGCTTCCGGATGGAGCGGGAATGGAGAACGGAGAACGAGAACCGGAGTCAGCGGGCCGGCAGTCCGAACTGTACGGCCCGGGCACACTGACACATGGTTCGAGCAGCGCATGAGCAACATGCCAGCGCCCAAGCTTGCGCGAGGGACAACAAGGAGCAAACCGAAGGGCAGCGGACGCGACGGGAAGCCGGGAAGTGCCGATCGTTTGGCCTCTTCTGGTCCTTCGTCCCCGGTCCCCGGCCCCGATTTCGATACATTGATGGCGCGCATCCGCGCGTGTCGGGTGTGCGCGCAGCATCTGCCGCACGGTTGCCGCCCGGTGTTGCAGGCGCATCCCGACGCACGCTTGCTCGTGGTAAGCCAGGCGCCCGGGCGCAAGGTGCACGAGACCGGTATTCCGTTCAATGACAAGAGCGGCGCCAAGCTGTGCGAATGGCTCGGCATCGATACGCAAACGTTTCACGATCCGCACCGCGTCGCGATCGTGCCCATGGGATTCTGTTATCCCGGCAAGGGGGCATCCGGTGATTTGCCGCCGCGTCCGGAGTGCGCGCCACTGTGGCATCCGCTCCTGATGCCGCGCCTGAAGAACATCCGGCTGACGCTCGCGATCGGCGGCTACGCGATCCGCGGCATGCTGGGCAATCGGCGCAAGGCCACGCTCACCGAAACCTGCGCCGCCTGGCGTGAATATTTCGACGACGGCAAGGTGCCGCTGCCGCACCCCAGCCCGCGCAATACCGCGTGGTTCATGTACCACCCGTGGTTCGAGACGGAAGTGCTGCCCGCGTTGCGCCGGCGCGTGCGCCGGTTGTTGCGCGAGTGAACGCGGCTACGCTTCAGGTGAACTGGCGCACTGCCAAAGCAAGGAGCTGCAGCACGATCAACGCGTAAATCCCCGCCACGACATCGTCCAGCATCACGCCCAGCCCGCCGCGCACGCTGTGGTCGGCCCAGCGCACCGGCCACGGTTTCCAGATGTCGAACAGGCGGAACAAGGCGAAGCCAATGATGAACCACCACCATTGCGGCGGCGCGGCGAACAGGCTGATCCACATGCCGATCACTTCGTCCCAGACCAGCGCGCCCTGATCGTGTATCCCGAGTCGGCGGTCGGAAACCTCGCAGGCCCACACACCCAGCAGGAACCCCGCCGCCAGCACCGCGACGTACGCACCGATCGGCAAGCCGCGCAGCAGGAACCACCACGGCAACAGCGCAATGAGCGAGCCTGCCGTGCCCGGCGCCTTCGGCGACAGGCCCGCGCCCAGCGCGGTCGCGATCCAGCCCGCGGGGTGCGACATCAAAATTCGGCGTTGCGCGCTGGTCAGTGGCGTGCTCATCGCGAGAAATGTTCCCAACCTGCACGCGGCGTGGCGATGACATTGCCATGCGAATCCACGACGCGCACACCGGAACCCGCGACGATGCGCCCGATCCGTGTGGCGCCGCAACCCGCGCGGTCGAGCGCTTTCACGATCGTCGCTTCGCGCTCGGCGGGCGCCGTGAAGCACAACTCGTAATCGTCGCCGCCGGCCAACGCGAGATCACGGCGGGTTTGCGCATCGAACGACGCGGTGAGTTCCGGCGAAATCGGCAGCGCGTCGGCCTCGATTTCCGCGCCGACATTGCTTGCGGTGCAAACATGGCCGAGATCGGCCAGCAATCCATCCGACACGTCGATGCAGGCGCGCGCGAGATCGCGCAAGGCCAAGCCTGCCGCAATGCGTGGTTCGGGGCGATTCAATCGCTTCAGCAACTGCCCCCATCCGCCTTCGGGGGAAAAGACGGCACTCCGCGCCCCTTCCCCCGCAAGCGGGGGAAGGGAAAGAGCAAGTGCGCCCGCCGCATCGCCCAGCATGCCGGTGACGAACACGACGTCGCCTGCGCGCGCGCCCGCGCGCGTCAGCGCGGCCCCGATCGGCACGAAGCCCAGCGCTGTCACCGTCACGGACAACGGCCCCTGCGTGGTGTCGCCGCCGATCAAGGCGATATCATGCGCGCGCGCCAGCTCCACGAATCCATCGGCAAAACGTTCTACGAAGCCCGTGTCGGCTTCCGGCAGCGTCAGCGCCAGCAGCGCCCACGCAGGCTCCGCTCCCATTGACGCGAGATCCGAAAGGTTCACCGCGAGTGCCTTCCAGCCGATATCTTCGGGGGCGGTATCGGGCAGGAAATGCACGCCGGCAAGCAAAGTGTCGGTACAGGACACCAATTGCCGTCCCGGAGGTACCGTCGACAAAGCCGCATCATCGCCGATGCCAAGCACGACATCGTCGCGCGCCTGCGCGCAGCGTGCGCGAAGCACGTCGATCAGCGCGAATTCGCTCAAGGCGGCGCCGCGGATTCGGTGACGCGCCACTGGCGCGCGAGTTTGTCGAGCACGCCATTGACATAGGTGTGGCCCTGCTCCGAACCGAAGCGCTTGGTGACTTCCACCGCCTCGTTCAGCACCACGCGGTACGGCACGTCGAGACGATGCTTCAACTCGTAGGCGGCCAGCCGCAGCACCGCGCGCTCGATCGGATCGACGCGCTCGATATCGCGATCGAGGAACGGCGCCAAGCCGGAATCGAGGTCCGGGCGATGCGTTTCCACGCCCCGCAGCAGATCCTCGAAATATTCGAGGTCGGCGATCTGCATGTCCTGCTCGTGCCGAAAATCGTCGATCACCTTGCGCATGGGATTGCCGCCGAGTTCCCAGGCATACAGCGCCTGGACCGCACGCCGGCGCGCGCGCGTCCGTGCAGCGGGGTCGATGCCGTCCGCGCGCCGATGCGCAATCACGCCGACAACTCCCGCAGCACCGCCGCCATTTCGATCGCGGACAACGCGACGTCCGCACCCTTGTTGCCATGCGCGCCGCCGGCGCGGGCCCACGCGTCGGCCTCGTCCTCGACCGCAAGCACGCCGTTCAGGACCGGCACGCCGCTGTCCAGCGCCACGCGCATCAGCCCGCGCGCGCATTCGTCGGCAACGTGTTCGAAGTGGCGCGTTTCGCCGCGCACCACGCAGCCGAGCGCCACGATCACGGCATAGCGGCCACTCGCCGCCGCATGTTTTGCCGCCACCGGAAGCTCCCACGCGCCGGGCACGCGCAATACGTCGATCGCTTCATCCGCGACGCCATGCCCGGCAAATGCCATGCGCGCACCATCCACCAGCACATCGACGATTTCATCGTTCCAGCGGCTGGCGATGATCGCGTAACGCGCGCCGGGCGGCGAACGGAGGTCGGCAGATGAGGTGGCGGATTGGGTGGACATGGGACTGGGGACTGGGTCTGGGGACGGGGAAGGGAGATGGGGCTGCGAGTCGCGTGCGAGTCGCGGGTGCGAGCCAGGCTCGGAAAAAGCGTAGCAGCCATATGCCCCAGCCCCTAGTCCCGAGTCCCCAGCCCCTGCTCTTCGACGTATTCCACAACTTCCAGACCGAATCCCGACAGGCCCACGAGTTTGCGCGGCGTGCCCAGCACGCGCAGGCGGCGCACGCCGAGATCGGCAAGGATCTGCGCACCGAGCCCGAGCTCACGCCATTCGCGCTGCGCGGCCGCATTGCGGCCAGTCTCGGGCACCGCGCTTACCTCGTGATTGAGGCGCGCCAGCAATGCAGCAGGATCTTCCGCGGATGCCAACACCACTACCACGCCGCGATCTTCGGCGGCGATCCGGCGCAACGCGGCCGTCATCGTCATCCCGAGATCATCGCGCCGCAAGTGCAGGACGTCGGACAATGTGTTGCGTACGTGCACGCGCGTCAGCACCGGCTCGCCGTCTTCGACCGCACCGCGGGCCAGCGCGAAATGCACTTCGCCGCGCAAGAGATCGCGCCACGCAACCAGACGAAATGCACCGAACTCGGTCTGGACTTCCGAGTCGTGCACCCGTTCGATGGTTTTCTCCGTCGCGAGCCGGTGCCGGATCAGGTCCGCGATGCTGCCGACCTTCAGGCCTTGTCTCGCTGCGAACGACTCGAGGTCCGGGCGGCGCGCCATCGAGCCATCCTCGCGCAAGACCTCGACCAGCACGCCGGCGGGCGCGCAGCCGGCAAGCCGCGCAAGGTCCACCGCGGCCTCGGTATGGCCGGCGCGGGCCAGTACGCCGCCCTCCTGCGCCAGCAGCGGAAACACGTGGCCGGGCTGCACCAGGTCCGAAGGTTTCGTGTCCGGCGCCACCGCGACCCGGATCGTGCGCGCTCGATCATGCGCGGAAATGCCGGTGGTGACGCCGCTCGCCGCCTCGATCGAAACGGTGAAATTGGTGTGGTAGGTCGAACCGTTGTCGCGGACCATCGGCTGCAGGCCGAGCGTCCTGCAACGCGCAGCGTCGAGCGCAAGGCAGATCAACCCGCGCCCCTCGCGCGCCATGAAGTTGACGTCTTCGGCGCGCACCTTGTCGGCGGCCATGATGAGGTCGCCTTCGTTCTCGCGGTCCTCGTCGTCCAGCATCACGGCCATGCGGCCGGCGGCGATTTCGGCGAGCAGTTCCGGAATGGTCGCGAAAGCCATGCTTTCAATGCTCCCTGTCTGCCAGCAGGCGCTCGAGGTACCGCGCCAGCATGTCGATTTCGAGATTTACGCGGTCACCGGCACGTCGAACGCCGAACGTCGTATGTGCCACCGTGTGGGGCACAAGGTTGACTTCGAATGCAGCGTTCGCGACGACATTGACGGTGAGGCTGACGCCGTCCACGCAGATGGAACCCTTGACCGGGATGTATCGCATGAGCGCGGCAGGCGCTTCGATGGTCCAGCGCTGCGAACGCGCATCGGGCTCGATGGCGGTGATCGTACCGATCCCGTCGACGTGCCCCGACACCAGATGCCCGCCGAGGCGATCCGAAAGGCGCAACGCCTTTTCGAGATTCACGCGGTCGCCTTCTCGCAAGTCGCCGAGCGTGGTCACCGACAGGGTTTCCGCGGATACATCAAAGGCAAGCGAATCGCCATTGCGCTCAACCACCGTCAGGCAGCAGCCGGATACGGCGATACTGTCGCCGAGCGCAACGTCGGCGATCTCGAAATTTTCGGCGGCGATCGTGAAACGCAGATCGCCCCCACGCGGTTCGATGCGCGTGACGCGCGCCGTCGCCTCGATGATGCCGGTGAACATCAGCACGCCTCCCGTCGAAAGGCAGCGAACTTGCAAATGATCAGCATGAACGTTCTCCGCGTGACGAAATGGCGAGAACGCCCCAAGGCATGGCCGACGCACGGGCGCTGCCGCGGTCGGGCCGTCTTCTTTCATCCGGACTGTCACCGTCGGCTCCGGCATTCGACCGGATCTGCTGACCTTTCGCGGCTGCGAAAGCGCTCGCGGGCTCGCCCTTGCGGGCCTACCGCCGGTGGGGAATCGCACCCCGCCCTGAAGACGTCGTGCCGGCACGAGCCGGCTCATCAATTATAGCGCCGCAGGCCGCAGCAGCAGGCGCTGATCCGCGCCGAGCATCCGCCGATCGATGATGCGCCAATCGCGGCGTTCGTGCATCGATGTCAGTATCGGCAGGTGCAACAACGGCTGCGCGCCGTCGCCGAGCAATGTCGGCGCGACGTAGAGCAGCAGTTCGTCGACCAGGTTTTGTTCGAGCAGCGCACCGCACAGCGTGGGTCCGGCTTCCACCTGCAATTCGTTGACGTCGCGCGCGGCAAGCAGCTTCAGCACCGCATCGAGGTCGGTCCGACCTTCCGCATCGACCGGCACCTCGGCCAGCTCGACGCGCGCGTAGCGGTCGTCCTGCGGCTTCGCGCCCGGCGCGTGCAACATCAGCGTCGGCGCGCTGCCATCGAGCAGATGCGCGCCGGGTTGCAGCGCGTCAAGGCGCACGTCCAGCACCACGCGAAGCGGCGGAATGAAGCCTCTCCCCTCTCCTTCCGGGTACGGCTGCCATCCATGGCCAACAGCTCCGTGGTGGCGCGTAGCGCCGGGTGAGGGTCTGGTGGCTTGCGCGAGGTTCGTACCCTCACCCGCCCCTTCGGGGCACCCTCTCCCGAGGGGAGAGGGGAACCGCGGTACCAGCCGCACCGTCAGTCGCGGATCATCCACACGCGCGGTGCCGGCGCCCGTCAGGATAGCCGAACTGCGCGCACGCCAGCATTGCACGTCGGCGCGTGCCGCTTCGCCCGTGATCCATTTCGATTCGCCACTCGCGAGCGCGGTGCGGCCATCCAGGCTCATCGCCAGCTTCACCCGCACCCACGGCCGACCGTGTTCGAAGCGCGAGAAGAATCCACGATTCAGTTCGCGCGCAGCCTCGCGCATCAAGCCGGTTTCGACGGCCATGCCCACGTCACGCATTCGCCGGATGCCCGCTCCGGCCACTTTCGGATTGGGGTCTTCGGACGCGAATACCACGCGCGCGATGCCGGCTTCGATCAGCGCATCCGCGCAAGGCGGCGTGCGGCCATGGTGCGAACACGGCTCCAGCGTCACGTAAGCGGTCGCGCCGCGTGCGCGTTCCCCGGCCGCGCGCAAGGCGAACACTTCCGCATGTGCTTCGCCCGCATGCTGATGCCATCCTTCGCCGACGATTTCACCGTCACGCGCGATGATGCACCCGACGCGCGGATTGGGTTGCGTGGTGAACAAGCCGCGCTCGGCCAACCGCAAGGCGCGGGCCATCATTCCGTGATCGAGTGCCGAAAAATCCGGCATCACCATGCCTCACGCAAACAGGGCTCCCCCTCACCCGCCAAGCGCTGCGCGCTTGTCTCCCTCTCCCCACAGGGGAGAGGGTTGGGGTGAGGGGGCTCGGCGCAAGGCAAGTTAGCGTTCACTCGAAGGCAAGTTAGCGTTCACTCGTTCGCCGGAACTCAGCTACCGTTTCCTGTTCTTGTCGATCGGCACCACCGCACCGCCGATCAGCGGCAACTGGCTTTCGCTGGGCGGCAGTTCGTGTTCGAGCCGGTCGAGTTCCTCGCGGAAATCGGCGACGTCCTCGAACGAACGGTAGACCGACGCGTAGCGCACGTAGCCGACATGATCGAGCTTGCGCAGTTCGGCCATCACCAGTTCCCCGATCCGGCGCGACGGCAGCTCGCGCTCGGTACTGACACGCAATTGACGCACCACCGCGCGAACCGCGGCCTCGATGCGGTCCTCGGTGACCGGCCGCTTGTGCAGCGCGCGGTCGAAGCCGGTCCGCAACTTGCGTGCATCGAACGCCTCGCGACGGCCATCACCCTTGATGATCGCCGGCAGCTTCAGTTCCACGGTTTCAACGGTCGAAAAACGCTCTCCGCACGACGGGCATTCGCGGCGCCGGCGGATGGTCGAGCCTTCCTCCGAAACGCGCGAATCGATCACGCGGGTGTCGATGTTCTGGCAAAAGGGGCAGTGCATAAGAGCGGGATCGGGGGATGGGTAGCGGGGGTGCTACGAATGTAGCGCGGTGATCGATCGATGTGCTGCGGGGGCGGCTCCCATGGCCTTCACGGCAACGAAAGCATCCGGGAGCGCGCCCCCACTACCCGCCCCCAATCCCTTTCAGAACACCCTCACCGGTCCTATGGCCAAGGTCACCCGTAAACCGGAAACCTGGCGCACTGTGCATTCACCAGTGCGCGCACGTTTTCGATCACCTTCTCGTCGTTTGGCGCATCCAGAACATCGGCGACCCAGCCGGCGAGTTCGATGCAATCGGTCTCCTTGTAGCCGCGCGTCGTGACGGCCGGCGTGCCGATGCGCAGGCCCGACGTGACGAACGGCTTCTGCGGATCGTTCGGCACCGCGTTCTTGTTGACGGTGATGTGTGCCTTGCCCAACGCTGCTTCCGCGTCCTTGCCGGTGATCGGCTTGCCGATCAGGTCGACCAGGAACAGGTGATCCTCGGTGCCGCCGGAGACGATCTTGTAGCCGCGATCGATCAGCGTCTTCGCCATCGCCTTGGCGTTCTTGACGACTTGTTGCTGGTATTCCTTGAACGAAGGCTCCAGCGCTTCCTTGAACGCGACGGCCTTGGCCGCGATCACGTGCATCAGCGGACCGCCCTGGATGCCGGGGAACACGATGGATTGCAGTTTCTTGATGATGTCCTCGGCGTGCTCGCCCATCGCGGAATCCTTCGCCACGATCAAGCCGCCACGCGGGCCGCGCAGCGTCTTGTGGGTGGTCGACGTGACGATGTGCGCGTGCGGCAGCGGCGAGGGATACACCCCCGCGGCCACGAGACCCGCGACATGCGCCATATCGACGAAGAGATACGCGCCGACCTTGTCCGCGATCCTGCGGAAGCGCGCCCAGTCCATCACCTGCGAATACGCGGAAAAGCCCGCCACGATCATCTTCGGCTTGTGTTCGAGCGCGAGTTGCTCGATCGCGCCGTAATCGACCAAACCTTCGTCGTTCACGCCGTACTGCACGGCATTGAAGATCTTGCCGGACAGGTTGGGCTTGGCGCCGTGGGTCAGATGCCCGCCGTGCGCGAGCGACATCCCGAGGATGGTGTCGCCCGGCTGCAGCAGCGCGAAGTACACGGCCTGGTTCGCCTGCGAGCCCGAATGCGGCTGCACGTTGGCGTAATCGCAATCGAACAACTTCTTCAAGCGCTCGATCGCCAGCGCTTCGGCCACGTCCACGTACTGGCAACCGCCGTAATAGCGGTGCCCCGGATAGCCTTCGGCGTACTTGTTGGTCAGCACCGAACCTTGCGCTTCCAGCACGCGCGGGCTCGCGTAGTTTTCCGACGCGATCAGCTCGACGTGGTCTTCCTGGCGCTGGCGCTCCTCCATGATCGCCTTCGCCAATTCGTCGTCGTAACCGGCAATCCGCATTTCGTGGCTGTACATCGCGATCCTCTGGCAGCGCATTGATGAATGCGAATCTTAGCCCGTTCGGCGGCTGCGGGCTGGCGCGACACGCCGCACACCGCAATAATGGATGTTTTCTGGAAGACATCCATGTCTTTTTCCGCGCCGTCCAACGGCGCGGGCCTCTTTTTGGCATTGCCCAAAAAGAGGCGAAAAAGGCTAGGCACCGGGGACGGTGGTCTCGACAACATCGTGTTGTCTCGACTGCCCTGCGCTTCTCGCGCCAAGCGGGCCGGCGCGAACTCGGCCATCCATGGCCTCGAACATGCGCGCCTTGCTCCCGCTTGGCGCTGCGATGCTCGGCACCGTCCACGGCGCCGTTTTTTCGCTCCGCTGACGGCCATCCATGGCCTGCGACCATGAAAACCAACCTGCCCAAGCTGCGGCATGGGCACAATGAGGCAACCATGCAATACATCTATACGATGATCAACGTGTCCAAGATCGTTCCGCCCAAGCGCGAGATCATCAAGGACATTTCGCTTTCGTTTTTCCCCGGCGCCAAGATCGGGCTGCTCGGCCTGAACGGCGCGGGCAAGTCGACCGTGCTGCGCATCATGGCCGGCGTCGATACCGACTATCAGGGCGAGGCGCGGCCGGCCGCGGGCATCAACATCGGTTACCTCGCGCAGGAGCCGCAGCTCGACCCGGACAAGACGGTGCGTGAATCGGTCGAGGAAGGCATGTCCCACATCCTCGATGCGCAAAAACGCCTCGATGAGGTTTACGCGGCCTATGCCGAAGAAGGCGCGGACTTCGACGCGCTCGCGGCCGAGCAGCAGAAGCTCGAAAACATCCTCGCAGCGGGCGACGCGCACACCATGGAGATGCAACTGGAAGTCGCGGCCGATGCGCTGCGCCTGCCACCGTGGGACGCGAAGATCGGTCCGCTTTCGGGTGGCGAGAAGCGCCGCGTCGCGCTGTGCCGGCTGCTGCTGTCCAAACCCGACATGCTGCTGCTGGACGAACCCACCAACCACCTCGACGCGGAATCGGTCGACTGGCTGGAGCAATTCCTGCACGACTATCCCGGCACCGTGGTCGCGGTCACCCACGATCGCTATTTCCTGGACAACGCCGCCGAGTGGATCCTGGAACTCGACCGCGGCCGCGGCATTCCGTGGAAGGGCAATTACTCGTCGTGGCTGGAACAGAAGGACGAGCGCCTGAAACAGGAAGCCTCGACCGAAAAGGCGCGCCAGAAGGCGATCCAGAAGGAACTGGAATGGGTGCGCTCGGCCGCCAAGGGCCGCCAATCCAAGGGCAAGGCGCGCCTCAACCGCTTCGAGGAATTGAACGCGGTCGATTACCAGCGTCGCAACGAGACGAATGAAATCTTCATCCCGCCGGGCGAGCGCCTCGGCAACGAAGTGATCGAATTCAAGCACGTCAGCAAGTCGTTCGGTGACCGCTGCCTGATCGACGACTTGTCGTTCAAGATTCCGCCCGGCGCGATCGTCGGGGTGATCGGCCCCAACGGCGCCGGCAAGTCCACCTTCATGAAGATGATCATGGGCAAGGAGCAGCCGGATTCGGGCGAGATCAAGCTGGGCCATACGGTAAAGCTGGCGTACGTCGACCAGTCGCGCGGCATGCTCAACGACAAGCACAACGTGTGGCAGGAAGTTTCGGGCGGCCTCGACATTTTGAGAATCGGCAACTTCGAGATCCAGTCGCGCGCCTACATCGGCCGCTTCAACTTCAAGGGTTCCGATCAGCAGAAGATCGTCGGACAACTATCCGGCGGCGAACGCGGCCGCCTGCACCTCGCCAAGACCCTGCTCGAAGGCGGCAACGTGCTGTTGCTGGACGAACCATCCAACGACCTCGACGTCGAAACGCTGCGCGCGCTGGAAGAGGCGCTGCTGGAATTCCCCGGCTGCGCGATCGTGATCTCGCACGACCGCTGGTTCCTCGACCGCATCGCGACCCACATCATCGCCTTCGAAGGCGACTCGCACGTCGAATTCTTCCCCGGCAACTACAACGAGTACGAGGCCGACAAGAAGCGCCGGCTGGGTGAGGAAGCCGCGCAGCCGCATCGGGTGAAGTACAAGAAGTTGGCGTGAGAGCGGGACCGCCCCCTCACCCTTTGCCCTCTCCCCGCGGGGGAGAGGGGAACTCAAGGTGTCGCGCCACGCGCGACGCTTTATTGGCGGACTCAAAGCTGCGCGAAGATTTCCTGCATCGCCGAATCGTCGCGTTTGTAGTTCGGCCCCGGTTTCTCGAAATGTTCGTCGAGAAGCTGCAAGCCGCTGATCTTCGCCACATCGAACAGCGGCTCGGCCTGCGTGCCGCCTTGCAGTTGGTACGCGCGCAGCAACTCGGTGCCGCGGTGGCCGATGCCGTGGCATTGCGGCTCCACCAGGCGGGCGACGCCGTGATAGATGAAGCGCAAGCGGCGCTTCTCGCGGATGGCGCGGTCGATCGGATGCACGCCAAGTGAGTTTCCCGCTCGGCCGGGCCGCCTGCAACCCGGAGTGATAAATTGTTGCCATCGCGTTGCGCGGCCGGAGGCTCCGGATGTCTCCTTCGTCTGTCACTGACCTTTCACGCCGCCGCGTGCTGCAGGCGGCTGCCCTGTCGCTGGCCGCGCTTGCGCTGGGCAGCAAGCGGGCGTTGGCTGCGGCCGCGCAGGTTTCGCCGGCAGCGCGGCACTCCAGGCTGATCCTGCTCGGCACCGCCGGCGGCCCGACGCCCAAGCCGGACCGTTCCGCACCCGCGAATGCCATCGTGGTCGGCGACGACATCTACGTGATCGATTGCGGCAACGGCGTTGGCCGGCAGATGGTGAAGGCCGGGCTCGACCTCGGCCGCATCCGCGACGTGTTCATCACCCACCAGCATTCGGACCACAACGCCGATTACGGCAATCTGCTCCTGCTGTCGTGGGCGGGCGGCTTGCATTCGCGGGTGGACGCATACGGTCCGCCGCCGCTGAAGCGGATGACCGAGTTGTTCCTCGAAATGGATGCGTACGACATCGGCATCCGCGAAAAGGACGAAGGCCGCCCGCCGCTCGCGCCACTGATCCGCCCGCACGAAATCACGCATGGCGGCCAGGTGATGCACGACGACAACGTGAAGGTCACCGCCGCGCTGGTACAGCACCCGCCGGTGGAGCCCGCATTCGCCTATCGCTTCGATTGTCCGGACCGTTCGATCGTGTTTTCCGGCGATACCCACCCTTCCAAAAACCTCATCGAACTTGCGCGCGGGGCCGACATCCTGGTGCACGAGGTGATCGATCTTCAAACGGTCGACGCCATCGCGCGATCGGAGCCAAAAGCCGGACGCCTGCGCCAACATCTTCTGGCGTCACACACGCCGATGTCCGAAGTCGGACAGATCGCCACTCAGGCAGGCGTGAAAACGCTGGTGCTGAACCACTTCGTGCCCAGCGAGGGCATTCCCGATTCGATCTGGTACGACGCGGTCAAGCCACACTTCAAAGGCCGGCTCATCATCGGACACGACCTGATGGTGCTTTGATGCCTTGCCGGAGCCATCCCCCTCGCTCCCCCTTCCTGCGAAAGGGGGAAGACAAGCCTGCAGCCATTCACCCCCTTCGGCACGAAGGGGGTCGCAGCGCCGGCAGGTGCCGCGGGGGCATGCAATTCAACGCGACTCCGACGGCACCAACTCCATCGCCATCACGATCGCATCTTCGCGGCCGCGGCGCGCCGGGTAATAGCCCGGCCGGCGGCCGATCTCGTTGAAACCGGCGCGTTCGTACATCGCGTGCGCCAACTTGTTGGATGGACGCACTTCCAGGAATACACGTTGCGCGTGATGCCAGCGCGCGAGTTCCAGCAAGCGCTTGAGCAGATACGCGCCATGCCCGCGACCCTGATGCAGCGGCGCGACGCATACGTTGAGGATGTGCGCTTCGCCCGCGCCCAGCGACAAGATGCCGTATCCGACGATCGTTCCCCGCTGCTCGAGCACCCAGCAATGGTGCCCATTGTCGAGACAACTGCGAAAAATGCCGCGCGACCAGGGGAACTCGTAAGCGGCGGCCTCGATGTTCGCAACCACGGAAACGTCCTCCCGCGTCATCGGACGCAGGCCCGCTTCCAGGGGCGCCACCGCGACCATCTCAGGACCAGCCTCCGTCGCGACCCAGTGCCCGCATTTGCTCCCACAGCAGACGCTTGCGTTCGCGATCGGCGTACAGGACGGAAAGTGGATCGACGTGCAGCACCCGCTCGGCGGGCACGCCCTCCGGCGACGGTGCCGCCCCGAACACCATCACCGCCGCAGTCGGGTCGTCCGCGACATCACAGACCCGCACCGATTGCAGTCCGGCCTTGGCCACCGCTTCGGTCAGCGCCACGTACATCTTGTTGATGACTGGATCGCCCAATTCGGCCTGATCAGGTTGCAGGGCGAGCCGGCGGACTCTTGGCACTCCGGACGCAATGTCAGGAACGACCGCAGACGCCGCGCCACTGACAGCCTGCGCAACAATCGGCGCGACGGGCGGCGCACGCAGCCGCAACCGCAGCGGTTCGACACCCAGCGCCCGCAGCCGGCGTTCGCGCATCGCGGGCATCGTTGCGTTCATTGATGGGGTTCCGGAGAAGAATGCCGGCGAGTCATCCGCAGGCGGCGCCGCGACGCCCGGCTGCGCAGACCCCACAGCGTGATGACGATTCCGGACAGCGCATATACGGTGGCAAGCGCGAGCAGCACCAGCGAGGTGTAAAGCGTCAGCGCGACGATGATCAGCACCGCCAGGATGATCCACACGAACGGCACGCGGTCATTGGCCGGGAGTGTCTTGAAGCTGTAATAGCGCACGCGGCTGACCATCAGCAAGCCTGCGATCACGGCCAGGATGGGCGTGAAGAAACACAGCCACTGCCCGTCGATGCCGAAGTTTTCCATCGTCCAGACGAACGACATGCACAAACCGGCCGATGCCGGACTGGCCAGCCCCTGGAAATAACGTTTGTCGGCGACGCCGACCTGCGTGTTGAAGCGCGCCAGCCGCAACGCGGCGCAGGCGGCATAGAGAAACGCCGCGCACCAGCCCACCTTGCTCCAGACCGGACCGTAATCGCGCAGGTATTGCAGCGACCACGTGTACATCACGAGTGAAGGCGCGAGGCCGAAGCTGACCAGATCGGAAAGCGAGTCGTACTGCACCCCGAACTCGCTCTGGGTGCCGGTCAGGCGTGCGATGCGCCCATCCATCCCATCCAGCAGCGCGGCCACGAACACCGCCACCGCGGCGTGCGTGAAATACCCCAGGAATCCGGCCACGATCGCGTAGAAACCGGCGAACATCGCGCCGGTCGTGAACAGGTTCGGAAGCAGGTAAATGCCGCGCCGCGGGGGTTTTCGGGGAAGCAGGTCGGTCATACCGATGGCCGTTCAAAGCCTTGGGTCAGTTTAGCCCATGCTCCGGAGCACCGCCTGCCGCGCGTGCCATACGTGACGCGCTTCCGGATGCGCACAGGCGGCTGTGGCATACTCGCGCCACCCTAAATGGCACGGGGAACCGTCCATGCAAATGCGCACTCTGCTTGTCGCGTCGGTCATCGGGCTTTCGGCCCTGTGCATCGCCGGGCTCGCCAGCGCCCAGCAGATCTACAAATGGAAGGACGCTAATGGGGTGACGCATTTCTCGCAGACTCCGCCGGCCAGCGGGACGCATTACAGCAAGGTGCATCTCAGCGGCGAACCCGAAGTGTCCTCCAATCCGTCATCATCGACGGGCGGCCCGGATGAAACGAATGCCGATGACAATGGCGCTCCGCAACAAGCGACCCCAGCGGGCAGCCAGCCCGACACCCCGGCCAATCGTGCGACGCTTTGCAAGCAATTGAGCTCAAACATCACCTTGCTGCAGGGCAAGCAGCCGGTCGTGACCACGGGCAGCAATGGCAAGCAGGAAGTGATGAGCGACAACGCCCGCGAGCAGCAGCTCGCGACCGCGCGCGCACAGCAGGCGCAATATTGCGCGTCCAAGGGCGGTTGACCCTCGCCGCCGCGTGATTCGCGCCGCTCACGACCTGTCACGTCTTTATTCCGCAGCTTCAAAGGCGATTTCGCTTGCCGCGCGACCAAGCCTCTCGTCTTTTGAGGAGACGTCCCTGTCCTGATTCCGCGCGCAGTACTCGCCACATCCATGTGGCTCGCCCTTCGGGCCGCCTGCGGCGTTCAGATCGGCACGACGGTTTCGGCAACATCGTGTTGCCTCAACTTCCCTGCGCTTCTCGCGCCGGCGCGCGATCGGCAAGCGGCAAGGGCAGACGAGGCAACAGGACGTTGCCGAGTCCACCACCGCAGGCGCGATGGTTTTGGCTACTGCGCCGAAACAAAAGTAGCTCGTCCGCGAAGCGGACGAAACCGCTCTTGGGCAGTACAATCCGCCATTTCCGTTGCGACATGGAACAGAGATGCGCCTGTCGAAATTCCACCTCGCCACGACCCGCGAGGCACCTGCCGACGCCGAACTCGTCAGTCATCAACTGATGCTGCGCGCGGGGATGGTCCGCAAACTCGCGTCGGGGATTTACACGTGGTCGCCACTGGGTCTGCGCGTGATGCGCAAGGTCGAGGCTGTGGTGCGCGAGGAAATGGACCGCGCGGGGGCCGTCGAGCTCCTGATGCCGACGATCCAGCCCAAGGAACTGTGGGAGGAAACCGGGCGCTGGCAGAAGTTCGGCAGGGAACTCCTGAAAATAAGAGACCGCAAGGAAGCCGAATACTGCTACGCCCCGACCGCCGAGGAAGTGGTGACCGATTTCGCGCGCAACGAGCTGCGCAGTTACAAACAATTGCCGCTGAACCTGTACCAGATCCAGACCAAGTTCCGGGACGAAATCCGCCCACGGTTCGGGGTGATGCGCGCACGCGAATTCCTGATGAAGGATGCGTATTCATTCCACCTGACGCCGGAAGACCTGGATCGCGAATACCACAACATGCACGACGCCTATGCGCGCATTTTCACGCGCCTCGGCCTCACGTTCCGCGCGGTGCAGGCGGACACGGGCGCGATCGGCGGCAGTGCATCGCAGGAATTCCACGTGCTCGCTGATTCCGGCGAAGACGCGCTCGCGTTCTCGGATGGGTCCGATTACGCGGCGAATGTGGAACGCGCCGAAGCGCTAACACCGGCGACGCTGCGTCCGGCGCCCGCGCAGGAACTCCGTCGCGTGGATACGCCGACGCAGAAAACCATTGCCGACGTCAGCGCGCTTCTCAAGGTTCCGCAGGCCAAATGCGTCAAGACCTTGATCGTGCGCGGCAGGGAGGGCGTCGTTGCGCTTTGCCTGCGTGGCGATCATGAGGTGAATGAAATCAAGGCCGCGAAACTGCCCGAATTGCCGGGCGAATCCGTGCTGGCGGACGAAGCCGAGATCGTGCAGCGCGTGGGCTGCGTGCCCGGATTCCTGGGACCGGTGGGTTTGCCCGACGACATTCCGGTCATCGTGGACCGCAGCGCCGCGGTGCTCGCCGATTTCGTGTGTGGCGGCAATGCGGCCGGAATCCACTACACGGGCGTCAACTGGGAGCGCGACGCACGCATCACCCGGGTGGCCGATCTGCGCAAGGTGGTGGCCGGCGATCCCTCGCCCGACGGCCATGGCACCCTCGCGATCGCCCGCGGCATCGAGGTGGGCCACGTGTTCCAACTCGGCACCAAATACTCCGAAGCGATGGGTGCGACGGTGCTGGACGACGCCGGCAAAAACCGCCTTCTGCACATGGGCTGCTACGGGATCGGAATATCGCGGATCGTCGCGGCCGCGATCGAACAAAATCACGACGATGCCGGAATCATATGGCCCGAACCGATGGCGCCGTGGCGCGTGGTGGTTTGCCTGATCAATCCGAGGAACAGCCCGGCCGTGAATGAAGCCGCTGAATCGCTGTACAAGGAACTGAATGCGCGCGGCATCGAAACCTGCATCGATGATCGGGGCTTGCGGCCCGGCGCGATGTTTGCCGATCTCGAATTGATCGGCATTCCACATCGGATCGTCGTCAGCGAGCGTGGACTCGGTGCGGGCAGGTTCGAATATCGCGGCCGGTCCGATTCGGATAGCCGCAATCTGGACCGGGATTCGCTATTGGCCTTGTTCAAGCCCCTCCATTGACCTGGGTCAGCGGCCTTTTTGCAACCGTCACGCAGTTGGGTGAAAATACCCCGTCGGCGGAGCCATCTCCGATCGATACAGGCTTTCATTCCTCTCGACGATTGGAGTCAATATGGCCATCGATGTCAGCACGCTGAACAAGAAACAGCTCAGGGATCTCATCCGGAAAGCGAATGGTCGCATGAAGAACATCGACAAGGAGAAAATCTCCAAGGTCAAGGCCAAGGTCGATGCATTACTCAAGGCCGAGGGGGTCACCTTTGCGCAGGTTTACGGCCGCAAGCGCGGCGGCAAGACCGGCAAGGTTCCGCCGAAATACCGCAATCCCGCTGGCGCCGAGACCTGGTCCGGCCGCGGCAAGCGTCCGCGCTGGTTTCTTGCCGCGTTGAAATCCGGCAAGAAGGAAAAGGATTTGCTGATCAAGTAAGTGTGGGATTGGGGATTAGGGATTAGGGATTCGGAAAGCCTCCAGTCACCCGGCTTTTTCGATTCCCTAATCCCTTCTCCCAGTTTTTCAAAGACTCCGCCGCGGCGCTACCAAAAGGTCGCCGAATAGCAGGCCGGCCACCAGCGAAATCAACATCGTGACCAGCAGGACTGCGATGTGGGTTCCGCTGGCAATCTGGTTGTTGAGCAGATCCGAGACGCTGCGGAAACCAATGCTGCCAGGCACCATCAACAACACGCCCGGTTCACGCACCAGCGCGCCGGGGCGATGTTTCAATGTGGCGTAAAAGTTACTGCCCGCGCTCAACACCAATCCGCCGATGAAAACCCCGAACGGCGTGCCCAATGCATTGCCGCTCCAGTACGTCACCAGATATCCGATGATGACGGACACGACTACCAGCGGGTAATCCCGCAACGCGGTCTGGAACAACATCGCGAAAGCCACCGCGGCGACCAGCAACGCAGGCCACTGTGCCCACAGCGGCAGCGGCGGCAGCGAATGCGCCGCGGGAACGATGTGTGCCACCGCGCAAACCTGGGCCGCCGCGATGGTGCCGAACGTCAGCTTCAGGATGGTCGCCGCGGCGCCCGCGAAGCGCGCGACGCCCGATGCCAGATGCTGGCTGGTCAGCTCGCGCACCGCATTGGTCAACGACATGCCGGGCACCAGCACGATCAGCGCCGACAACACCACCAGTTTCAGCGCCAGCGGCACCAGCCATGCGCTGACCATCGTCGCGATGAAGGTGGCGACCAGCGCGGCGATCGCATCGCTTGCCGCCGACAGGCGCGGCCGCCCGTAGCCCGCGACCACGATGCCGCCAATCAGCAGACCGATCACGCCCGCGACCACCGCGTCCTGCGCCGAGGTGCGAAACAACACCGCCACGCTCGCCGCCGACAGCCCGTAACTCACGATCGTTGCCCACAAGGCCCGCCGCGACAGCGGGCGGCCGAGTGCGCGCAACTGCGCCATCCCACGCCGCGGGTCGAGGCGTCCGTCCGCGACCTGGTCGGCAATCTCGTCGACGCGGCACAGGCGCGCAAGGTTCACGTCACCCGGCGCAATGCGCACGACCTGCGTGAGGTCGGCGATGCCGTCGCCCTCCGGCCCGCTGAACGACAGCACGATCGAAGTCGGCGTGGACAGCACGTCGCAGGCGAGGCCGAGTTGCTGCGCGACGTTGCCGATGGCCTGCTCGAGGCGCGGCGCCGCCGCGCCGTACTGGTGCAGGCGGCGGGCCAATTCGATCACGAAACCGATGCGTGCGCGCCGCCGTTCGATATCCTCCGGCACCGCCGAACCGTGTCCAGCTTCCGCAGGCAGCGATGCGGTCACTTTCGGGTTACCGGCCATCGCGGCGTCATTGCGCCACCGCGCGCACCTTCAGCAGCGAGCCATCGACGCCGACGACCTCGACTTCAACGCCCGCAGGCAGATCCGGTCCCGCGACCAGCCACTGGCCGTCGCCCACACGCGCCTTGCCGCGGCCGTTCACGATGGCCTCGATGAGCACATAACGCTGGCCGACCATCTGATCGTCGCGGCGGCTCAACCTGCGTGCGGCGGGATCGCCGTTGCGCACCATCCGCGGCCGAATCAGCCTCCAGTAGAGCACGCACGATACGAATGCGAGGATCACGAACAGCACCGTCTGCGCCAGCACGTCCAGCCCCGGCATTGCCCACGTGACGGCCCCCAGCACCGCCGCCGCGATGCCGATCCACAGCAGGAAGAATCCCGGCGCCAACACCTCGCCCGCGATCAGGACCAGCGCCAGCACCCACCACCAGTAATGCAACGGTACGCCCAGCATCGGTGCGATTCCTCAGCGCTGCGCCGTCGCCGCCGTTGAATTTTTCGCCAAGGCTTTCTTGCCGATCTCGGCGATGCCGGGCACGATCCGTACCCACTTCGCCAGCACGATCACCGCCACGACGACGATGACTGCAACCATGATTGATGGCCACATGCCGCGTCCCCCCAAGGTTCCGTCGGCGCAGTATAGCGACTTGCGTATCCCCTCTCCCGCCGCGAAAGGGGTTCAGATGCGCGATGCCGGCAGCGAAACCGTCACCCGCAATCCGCCGCCTTCGCGATTGGCCAGCACGATGCGACCGCCATGCGCCTCGACGATCTCGCGCGCCAATGCCAGACCCAGCCCGGTACCGGATCGCTTGGTGGAATAGAACGGCAGCAGTGCCTGTGCCAACACGGTATCGCTCATGCCGGGACCGCGATCGGAAACTTCGATGCGCCAATTCTGGAGGGAATGCGTGATCGCGAGCGTGACCTCGTCCGGATTGCCACCCGCCTCGGTCGCGTTCTTGAGCAGGTTGATCAAAACCTGCTCGATCTGCGCTGCGTCGAAACGCGCGGGCTCGACCGGGGCATCCCCCACGAGGCGGAATTCGCAGTGCAGCTTGAGAGCGTCCAGAAATGTCGCCCACTCCACCGACGCCGGATTTGGTTGCGGCAGCTTGGCGAAACTGGCGTATCCCGCCGTGAACGCATGCAGGTGCCGGACGCGCTCGCCGATACCTTCGAACACCTTGGGCAAGCGCGCCAGGTCATTGCGCCGGGCCAGCTCGGCGCCGGAATGCGCCAGCGAGGAAATCGGGGCGAGGGAATTGTTCAGCTCGTGGCTGATCACGCGGATCACGCGCTTCCACACTGCCACTTCCTGACGCGATAGCTCGCGCGTCATGCGCTGCACCAGGTACAAGCGATGGGGGGTGCCCTGCAAGCGGAAGTCGCGCCGCGAAAGATGGAAATATTCCTCCTCGCTGCCCATCTCCACGCCGAACAGGCTGTCTTCGCTGGCGGTGAGCGCCTGCCGCAAACTTTCCGGGCAGGCTGCCAGCAGATCCTGGAAGCGCAGACCCATGGGGCTTTTGCCCTCGTTGAACAAATGCCGCGCAGCGAGGTTGGCATAGACGATGTGGTCACCCGCGTCGGTCAGGACCAGCGCCGTCGGCGAATGCTGCACCACCGTATCGAGCAGCAACTCGCGCTGGCGCAGGTCCTGGCGCTGTTCGCGCAGCGCGTGGCCGAGTTCGTTGTGCGCTTCGATCAACTGCCCCAGCTCGTCGCGGCGGCGGGTGCGCAGCGAGATGCTGAAATCACCGTCCCGGTAACTTGCCACGCTACCGGACAGCGCGCGCAGCAGCCGGCGGATCGGCTGCATCGACGCATGCGCTGCCCACGCGACCGGCACCAGGCACACGGCGACGGCAATCACGCCGCCCAGCCAGGCGCTGCGAAACCACACGCTCAATGCGGCCGCCAGCGCTGCTGAAGCCACGGTGGCGCCGAACAGCAGCAGCGCGAGCTTGCCTTCGAGGGAGGAAATGCGCATGGATCGCTGGACGGGAGACGGGAGACGGGAATTGGGACGCGGGACGCGGGACGCGGGAAGAATATTGTTTTCCCTCTCCCTTCGGGAGAGGGTGGCGCGTAGCGCCGGGTGAGGGTACGCAAATCGCGGAAGATTACGCGAGTTTCGTACCCTCACCCCAGCGCTGCGCGCTCGGCCGCAGGCCGCCTCTCCCGGAGGGAGAGGGGTTCTACTCTGAAATTCCGAAGCGCTGCATGCGTCGATACAGCGCCTGCCGCGACAAACCCAATGAGCGCGCGGCGCGGCTGATGACGCCGCCTGCTTTGCGCAACGCCGCCTCGACGTCTTCGCGCGATGGATCGTCCAGGCCGCGCGACGAAGCGGGCAAGGCGGTTGGCAGTTTCAAGTCATCGGCCGCAATCTCGCCATCACCGGACAACAGCTTCGCGCGTTCGATGGTGTTCTTGAGCTCGCGCACGTTGCCGGGCCACGGATATCCCAGCAGCGCGTCGCGCGCGTCGTCGGACAACACCGTGCCGTCGCCGAGAAAATGTTCGGCCAGCGGCAGGATGTCGTCCGGGCGCTCCGACAGGGCCGGCAATGCGATCTCGATGGTATTCAATCGGTAGAACAGGTCTTCCCGGAACCTGTCGTTGCGAATCATCGCGGAAAGGTCGGCGTTGGTCGCACTGATCACGCGCACTTTCACCTTGCGCGTGCGGGTCGAGCCCAGCCGTTCGAACTCGCCGGATTCGAGCACACGCAACAGTTTCATCTGCCCCGCAGCCGGAAGGTTGCCGATCTCGTCCAGGAACAGCGTGCCGCCGTCGGCGGCCTCGAACCGTCCCTCGCGCGCGCGCGTCGCGCCCGTGAACGCGCCTGCTTCTGCGCCAAACAGCTCGGCCTCGATCAACTCGCTGGGCAGCGCGCCGCAGTTCACCGTCACAAGTTGCTTGTCGCGCACCGCGGAATTGGCATGGACGATCTCGGCGATGCGTTCCTTGCCCGCGCCGTTCGCTCCCGTGATCAACACCGGCACGTCCGCGCGTGCGACCTGGCAGGCCAGCTCGATCACGCGCAGCATTTCGTCGGATGCGAACACGATGCCGCGCAGATCGTAGTCGCGTTCCAGCGCCTCGCGGCGGCGTCGGCGGGCGGCCCGCGTGTTCGCGGTGGCACGCACGTTCTCGGAGAGCTCGAGCAGATTCTCCACCGTCGCCAGCAACTTGGCATCATCCCAGGGTTTGGACATGTAATCGGCCGCGCCGGCCTTGACCAGTTGCACGGCGGTCTCGAGATGCGACCAGCCGGTCAGCAGGATCACCGGCAAATCGGGATGGCGTTCGCGGATCGCATGGAACAGCGCCACGCCTTCCTTGCCGGAGGTCGTGTCCGCACTGAAGTTCATGTCCGCGATCACGAGGTCCACGCGGCCGCGCGCCAGCAGCGCGATGCCTTCGCCCGGCGTCGCGGCCGTAAGCGGATGGATGTCGTTGATCGACAGCAGCAGCGACAGCGCGTCGCGCACGGCGGCCTGGTCGTCGATGATCAATACGGTGCGCATGCGTCAATCACGAGATGGCGGTTCGGGTGAGGCTATCAAATTCCGGACGGGCATCAAACGCTCCGCGTCGCCACCACCGGCGGTACATGCGAGGCGCGCAGGGCCGGCGCGAGCACCGCGAGCTGACCCAGGATCAGCAGCACCGCCGCCCCGGGCAGCAGCCAGACCAACGGCATGCGATGCAACTCGTAGTGGTCCATCAGCCACAAGTTCAACGCGACGGCGGCCAACAGCCCAACGACAACACCGATACCGACGATCAGGAAGTTCTCGGCGAGGAAGTAGCGCATGATGTCGGCGCGGGTCGCGCCCAACGCGCGTCGGATGCCGATCTGGCGCGTGCGTTGTTGCACCCAGAAGCTGGACAATCCCACTACGCCCAGCGCAGTCACTGCGAGCAAGCAACCGATCACCACCAGCAGCAGCCAGATCATCGCGCGGTCGCCGTGGAAATATTCGGAAATCGTGTCAGTGTAGATCTGGTCATCGGGAACGATGCGCGAGGGATCCAAGCCAATCAAGATTTTGGGAATCGCTTCTTTCACGGCCTTCCGCATATCCGGTCTCATGCGCAAGACGTACATGCCGCCTTGCACTGATTTCACCGGGAGGATCAGGCCGCGCTCAATGCCTTGGTTCGGATTGATGCTCGGATTGAGCAGGTGTTCGGTCACGCCGACCACGTGGATCGCATATTTGCCGTGGTCACCCAGATAAAATGTTTTGCCGAGCGGGTCCTGGCCCGGCCACAACTGATTTGCCAATGCACGGGTGACGATGGCCACGCTCGGAGGCACCTTCGCTTTCCCGCCGAAGATGCTGTAATCGACATACTCGTCCGGCAGGAAATCTCGCCCTTCCGAAAGATTGATGCCCAGAGTCTTGACCATGCCGCGCGTGCCCACGTATTCGACCGCGTTGTCCAGCACGCTGTGCTTGTCACCGGGGTGCCGCCATATCCCCATGCTCCAGTAACTGCCGGCCAGCGGCAACGAGTTGGTCATGGCCACCGACTCGACGCCCGGTATCGCGCGCAACGCTGCCATGTCGGCCGCCGCCTCGGCCGGACTGGCCGCGCCGCTGTCCTGGCCCAAGTCGAGGCCGCTGGCTCTCGCCCACACCAGTTGGTTGTCGGCGACGCCGGTCGTCATGTGCATCAGCGCAAGCCGATCGCCGATCAGGAACAGCGCGTTGGTGACGATCGCGCAGGTCAGTGCAATCTCCAGCGCCACCAAGGCGACTGTGGTCTTGTGATGCTTCAGCGCTGCAACGACGGGATGCATGTCCACCAGCTCACTGAGTCTTGAGCAGGCGCGCCGGCATCAGCCGGCATGCACGCCACGCCGGGAACAACGCCGCCAGCAAAGTGGCGCAAACCGCCAGCACGAACGTGACGCCTAGCATCGCGCCGTCCAGATGCGCCAAACCCGCATACGCCGCGGGCTGCTGCCGCACGACCCACAAGCCGAACAGTGCCAGCAGCAAGCCGACCAAGCCACCTGCCAGTCCGGTCAGCGCGGCTTCAACCAGCAGTTGCGCGAATACCGAACGTTTCGATGCACCCATCGCACGCCTTACGGCAAGCCCGCCGCCCCGGCGCAGGAACTTCACCAGCAAAAGCGCAACGGTATTGACCAGGCAAACCAGCAAAAAGCCCAGCGCCAGCATGGCTTCGAGTTGTACGCTGCCGGGAACCACCTGGTTGTAGGCGAGCCACTGCATCACGTCGCGCAGGTGCGTGTTGGGCGGTCGCTGGAAACGCCCAAGCTGCTTCTGTTCTTTGGAATAGTGAATCAGGAACTGGCGATAAGCACGGACCTGCGCCGGTGTATCCAGCTGCACCCAGAATTGCATCCACGTACACTCTGCCTTGGTCATGTCGCCGGTCGGTATATCGCCCCAGCAATTCATGCTGGTCATGATCGGTTGCTTCAGTTGCATTGCCGTTTCGATCGGCACGAACACCTGCTCCTGCGTCGCATAGTCGCCGACTCCAAGGTCGTAGAAGTGCGGCGCAGGATTCCAGTTGTCGATCACGCCGACGACGCGGAAGTCGTACTTGCCGAGGCGCAACACCTTGCCCACCGCACCGGACGTGCCGTAGAGCCTGTCGGCCAACTTGCGCGAAATCACCGCGACGTGTGCGCGCTTGTCGTCGTCACCGGTCGTCCAGCCGCTGCCGGCAACAAACGGCACGTCGAACATCGCGAAGAAATCCGCCGTGGTATAGCGCCCACCCGCAATGAACGCGTGCGTCGCTCCCTCGGACGGCACCACCGTCAGATATCCACCCACCATTGCTGCCTGGTGTACACCCTTTTTGGCATGCAACAAATTCATGGCGTCGATCCAGGTCAGCTCATCGGGCGGATCCTCGCCTTTCGTGTAATGTTCCATCGGCCGAGGATCGAGCTGCGGATAGAACAACTCTGCGCTGCGGCCCGGGATGGGATCAGCCGTCATCACGTGCAGCACGGTGATCATCGTCATGCTGGCGCCGATGCCCAGCCCGATCGCCAGCACCATCAGAGCGGTGAGGATCGGCGTACGCTTCAGGCTGCGCCAGGCAAGTTCGAGGTAGTAGCCGAGCATCGCAATCCTCCCTGTTCAACTCCCCTCTCCCGCCGAGAGAGGGGAAGGCTCACGCCCCCCTTGTCGCCACCACCGGCGGCACGTTGGCCGCGCGAAGCGCGGGGCCCAGCACCGCGAGTTGCCCCAGCACCCACAGGGCGATCGCGCTGGCCGGCAGGTAATACCAGGACATCCGGTTCAACTGGTAATGCTGCATCAGGTACAGATTGATGCCGAAGGCGAGGATCATCCCGATCACGACTCCCGCGGTACTGAGCAGGAAATTCTCGGTCTGGAAGTAACGCAGGACGTGCACGCGCGTCGCGCCCACCGCGCGGCGGATGCCGATCTGCCGCCGGCGCTGGCCGACCCAGAAACTGGTCAGGCCCACGATCCCGAACGCGGTCACCGCCAGCATCACCACGCAGACCAGCACCAGCATCCACACCATGCTGCGGGTGTTGGCGAAATATTTGTCGCGGATTTCGGTGAAGGTTTTCCCCTTGACCACGGCGTTGGGCGACAGCGTCTCGAGCTTCGCCACCGCTTCGTGGATGACACGCTGGCGGTCCTGCGGGGCGCTGCGCACGATGTAATCCGTCACCACGGGGTACGGTCCGATCGGGAAAAATGCGGACCAGTAGAACTGGCTGGGACCGCCGTTCTGGTTGGGGCGCAACACGTCGGCCACGATGCCGATCACCGTGTATGTGTCTTGCGGGCCGATCCAGATTTGCTTGCCCAGCGCATCGCCGTTCGGCCACAGGTGTTTGGCAAGGTTTTGCGTCAGGACCACCACGTGCCCGCCCGGGACATAGCTGTTGCTGCCGGGCTTGCTGTCGGCGTATTCGTCATCGTTGAAGAATCGGCCCTTCAGCAGGCGCAGGCCCAGCGCTTCGGGTCCGTCCTTGGTGAACATGTAGATCGCGACGTTCGGGCTGTCTTTCTGGAACACGCCACTCGGGGTGGTCGCGATGTTGCTGTTGGAACTGCTGCGGCCCAGCGGCACCATGTCGATTCCCGTCGCCGCGGTGACGCCGGGAATCGCCCGCAATGCCGCAAGGTCGCGCGGAATGTCGGCATTGGCCAGCTTGGGATCGGTGCCCTGCACATTGAGGTCGGAAATGCCCGCCTGGTCGATCGCGTTGGGCATGTGCAGTTCGCCGATGCGCTGGCTGATCATGAAGACCGCGTTGCACAACACGGCGCATGCCAGCGCGATTTCCAGCACGATCAGGATGGCCGGAATCTTGTGCTTGCGCAGCGCGGCGAAGATGGGTTGGATGTCCATTTGCATTACCTGTTCTTACTGCTGGCTGTGCCGTTCGTGGCTCGATACCTCACCACGAACGGTTTTCTCGTTCATCCGTTCGTCCTGGGGTATCGAAGGTCGAACGGACGAATGCTTGCTCCCTTCTCTTCAAGGGGAGGTGGAGTGTTTACACGCTCTTCAACTGCGGCGCCGGCGCCACCACGCACGCGCGCCACGCCGGCAACAGACCGGCGATCAGGCTCGCGATCAACGCGATCACGAATGTCGCAACGAACATCGACACGTCGAGGTGCGCGAGCTTCGCGTAATCCGCAGGCTGGTGCCGGATCGCCCACAGCCCAAGTTCGGCGAAGATCAAGCCCAGCACACCACCAGCAACGCCGACCATGCCGGACTCCACCATGAACTGCGCGAACACCGCGCCACGCGTTGCGCCCAACGCACGGCGCACGCCGATCTCGCGCGAGCGGCGCAGGCACTTCGCCAGCAGCAGGCCCACCGTGTTGACGATGCAGATCAAAAGGAATCCGAAGGCGAGATTGGTCTGCAACTTCGCGTCGTCGGGTACCACCTGCTGCTGGCCCAAGTAACCCATCAGGTCAGGCAAGTCGACATCCGGATGATGGAAGCGGCCCAGCGAAATCTGCTGCTGCACGTAATTGGAAAGGAAAGTCTTGTACGCGCCGGCATCGGATGCGTTCGCCAATTCCACCCACAAGCCCACGAATGCGCAGGGCGCGGTCTCGAGGTGATTGACGTTCGCATCCGGCGACCAGCAATTGGTGTTCTCCGGACCCATCTTGTCGGCCAACGCGGATTGCAACGGCAGGAACACGTCGTCACCGTTGCCGTAGCCCTGCCCGCCGACACTGATCGCGTAGAAGCGCGGTTGCGGCGCCCAGGGTTTCAGGACGCCGATGATGCGGTAATCGTGATCGCTGACGCGGATGATCTGGCCGAGGCTGTTGCGGCCATCGAACAGCTTGTCGTTCAAGGTCGTCGAGATCACCGCGACCCGCGCACGATCCTCACCATCCTGTTCGCTCCAGCCGCTGCCGTATTCGAACGGCGCATCGAACATCGCGAAGAAATCCGCGGTGGTCATCACGCCATTGCTGAAGAACGGATGCCGTCCCGCCTGCCGCGGCGCGATCTTCGCACCCGTCAGCGCCACCACCGCCTGCCGCTCGCCACGACGTGCGCGCAGCAGGTTCATGGCATCGGTGTATGACATCAGGTCGCCCCAATTGCTGAACAGCTCCGCGGCGGGCAGGTGCACTTGCGCCGGCAGCGGGTTGATCTCCGGCGCGAAGATGCGCGCGCTTTTCTGCGGCAGCGGATCGCCTGACAGAAGCTTCAGCACCGTGAGCGTCGTGATGGATGCACCGATGCCGAGGCCCAGCGCCAGCACCATCAGTGCGGTGAGGACGCGATTGCGCCTGAAGCTCCTGAGCGCGAGGTCGAGGTAGTACGCGAACATGATTTCAGACTCTCCCAAGAACGCGGATCACGGGCGGGGCGCGGGATGGGTAGCGGGGGTGCGATGATGGAACTCCAGGGAAAGATTCGATATCGCAGACCGGCACCTGCCGTGCATTGCACACGGGTGCATGGTCCCATTCGAAGCACCCCCACTGCCCCATTCCCCAGCCCCGCTCCTCATCACACGCTCCTCGTCGCCACCACCGGCGGCACCGCCGCCGCGCGCAGCGCAGGCACCAGCACCGCCAACTGCCCGAGCAGCCACAACGCGATGACCCCGATCGGCAAGTACCAAAGCGGCAAGCGTGGCACTTCGAAATACTTCATCAGGGCCAGATTGATCCCGATGGCCAAGACGATTCCGGCCGCGATCCCGAACGTCACGATCAGGAAATTCTCGGTCTGGAAGTGGCGCAGGATGTCCGCGCGCGTCGCGCCCAGCGCGCGGCGGACGCCGATCTGTTTGCGACGCTGCGCGCCCCAGTAACTTGCCAGCCTCACGATGCCGAATGCAGTGACGCCGAGCAG
>JAJPJT010000125.1 GCA_021324095.1 Gammaproteobacteria bacterium
CAGGGTCCTGTTTTTCGGCGTGTTGATTTCGGCTGCCGGCGCGATGGTGCTGTGGCTGTTGATGGCTCGTCGCACGCTGGCCCGCATTCGCGGCACCGAGGAGCGCTATCGCCTGCTGTTCGACAGCGCCGCCGATGCGATCGTGATGGTGGACGAAAACAGCGGTCGGATTCTCGACGCCAACCGCACCGCGGGCGCCTGGACCGGACGCGATCCAAAGGAATTGCTGGGGGTCGACTACGCGGACCTGTTCGACAAAGGCATCGTCGTGCGCAAGGGCTCGACGGGCAGCGGCGAATTGCGCGGGAAGAATGGAACGACACGTCCGGTTGAAACCCAGAGCAGCACAGCGGTATGGGACACGCAGGTCGTGCGCCAGGCGATCATCCGCGACATCTCCGAACGTGTGGAAAACGAGCGCGAACGGCGCGTGGCCGCCGAGGCGCTGGCGAGTATCGCCGAGGGCGTCATCATCGCCGACGCCGATCGGCGGGTGCTCTCGGTCAATGCCGCCGCGACGCAGCTCACCGGGTTCACGGCGGAACAGCTTTCCGGCACGCGTCTCGAGGCGACCCGCAGGATGGCAGACGGCGGTCCGCTGCCGGCCACGATCTGGGACGAGATCGTGGCCACCCACCACTGGTCGGGCGAGGTCGAGAGCCGCCGCCGCGACGGCAGCGTGTATCCGGAAATGCTGAGCATCAGTACGATCCGCGATGCCGGCCAGCGCGTGCTGCACTACGTCGCCGTGTTCAGCGATATCTCGGTTGCGAGGGCGGACCGGCGCCGCCTCGAACATCTTGCCGCGCACGACGCACTGACCGGCCTCGTCAACCGTGCGAAATTCCAGTTGCACTGCGAGGAAGCGATCGCGCGTGCCGCACGCGATCGCTCGGCGGCAGCCGTGTTGTTCATCGACCTGGACGCATTCAAGTTCGTCAACGACAGCTACAGCCACTCGGTGGGTGACCGTTTGCTGGAACTGGTGGGCCAAAGGATCGTCCGGCAGTTGCGCGCGGGCGACATTGCGGGCCGCATCGGCGGCGACGAATTCACGGTTCTGATGCCTGGACTGGCGTTGCGCGAAGACGCCGCGACGCTGGCCACACGCATGCTCGCCGTGTTGTCCGAACCGTTCCACGTCGACAGCTACGAAATCGTCCTCAGCGCCAGCATCGGCATCGCGGGCTATCCCCTGGATGGAGACGACGCCAAGACCTTGATCGCCAACGCCGATGCAGCGATGTACGCCGCCAAGACGGAGGAGCGCAACGCCTGGCGCTTCTACGTACCTACCATGCAGGCCGATGCGAGCCACCGGATGGTGCTGGCGACGGAACTGCGCCAGGCGCTTCTGGACGAGGAATTCCAGCTCGTCTATCAGCCGAGCGTCGAGATGTGCTCGGGGCGCATCGTTGCTGTCGAGGCGCTGCTGCGCTGGCACCATCCCGACCGCGGTGAGGTGATGCCGGGCGAGTTCATTCCGATCGCGGAAAGTACCGGTCTGATCCATCGCATCGACGAATGGGTGATGCACGCAGTGTGCGCGCAGATCCGCGCGTGGGATGCCGCCGACCTGCCGCAGATCCGGGTCGCGATCAACGTGTCGGCGCGCTGGTTCGCCCACCCTGGGTTCATCGAGAGCGTCCGCCACGCCCTGCAGACGAATGCGGTCGCGCCGCAACGCGTGGTCCTGGAGATCACCGAAGGCGCGATGCTGCGGTTGGGCGAGGAAACCGAGCGCACGATGCGCGCGCTGGATGCGCTGGGTATCGGCGTCGCGATCGACGATTTCGGGACCGGCTATGCGTCGATGGCTTACCTGAAGCTGCCGGCGGTGGCCTACCTCAAGATCGACGGTTCCTTCGTGGCCGGACTCCCTGATAGTCCCAACGACGCGGCGATCACCGGCGCGATGTTGGCGATGGCGGGCAGCCTGGGTCTGATCACGATCGCGGAAGGCATCGAGACCGAGGGCCAGCACGATTTCCTGTCGCGGGCCGGATGCACCGAAGGGCAGGGCTACCTGTACTCGTATCCGCTGCAGCCGGCCGCCCTCGAACGCATGCTGCGTCCCAGGAAGCAACCCGCCGGTTCCAAGCTCAAGCTGGTGCCGCCCGTTCGCAGCTAAAAGTTCGGCAACGTGACGATTTCGTGATGTTCCGGGGCTTCCCCTGCTCTGCGCCGGTTTGACGAGCCATTGACGTTTCCCGGACTAGGGTGACGGCCGAGGACCCCCATCGCCCGGTTCGGCCGATGGTTGGATGTCGCGAGTTTTGCACCGCCTGCCAGTGACGATGCGAGCGTGTTGATGCGGTCCGCTGACCGCGAGGAGGTGCTTCATGAATGGCAATGTCGCGAGCCCGTGGCCGCTCGGCTTTGGTGTGCTGGCCATCGCGCTCTGGATGCTTTCGGTGATTCCCGCCGGTATCTCGGGCCTCATGGATCTCGGCGCCGTGCCTGATATGGGTGCCATGCACGGGATCTTCATGGTCGCGATGCTCGGTTTGCTGATCGCCGGGATTGCGGCGTTCCTGCGCCGGGAGAGCTGGCTCGGATTTTTCTTCCTGCTGTGGTCCGGCCTGTTCTGGGCAAACGGCTTCGGCTTCGAACGCGCGGCCGGAATACGCTTCGATGGCTGGTTCCTGATGACGATCGCCTTGGTGAACTTCTATCTGTGGGCCGCAGCGTGGAAGAGCGGCAAACTCGGCGGCGCCGTCTCTTTCATGGTGCTGCTGCTTTGGGTGTCGTTCCTGTGCTTCGGCCTGAATGGTTTCTTCGGGTTCTGGGTGTTGCTCCGGATTGGTGGCGCGTTTGGGCTCGCCAGCGCGTTGGTCGCGTTTTACATCTCTGCCACCACATTGGCGATCGCGCATTATCCGGACAGGCGCTATCCGGGCATCGTGTACGTTGATATTCAACCCGGCGTCGCGCCCGGTGAACCTCGACTCTGAGTGCCAGGTGATCGCTGCCGCGCGAACCCATTGAACGTTCGGCGTGCGTTCGTGTAGCTGAAAGTTTGGCGTGGACGGGCCGCTTCTCCTGTCCACGCCAGGTGTTGTGCTCAGCCTTGGGCGCGCAGCCGCAATCCGCGCGGCGTGAGCGCGCGTTCGATGCCTTCGAACATGCCTTGCATCACCAGCGCCAGCAAGGCGGCGGGGATCGCACCTTCCATGATCAGCGGAATGCTGTCGAGCCGGATTCCGGTGAGGATGGGCTGGCCGTAACCGCCGGCGCCAATCAGTGCACCCAAAGTGGCGGTACCGACGTTGATGACCGCCGCGATCTTGATGCCGGCCAGGATCGGTCGCAGCGCCAACGGCAATTCGATCCGCCATAGCCGCACCCGCGACGGCAGTCCAAGCGCCGCCGCCGATTCCAGCAACGAAGGTTCGATTCCGCAGAGGCCGGCGTGGGTGTTGCGCACGATGGGCAACAGGCTGTACAGGAACAGCGCCGCGATCGCGGGCTCAGCGCCGATTCCGAACAACGGGATCATGAAGACGAACAGTGCGAGCGATGGCACGGTTTGGAGGATGCCCGTCAGTCCCACCACGACCTCACCCAGCCGGCGGTGCCGCGCCGAGAAGATTCCCAGCGGCACCGCGATGATGATTGCGAGGGACAAGGAAATGCCGACCAGCGCGAGATGTTCGAGCGTGTAGCGGCCCAATTGCGGCCAGAAATTGTCGATCGAGCCACCGCCCGCCTGCACGCCGAGGAATCTGGCCGCAACCACGGTCGGGTCTTGGCCACCGATCTGGACCGCCTTGTTCATCGCGCGCATCTGGCCGGCATCGATGGTGCCCACGAGACTGTTCAACGCGGCCACGAACTGCGGTGCGCGACGGTCGAGATCCAGCCGGTACAGATACACCGCGTCGTAGCGTGGGAAGTAGTGCCTGTCGTCCTTCAGCACGCGCAGGTGGTAGTACGCGATTTCCGCGTCGGTGCTGTACAGGTCGATCGCATCGATGGCCCCCGAGGCCAGCGCGCGATACGCAAGCGCGTGGTCCATCCCGCGCGCGTTCTGCGGGAGGTGGTAGACACGTTTCATTCCGGGCCAGCCATCCGCGCGATTCATGAATTCGTTCGAGAACGCGAGTTTCAGGTCCGGATGCCTGGCGAGGTCATCGATGCTGCGTATGTGCAGGTTGGCGGCTTCCTTGTCGCGCATGCCGATCGCATAGGTATCGTTGAAGCCCAGCGAGTCGGTGATGCCGATGCCCAGTTTCGCAAGACGCGTGCGCAGCGCGCCGATGCCGGCGCCTGGCGGAACGCCGTGCAGCAACTCGTGCGTGATGGTGCCCGTGTACTCCGGATAAGCATCGATGTCGCCATGTCGCAGGGCCTCCCAGAGGATGCGGGTCCCGCCGAGGCTGCGCTTGTGTTGCACGTCGATACCGCGTTCGCGTGCTGCGAGCCGGGCGATTTCGCCCAGGACGAGCGATTCCGTGAAGTTCTTCGAGCCGATCACGACCGTGGGCGTGTTGGCGCGGTCCACCGTCGGGGTACCTGCGGTCTGCGCCGCGAGTGCCAGCGGCGTGCAAACCAAGAGTGCGGCCAGGCGGTATTTCATGCGACTTCATCCGGCAGGTTGCGGTGGGCGGCCAGGAATTCGCGAACGAATTCGTTGGCGGGCGCATGCCGGAAATCTTCAAGGCTGCCGTCCTGCTGCACGCGTCCGCGGCGCATCAGGATCAGCCGGCTGCTGAAGAACGCGGCTTCGGCCATGTCATGGGTCACCATGATCACGGTCTTGCCGAGGCGCCGGAAAATCTCGCGCAACTCCTCCTGCAGGCCATGGCGCACCAGCGGATCGAGGGCTCCCAAGGGTTCGTCGAGCAGCAGGGTGGGCGGGTCCAGCATGAGTGCGCGCATCAGCGCCACGCGCTGGCGCTGGCCGCCGGACAGCTCCGCTGGAAATCGCGCAAGCAACCTAGGGTGCAGATGCGTCAATTCGGCCAGCTCCAACGCTTGTTGGTGCACGCGCACCGCGTTCCAGCCGAGATGCCGCGGCAGCAGGCCGAGGTTCCCGAGCACCGTCAGGTGCGGGAACAGCCCGCCTTCCTGGATCACGTAGCCGACCCCGCGGCGCGTTTCGAGCAACCGATCGCGCCGTAGCGGCCGACCGTCGCAAAGGACCTCGCCGGCCGTCGGCCACTCCAATCCAATCAGCAATCGCAGCAGGGTCGATTTTCCCGAGCCGCTGGTTCCGATCAGGATGCTGGTGTGTCCACGCGCGAAGGACAGGGTGACATCATCGACAGCACGCACCGTGTCGAATGCACGGGTTGCCCGCACCAGCGCAAAGGCCGCATCAGAGTCCTTCGAGGCAGGCATCGTCGATATCGCACCGCTTGCGGCCGACCACGGCTTTAGTGATACAGCATATGGCCGTCGATCCGCAGGCGGCGATAACGCGTCGCGGGTGCAGTTTCAGCCAACCGGCGCAAGAGTCGGTCACCCGCTCTCCCGGCGGCGCCGGCCGATGTGCCGGTTCGAGCCGTCGCGCCGGTGGATTGTCCGGCACCTCGTTAATGCCGCGTGCGCTTGCCGCCGCCAGGATTCATTTCGACGCTGAGCGCGAAACTGCGTTGCTCGCCCGGTTGCATCGCGCCGACGCCAACCAGGCGCCGTGCGATTTCTTCGCCGCGTTCGTTGCGGATGGTCAGCACCATCGAATATTCCCACGCGCCATTGCCGGCGGGGTTGCGGAAACTGCCTTCGACGCGCAACGGCGTCATCGCCGCGGGGGCCGCGAGGTCGCTGGCCGGTCCACCGTAACGCAACCGGTGCTGGCAGGCGGGGCAGATCTCGGCGCTTTCGAGAATGGTTTCGCGGCAATGGGGGCACGCGCGCGTCGCGCCCGCGGTGCCCACATTGGGAGGGCTCATTTGCCCTGGCCGTTGCCGTTGTGCTTGTGGAGTTCGGTAACGCCCGACTTGTCGTCATCCCATCCGAATTCGGCCTGCCCGCGCATCCGCGACCCCTTGGCGACGCTGAAAGTCCTGGATTTCACGTCGCCGGTCAGCGCGCCGGTCTGCAGCAACTCCACGTGCGAAGCGGTTTCGATGTTGCCGGTCAGCTCACCAGCCACGGTGACGCGTTCGGCGCGCACGCTGCCCGTGACCTTGGCGCCGTTCTCGATCGTGAGGTCACCGCGTACGTTGATGTCGCCCTTGAAGCGGCCGGCGATGCGGACGTGACCCGCGCCCTCGATTTTCCCTTCGATGATGAGGTCTGGAGAAATGTGCGACTCCGCTGCGGAGTGCACCGGCGCAGGCGCGGAGTTCGTGGAGGATGACTTGACCGGGGCAGCCGGTTCGTCGGCAACCGGAGTGTCGAAACGCGCCGGGTTCAGTGGCTCCAGTGAGTCGGGGAAGGGAGATTTGACGGGTTCTTTCCACAAGGCCATGGCGGCGCTCCGGTTGGGTCAGGGGAGGCCGAGCGTACCGCCAAATCGTCCGGATGGGAACCCAAACATGAACGAAAAGCCTTGGCAAGACACGGAATTGTGGATTGCTTCTCTGGTACTACCTGAACCGAGGTGGCAGCGAGGTCCTTCAAACCTCAACAAAGGGGCGAGCGCAACTCGTGGATCAGCCGACGGCTTTCCGCACCAGCTCGCCGATGCGCTTCTCTTCGCTGGCGGTCAACTTCGTCAGCGCAAAAGACGTCGGCCACATCGCGCCGTCATCCAGCCTGGCGGCGTCGTTGAAACCGAGGGTCAGATAGCGATCCTTGAATTTGGATGCAGGGCGGAAGAAGCAGATGATCTTTTCGTCCGCATTGGCGTAGGCGGGCATGCCATACCAGGTCTTCGGCAACAGTTCCGGTGCAGCAATCCGGATGAGCTTGTGCAGCCGCTCGGACATGGTGCGATCGGGTTCCGGCATTTTGGCGATCGCTGCCAGGACGTCTTTCTCGCCTTCCGCACCGCGTTTTGCGTTTTTCAGTTCGCGTGCACGCTCCTTCATCGCGGCGCGTTCTTCGGCGGTGAATCCGCCGGAAGATTTGTCGGTCTTGTTGATCTTCCTGGTTGCCATGGCTGGTGTCCTTTGAGGTAAGGTCGATGCAAACCCGGCGTCGTTCCTGTATGCGCAGTAGATTACCGGCGGATGGCGCAATCACGCACGTCCTGATCATGGGGCGGTGCAAACGATCGCGCAGTTGATTTGCGGGTGCAACTCGATCGGTCATCGGCAAACGTGCCATGCCGCGCCGATGCGCCCGCGCCGGCAGGGTTCCGTTCAATCCCGGTCGGGCGCACCCAATGGGAACAGTGGACGGTAAGGCCGAGCTTCCTCCACGCAACGCGCAAACGACGGCCGGGAGAGCAGCCGCGCCCGATAGGCGTGCACGTTGAGGAATGGCTTCCCGATCGGGTGCGCCCAATCCGCATAGAACAAGGCCGGCGCGGCGGCGCAATCGGCGAGGGTGAAGCTTTCGCCAACGGCCCACTCACGGTTTTTCATGTAATCGTCCAGCCATGCGTACGCCGTGTCGAGCATGTTGCGTGCTTCACTGACACCGTATGGATAGCGGTCGCCTTCCGTACGCAGTGCGTCGAAGACGATCCTTTGCAGCTGCGTGTGGATGTAGTTGTCGAAAAAGCGATCCAGCATGCGCACGTCGATTGCCTTGTCGGCGTCGTCCGGAATCAGCGGCACGGGGCCGGGATGATGGACATCGAGGTATTCGATGATGCTGGTGGCTTCCATCACCTGGCGATCGCCGTCCACCAGCATCGGAAAACGCTTGATCGGCCACCGTCGTGCGAATTCGGCGTAGATGTCCGGGTAGTCCGGTGCAAGCATGCGGAATTCAAAGCGGATGTCGTTTTCGTACAGCGCGATCAGGGCTTTCTGGGTGTAGGACGAGAACGGGTGGCCGTACAGTTGCATGAGTTTTGCTCTCTCTCGACGAATCGTGTGGAAGTGCGACGAACGGCAGGCGCGAAAATCGACGGCGAAACGGCAGCGGGGTTGAATGAGGGCGCCGCCTGGCTTACGTTATTGGCATGGCGAAGGGCTTTGTCAACGATGACGCGGTGCAGGACCAGATCGATGCAACGGTTGCCGATGCGGTTGCCCGCGCCCGCAGCAAGCAGCGCAGCGGACCGGGCCTGACCCAATGCGAGGAGTGCGGTGCGCGGATTCCTGAGGCGCGGCGCAAAGCCGTGCCTGGCGTCCGGCTGTGCGTGGCGTGCCAGGTTGAGCGCGACCGCGAGGAAGGCGTCTTCAGCGGCTACAACCGGCGCGGAAGCAAGGACAGCCAGTTGCGCTGAACCGTTGTCATTTCTCCACGAACGCCTTCAACCGTTGCAGTGCCTGATCCCATTGCGCGGCGATCGCATCGAGCCAGCGGCGCGCTTCGTCGATGGGCGCGGGTTCGAGCTCCCACAGCCGTTCGCGGCCTTGACGTGTGTCGTGCACGAGACCCGCGTCGGACAGAACTTCGAGATGCTTGGTGACGGCCTGGCGGGTGATCGCGGTGCCGGCAGTCAGCTGGGCGATCGACAGCGCGCCACCGGCGCAAAGCGCCGCGATCAGGCGCAATCGTGTCGGGTCGCCCAATGCGGCGAATACCGGCGCCGCTTTCTGGATGGCAGGTGGACGTGGTTTGCGCATCGCTCGGATCTCAATGCTGGGCGAGATACTTTGCGATCAGCTTCATCTGGTGCGTCCAGCCGCCTTCGTTGGCTGCGAATGCCTTGGCGCGTCGTTCAGGCGGCAGCTTGTCGAACCCCGATTCGGTGACGGTCAGCAGGATTCCTTCCGGTGCGTCGTGTAACTCGAACACGATCCGGGTCATCGGCTCATGCGAGTAGTCGATGGTCTTGTCGATCCCGAACGGGTGCCAGCGGAACGCGAGGCGCTGCATCGGCTCGATCTTCTCCACCAGCCACTCGAAGGGCGTGCCCTCGTAGGGCGTCTGCATCGCCGCGACTTCTTCATCAACTTGCGTGGGCGCAATCCTGCCCGTCAATCGCTCGCCCTCGACGAACGGACCATCGAAGCTGACACCAAACCAGGAACCGAATTGCTCCGCTTCGCTGAGCGCGCGCCATACACGCTCGCGCGGTGCCTGCAACAGAACCTGCTTCTCGATGCGATCGGTATTCCTGGTCATCGGCAACTCCCGGATAGATTGCAACCTGGCGGTTGCATGTTATGCCTCTCGTCGTCAAAGCGCAACTTAAAGGTTGCGCATTTGGACGCGATGTTTGTCGAAGCCGAGGTCGCCCGTTCGTCGTCATCGAGTCGGTGATGCCTTGCGGTCGGACGGGGCGGTAAATACCATACCGGTCGGTTTAGTTGGCTTCGAATTCCAGAACAGCGGCCAAAGCCATGAATAAAGCCATCCATCCAGTCCATGCAGCCAGCGATCCGGTAATCGAAGTGCGCGGACTCGACAAGACTTACGAGGGTGGATTCAGGGCGCTGAAGGGCATCGACCTGACGGTGCGGCGCGGCGAGATTTTTGCGCTGCTCGGTCCGAACGGCGCCGGCAAGACCACGCTGATCAGCATCATCTGCGGCATCGTCAATCCCGGCAACGGAACGGTCACGGTCGACGGCCATGACATCGTGCGCGAGTGGCGCAAGACACGCACGATCATCGGGCTGGTGCCGCAGGAACTGAAGACCGATGCATTCGAATCGGTGTGGAACACGGTGCGCTTCAGCCGCGGGTTGTTCGGCAAAGCGCCGGACGATGCCTATCTCGAACAGTTGCTGAAAGACCTGTCGCTGTGGGACAAGCGCGACGCCAAGATCCTGATGCTGTCCGGCGGCATGAAGCGGCGCGTGATGATCGCGAAAGCCCTGTCGCACCAGCCGACCGTGCTGTTCCTCGACGAACCGACAGCGGGCGTGGACGTGGAACTGCGCCGCGACATGTGGGCGATGGTGCGGCGGCTGCGCGAATCGGGCGTCACGATCATCCTGACCACGCATTACATCGAGGAAGCCGAGGACATGGCCGATCGCGTGGGCGTGATCAACAAGGGCGAGTTGATCGTGGTCTCGGAAAAGAACGCGCTGATGCAGAAGCTCGGCAAGAAGCAGTTGCGCCTGCAATTGCACGAACCGATCGCATCGCTGCCCGAGGCGCTGAACGACTACCGATTGGAACTCAACGGCAAGCGCGACGAGATCATCTACACCTACGACACGCAAAGCGAACGCACCGGCATCACCGCGCTATTGAAAGACCTGTCCGCCGCTGGCATCGGCTTCAAGGATTTGAGCACGCGCCAGGATTCGCTGGAACAGATCTTTGTGGATCTTGTGCGGGAAAGCGCATGAATTGCTCATCGTCTATTTCCCGTGGCTGCTGTTCGTGAAAAGTACGGCCACGGATGGCGCGTTTTCACGCAGGGATGCGCATAAAGGAGGGCGCATGAATCTGCACGGCATCCGCGCGATCTACAAGTTCGAGATGGCGCGCACCGGACGCACGCTGATGCAGAGCGTGCTGTCGCCGGTCATCTCGACCACGCTGTACTTCGTGGTGTTCGGCGCGATCGGCTCGGGCATCAGGAACATCGAAGGTATCGGCTACACGGCGTTCCTGATCCCTGGCCTCGTGATGCTGTCGTTGCTGATGCAGAGCGTGTCGAACGCCTCGTTCGGCATCTACTTCCCGAAGTTCGTCGGCACGATCTACGAAGTGCACTCGGCGCCGCTGTCGTACCTCGAAATCGTGACGGGCTATGTCGGTGCGGCCGCGACCAAGGCGATCATCGTTGGGCTGATCATCCTCGCCACCGCGCGGGTGTTCGTACACTACTCGATCGCGCATCCAGGGGTGATGGTGCTGTTCCTGGTGATGACCACGGTCGGCTTCAGCCTGTTCGGTTTCATCATCGGCATCTGGGCCGACAATTTCGAGAAGCTCCAAGTGGTGCCGCTGATGATCATCACGCCGCTGACCTTCCTGGGCGGCAGTTTCTATTCCGTACACATGTTGCCTCCGTTCTGGCAGAAGGTGACGCTGTTCAACCCGGTGGTGTATTTGATCTCCGGTTTCCGCTGGAGCTTCTACGACATCGCCGACGTCAACGTCGGCATCAGCATCGGGGCGACGCTGTTTTTCCTCGCGCTGTGCCTCACCGGTGTGTGGTGGATCTTCCGCACGGGCTGGCGCTTGAAAGCCTAGGCTGTCGCCTGTTTACAAAATGTGACGCAGCCTGCGTAGCCGTGCAGCCGCGGAGCAGTGAACAACTGTTTCCGTGTGCGCGGTCCGTCACAGGATGGGCGCAGATGGGTGGTTTGTGTGGCCCGGCGCGCGGCGGATGGCATTGGTCTTGCTCGAGGCTCCCCTGTGCGAACAGGGCAATGCCTTCCATGACCGCCACCGACACACGACGTACTGCCATTACGGACGAGCGCGCCAGGCGCTTCGTGGCACGCGCGCACGGGCTGCGCACCCTGGGGTTCACGCTCAGTACGCTGATCCTTGGAACGGTGCTGTACCGGAACGCCGCCCCGGCCCCGATCTGGGGCCTTCTGGTCGCGCACGGCTATGTATGGCCGCACCTGGCACGCCTGCATGCCCGCTTCAGCAGGGATCCCGCCCGTCTGGAGCAGTTCAATGTCATGGCGGATGCCGTGATGATCGGCGTATGGATCGCGCTCATCCGGTTCAATCTGCTACCCAGCGTGCTGATCGCGACGATGTTCGCCATGGCCCTGATCGCAATCGATGGCACCCGACTGCTGGTGCGCGGCTCCGCGCTGCTGGTGGTCGCGTGCGGGGTGGCCGCGGCATTGACCGGCTTTTCCATCGCGCCGCGCACGGACATGATCGAATTGCTGGCCTGCCTGCCACTGCTCCTGGTCTTTCCGTTGGCGCTTGCCACCATCACGCATCGGCTCGCGCGGCGCGTGCAAACCCAAAACCGTCAGCTTTTCCAGATGAGCAGCATCGACAGCCTGAGCGGCCTGTTGAACCGCCGGCACTGGGAGGACGCGGTGAACGCGGCGTTGGCGCGGCATTGCTGCGATGACGCCGTGATGCTGCTGATCGACATCGACAACTTCAAGCAGGTCAACGACCAGCACGGCCACACCGTGGGCGACGAGGTGGTGCGGAAGGTCGGGGCGATCATCCGCAACAGCCTGCGCGACGGCGATCTCGCCGGCCGTTACGGTGGCGACGAATTCGGCGTGGTGCTGTGCGGAGTGGGCGTGCACGCGGCTGCGGCGGTGGCGGAAAGGATCCGCTCGAGCGTGGCGTGTTCGCTGGTCGAGCGCGCACCCGGCCTGCGTTGCACCTTGAGCATAGGACTCGCACGGGGCGGCGCAGCCATCGGCAGCGCCAGCGAATGGGTGAAGGAAGCCGACGCCGCGATGTACCGCGCCAAGCTGGCCGGCCGCAACCGGCTCGTGGCCGCGACCTGATCGGGGCAACGCGGGCGGGGCGCCACGCTCCCCGTTTTGGGAGCACAATGGGCGCTCCGTCATCCAGGAGAACGTCATGCGAACTTCAGGAGTCGTCCTGCTTGCCGCGCTGGTGCTGCCACTCGCCGCGACCGCGCAATCCCCCATGCAATCCGCCGGATCATGCGCCGGCGCCGTTAAGGTTCCCGCCTACATCACCCGCGCGATGAACAACCCCGCGCGCGTTTCGGACAACAAGACCAACGTCATGCAGAATGACGCCGATCGCAAGATGGCCGCGGTGCTGACCTTCACTGGCGTCAAGCCCGGCGACACCGTGCTGGAGTTGGCACCGGGTTCGGGTTACTGGACGAGTGTGTTCAGCCTGATCGTCGGCCCGAAGGGACACGTCTATACGGTGTGGCCGGATGAGATGGCGAAGTTCTCGGCCAAGAGTTTCGACAGGTGGCAGGGTCTGGTAAAGGAGAGTGCTTATTCCAACGTCAGCCTGCTGAAGGAACCCGCGTGAAAGTTGACCGTCCCGCAGAAGGTGGACATCGTGTTCACCGACGACAACTACCACGATTACCATGACCCCTTCATGGGTCCGGTAGACATGAAGAAATTCGACAAGCAGGTCTACGATGCCTTGAAGCCGGGTGGGGTATTCATCGTGATCGACCACATCGCGCCGGCCGGTTCGGGCACGTCGGACACCAACACCCTGCACCGGATCGATCCCGCGGTGGTCAAGCAGGAAGTGGAATCGGCCGGCTTCGTGTTTGCTGGATACAGCGACGCGCTGATCAACCCCAAGGATCCGCTGAACATCAAGGTCTTCGATCCGTCGATCCGTGGCCACACCAGCCAGTTCATCTATCGGTTCCGCAAGCCGTAGCAACCAGCAATCATTGGTGCAGATGGAGAAAGGGCGGGTTGCAAACCCGCCCTTTCAATGCAAACACAGTTGTGAGCCCGGATGCTTGCGGCATGCTGGCCAGGGCGGGACGCCTGCGAAACCCGCGCCGGGGCTCAGAGGCGATCGCGACGGCGCCATCCATGTGCCGTTACGTGCCGCGGAGCGGCCCTCGCGGGTTCATTGCAAGCCGCGATCAACGCTTCTCGAAGACCGCACGGACGTCCTTCACGAACATCGCGTCGCTGGCCGGGCGCGCGTAGAACATGTGGCCGCCCGGATATTCCTTCACCTCGACGCGGGTCGGATCGCCCATCGCGGGCATCTGGTCCACCGCGAGCACCGACACCATGAACGGGCACGACAGGTCGTCCCAGCCGTGCGCGATCAACACGCGCAGGTTGGGATCGTTGGCGACCGCTTCGCGCAATTGCTTGACCGAACCCTGCTCTGCGTCGTCATCGTCGTGCCACAGCCGGCCGACCTTGTAGTTGAGCGTCTGATATTGGCCGTCGTATTTCCAGCCGACCGTTTGCGTCACGAAGTTCACCATCGCCGTCGTCGTCGGCGCGATGATGCCGTTGAGGATCGGATCGCCGCTGCGCTGGTGCGGCGCGTAGGGGAACGGATCCCATGCCGTGAAGTTGGAATCGTAGCGGCTGCCGAGTTTGCCTTCGGAGCGGTACACCTCGCGCAGGTAAGCCTGCGTTTCCAGGCGTCCGCCGGAATGCTTCACGAAGGTCGGGTCGAGTCCGGTGAGTTCGGTCACCTTCTGGATCATCGCGGCATAGGCTGCCGGATCCGAACGCCCCTTCATCAGCGCTTGCGCGTATTCGCCGCGCGTGTAGGCGATGATCGGCGCCATGTTCGCTGCGGAGAGTCTGCCTTCGCGTTCGAGGTGCGCCGCTGCGATCGAGGGCAGGGTGGTCATCCACGCCATCGGCGAGACGTATTCATCGCTCCACGCCATGGGGTCGAGGTACGGCGATACCAGCACCATGCCGTTCATCGCGACGCCGAGCCGCGTTTGCAGGTAATAGGTGATGCGCGGGCCGCGAAAACCGCCGTAACTTTCGCCGGTGATGTACTTGGGCGACTCCATCCGACCGTTCTTCACCAGCCAGTCGTACACGATCTGCGACAGGTATTCGATGTCGGTATCGGTCGAATAGAAATCCTTGGTCGATTGCTTGTCGTCCACCAGTGAGCGGCTGTAGCCGGTGCCGACGGGGTCGATGAACACCAGGTCGGTGAAGGGAAGCCAGGTGCTTGGGTTGTCATGCAGCGTGGCGGGTTCGGAAGGCGTATCGCCCTCGGCGCCGAAGCTCACGATCTTCGGTCCGATGGCGCCGAAATTCAGGAACACCGACGCGGCGCCCGGGCCACCATTGAATGCGAACGTGACCGGCCGGTTCTTGCCCGGCACGGTGTACGCCGTGTAGACGACCTGCGCAATGGCCTTGCCCTGTTCGTTGCGCACCGGCAGCCATCCGATCCCGACGGTGTAGTCGAGTTTGCGGCCATCGACGACGATGCTTTGCGCCTTGCTGGCGGCGGCCGGCAGCGGCGGAAGCTCGAATGCCGACGCATCGGCGCCGTGCTTTTCTGCGCTATTCGGAGGGGCCGTGAAACCGGCCGTGGAAACGAACAGGATGGCGACGGCGAAGACCGTCGCCAGAAACGGCTTGTGCATTGGCGGGTTCCCCACGAAAACCCGCGAGCTTACCGGTCATTGCATCGATGTGACCGTGCTGGAAGGCATGGTCACGCGGTCCCTGCGCGTGTCCGGTGTGCCTCTAATCCGCGCTGCTCGCCGGAGCGGGCGTCGTTGCGGTGGATGAACTCGCCGTTGCCGGGGCGGCAGTGCCGCCTGCTGCAGGTGTCCCGGGTTGCGCATTGCTCTGCGCGTAGTGACCGACCTGCAGCACGTATCCCGCACGGTTGCCCGGCGGCAGCGCCGCGGGATTTGCGTACACGCTGATCGTGTAGTTCGTCGCGGCGGCTACCGGTGTGGACCACTTGGTGACATTGGTGGTGGCGCTGTCGACCAGCGTCTGGCCTTTGGCCTGATCCAAAACCTTGAAGTGCACCTGCGGATCCTGCGTCACGAGATTGACGTCGAGCATCTGGCCTGCCGCGACCGCGACGGTGTAATCGCGCGCGCTGCCCTGCGCATCCAGTGTCCCCGCTTCCTGCGCCCAGGGATTATTGGCCTCGAAAGTCACGGCGGTCGTTTCGGGCTGCAAGTCCTTGGGTCCGTACTGTCCGAGCTGCAATGCGTATTTCGGCTTTTCATCGCGCTGCATGGCCTCGGGCTGGACGTACACGTGAACCAGGTACGTGGTGGGCTCCGTGGTTTGCACCGACCAGGTGGTGGCGCCCGTCTTGTAAGTGTCGACCAACTGTTTGTCGTGCGTGGTGTCCTCGACCTTGAAGAAAACATTGGGATCGCGCGTGACGAGGTTGATCTGGAATGTCTCGCCTGCAGCGATCGCGACGGAATAATCGTGCGAGCTGTCGTATTGGCTCACCGTGTCGACTTCCTGGACCCAATGGCTATTGGGCTGGAACGTCACCGTGACGGTCGAATCGGCGAGCGCGGGGAAAGACAAGGCGCTGCACAAGGCGATGCCCAGGACGGCTGCAAGCGGGCTGAAGGAGACGGAGCGGTGCATGGACGGAAACCTCGCGCTGTAGATGTGGAGCGCCCCCTGCACGCCGGGCGCAGATACAAAGTGAGCCAATGCCGAACGGTCGTCCAGCATACAATTTTTTTGCGCGGCGGGTTTCCTGCAAAACGGCCGCCGCATTCCGCGGCGGCCGTCGTTGCCCAAAACATCGTCGGGCCGTGTATCCCTAATGCTTGCAGGCCGCACCGTCGGTGACCGAAGTGACCGCGCCGGCCACCGCTGAAACCGTACGGCTGTAACAGGACCCGTTCGAGTCGGTGAATTGATAGCCTTGCGAGCCTTGCTGGCCTTCATTCCCGATGAAATAGCTGAAGCCCGGGCCGAAGATCAGCGTATCCGCCGCCGTGTCGTTCTGCTTGCGGCTGGAAGCGTAATGCCCGCCCGGACCTGCTTCGCTGTATTGCAGCGAGTAGCCCTGATTGACCGTGGTGGCCTGGGTTGCATTGCCACTCGCAGGTACCTGCTGGTTGATGTCCATCGTCAACGGGAACGACCAGTTGATCGTCGCGTTGGCCGGTCCATCCAACGGTCCCCCATAGGAACGTTGCATCGCGGTGCTGGTCTGAGTGATGTCCTGCACGAATTGCGTTGCCGTGCTGGTGACGCGTTGATCGTTGCTGAAGCTCACGGTCTGCACGACGTTCGAAGGCACGCGTCCCTGCGGCGTGTCGAGATACCCGCGCGTGACCAGGCTGTGTTGTGAAGTAACGTCGAACGTGTACTGCGTGCCATCCGGAGAGGCGGTGTTGTGCTGGACCGGATGCACGCCGGAATCGGCGTCCTGGGTGAGCGCACCGGTCAGTTGCGTTGCGCCGTGATCCTGGTACAGCAACAGCGTTGCCGCGGTATCGAAGCGCTGTCCGCCGTAATTCGGGTTCTGCCCGTTCTGGAAAGTGGGATCGCCGGTCACCACGCTCACCGAAATCGTGTGCGGCTGGCCGTCATCCAGCAGCCCCGCGAATGGCGTGACGTCGATGCGGTACGGTTCGAAGTTCAAGGTCTGCACGCCCGGAATCGGCCGCCACAGGTAGGGGTCGACGCCACCGGTGAACACCCAGCCCGAGATGGGCACGATGCCGGCCGGCTTGCCGTCGATCGACACTTCGGCTTCGCGGAACGCGGTGCCGCCGCAGTCGTTCAACTGCATGTCATACGGTTCTGGGAAGCACGAATACCAGAATTCGTCGCCAGACTGCGGTTCGGCAACGACGTCGAGAAAAGCGCGGTCGATGTTGGTGGGCAGCGTGAAGGTGCGCGACATCGGCGTCTCGTCCGTGTAGATCGAGACGGTGTTGCCCGCGGGATCGCTGCCGAGCGAGAGCACCTGGTCGGGCACCCGCGGCGCCGGAAATTCGGGCGTGGCCGGATAGAAATCCAGTTCCGCGCTGCCGGTTATCGAGCCGTTGTAGGTGCTGTTGTAGATGTTGTAGACGACTGCGTTGCCCGGGTGTGCATTTTCCAGCAACGACGTCAGATCCGTCACGTTGCGCTCCACGTGCCAGCTCGGACTGCGTGACGCGGAGGGTTCCTGGGTGGTGCCGAAATAGACGTTCACGCCGCCGATCCAGACGCTGGCGGTGCGGTCGTATTGGCGGCCGGTGGTGACGTTGAAGTCGGCCTTGAACACCACCTTGTTCCAGGGCCCCTTGCAACCGGCAGGCGGCGCGTAGTCGAACGGATGGGCGGAATAATCGTCGAAGGTGCCGGTGGGCGAATCAGCGCTGTAAAGCGTGACCACGCACGGGGTTTCCGGCGGCACGGGCACCAGCGGATCGGCGACGGCGACACCCGTCTCGCCGATCTTGATGGGCGGACCCACGATGGGTTCGGGAGCCATCGCGGCGGCCGCGCTGATGGCGGTCAGAACGCTGACGATCGCAAACACCAACAAACGCTTGGAACGGACAGATGACGGAGCTTGCATGACGGATCTCCCTTGGTGAAGGTATCCCCCTGCTTGGTCTCGCAGCGTAGCACCAAACCGACCGAAAGTTACATCGGTGTAAGAGGGATTTACATATACAACCGCCGCGCGTCTTTGCTGCTTTGGGGGGGAATTCCGATCGACCCATACCGCGGTGTGTGGCGGCCATTCGCGCACGCGGCGCCGATCCTGCACAATTGAGCTTTTGCGCAAGGGGAACGGACATGTTGTTGACGCTCGCCATCATCGCCGTGACCTGCGTCGTGTCATGGGTCGCGTTCAAGAACGGCAAGCTGATGCAACGTTTGCTGTTGTGGCCGCCTGCGGTCGAAAAGAAGCACGAATACTGGCGCTTGTTGAGTTACGGCCTGGTGCACGCGGATTTCCAGCACCTGCTGTTCAACATGCTCACGCTGTTCTTTTTCGGGCGCGTGATGGAGGGCTTTTTTGCGCGCTATCTCGGGCCGTTCGGATTCCTGTGGTTCTACCTCGGTGGCCTGCTGGTTTCGATCCTGCCGACCTATCTTGCGAATCGCCGCAATGCCAACTATCACAGTCTGGGTGCTTCCGGCGCGGTATTGGCGGTGTTGTTTGCTTTTATCCTGTTGTCGCCGTGGTCGATGATCTTCGTGGTCTTCTTTCCTGTCCCTGCGATTCTCTACGCTGCAATCTTCCTCGTCTATTCGATCTACATGGGCCAGCGCGGTGGTGGTTACATCAACCACAGCGCGCATTCCTGGGGCGCGGCGTACGGCATCGTGTTCACGGTGATCATGGAGCCCCGAGTCACGGTGATCTTCATGCAGCAACTCCTGCACCCGTCCTTCCGCCTGTAAGTGCATTCGCTCGTTCGAACAGTCGCGCACATGGACGTGCGCGGTGTTTCCCAGGGATGGGTCTGACCTGTGCGCGGTGTTTCCCAGGGACGGGTCTGAAGCAAGTTACAATGGGTGGCGCAGATTGTCGTGCGCACACATCTTCTGATCGAATCCCCATGAGCGAAACCCTGGGCAGCACCCGCCCCCTGCCGGGCAGCAAATTCGACAGCCCTCAAGGCACGCGTGCGGTCAAGGATGGCATCCGCCCTAGCGCGCTGAGCAGGCTGCCCGACGCGGAACGCAAGCCGCCGTGGTTGCGCGTGAAGCTTCCGGCCGGCGCGAAGTACGAGGCCATCCGCGATATCGTGCGCACGCACAAGTTGTCGACCGTGTGCGCCGAATCGAAGTGCCCGAACATTGCCGAATGCTGGGGACGCGGCACTGCCACGTTGATGCTGATGGGCTCGGTATGCACCCGGGCCTGCAAGTTCTGCTCGGTCTCGACGGGCAATCCGCACGGCTGGCTGGATCCGATGGAGCCAGCCAGCGTCGCCGATGCCGTCGCGCTCATGAACCTCAAGTACGTGGTGCTGACCTCGGTCGATCGCGATGACCTGCCGGATGGCGGCGCGGGGCACTATGCGGCATGCATCCGCGCGATCCATGCGCGCACGCCTGAAACCGCGGTGGAAGCATTGACGCCGGATTTCGCTGGCCGCCACCAGCAGGTCGCGACGGTCCTGGATGCGGGCCTCGCCACCTACGCGCAGAACATCGAAACGGTCGAACGGCTGACCCATCCGGTGCGCGACCCCCGGGCGGGTTACCGACAGACGCTCGATGTCCTGAAGTTCGCCAAGGGCCATGCACCGGCAACCGTCACCAAGACGAGCATGATGCTGGGCCTCGGCGAAACCGATGACGAGATCGAACGCACCCTCGCCGAGATCCGCGCCGCCGACGTGGACGTGGTGACGATGGGTCAATACATGCGCCCCACCCGGAATCACCTGCCGGTCGAGCGGTTCGTGACGCCAGAGCAATTCCAGCAGTACCGCGAACTGGCACTCGGCATGGGCTTCCTCGAAGTGGTGTCGGGGCCGCTGGTGCGCTCGAGCTATCGCGCCGAGCGGGTGCTGGAGCATAACAACGTCGGACTCGACGAGACGGTCTTCGACGGCATCCGCCGCACGGCCGCGATGCGGTGCTGATATCGGACGCAGGGGAACGCTGGCGCGCCGCGGAGCTGTTCGTGGCGACGGGGGCGGTGGCGATCATCGCGGGTGGCCTGTTGGCAGCCGGCGTCGCGCACCATCCACCGCAGCTCCTGGTCTGGATGTCGGCCTATCTGGTGCTGATCGTCGGGGTGGCGCAGATCGTGTTCGGCGCCGGACAGGCGCGGTTGTCTCCGCAGGTGCCGCAGACACGCTGGATCGCTGCGGAATGGATCGTGTTCAACCTCGGCAATGCCGGGGTCGTCGCCGGGACCCTGCTCGGGTGGTTCGCGATGGTGCTGGCAGGCACGGTGCTGTTTGCGGCCGGCATCGCCTTGTTCCTGGCCGGAACCCGTGGCGCGGCGCGCGGCGGCTGGCTGGCCGGCTACCGGATACTGCTCGGCCTGATCTTCCTCAGTTCGCTGGTGGGGCTGGGACTATCCGCCGCGAATCATCTGCATTGACGGTGCCTTCAACGCCAAGGCTTGCTGCCGGCCAGCCAAGCCCGCAACTGCGCGTCGTCGGCGCCTCCAAGTATTTGTTCGGCCTCGCGATAATTGGCGGCATCGAGGTGCCGTTGCAGCACGCCCTCGTCGCCGATGCGGGTGAAAATCAGCAGCACCTCGCCGAATGAAGCCTCCATCAACGCGGTCTGCCAGTGCCGGCCCTGATCGTCATCGAAGCTGCGCATGGCTGACCTGAATGTCGGAGGGGATCAAGAGGATACACGTGCGGGCGAGCCCCATTCATGCGATAATTGGCCGGTCCTGACGCTCGGATCGCGCGAATGACGACGTGGCGGGGTGGGTGCCATTGCGGCCGGATCGCCTTTGAGGTGGACGGCGAAATCGACACCGTGATGGAATGCAATTGCTCGCATTGCCGGCCCAAGGGCTACCTGATGTGGTTCGTGCCACGCCAAGCCTTGCGGCTGGCGACGCCTGAGGCGGACGTGAGCACGTACCGCTTCAACAAGCACAAGATCGCCCACCATTTCTGCCCTGTTTGTGGCGTGGCGCCGTTTGCGGAGGGGGAACGCGATGGGCACGCGATGGCGGCGGTGAACGCCCGCTGTCTCGAAGGGGTCGAACCGTCCGGCCTGAATATTCGTCGGATCGATGGCCGCGCGCTGTAGCGCGGCAACACGACATTCACGGCGGCTTGCCTTGGCTGAAGAGGTTCCCAAGCCTCGGTCGCCGGTCGAGCACGCAACACAACGAACATGAGGAACGCAGCAATGGCAACATCACGGAAACGCAAACCCTCGATCAAGGCCGCCGGGAAATCAACCCGCAAGGCGCCGGCAAAATCCCGGGTGGCGCGTAGCAGCGCGGCGAAGCCGGTCAAGGCTGCCAAAGCGGAGAAGAAAGGCTCTGTCCGGAAGACGTCCAAGGACACGCCGGTGAAGACACCTGCCCGGCCGACGCGTGCCACCGAAACGGCAATGCCTCCTGCAAAACCTGCGGCGCCGCGTCCGGCTTCGGTCAAATCAGCGGCCAGGGCCGTGGCTGCAGCGCGCGCCAGTGCTGCGAAGCGGAGGCCGCCTTCGTATATCCCCCGCTCGCGCTTCAACGATGACTGGATGCTGGGTGGACCGGTGGAATTGCCCCGCCAGCCCAATCCTGCGGCGCACGCGCCGACCCGCAAGCCGCCGAAACCGCGCGCTCCAAAGCCCAAGGCAATCAGCCACGAGCAGGCGGTCGCGAACCTTAAGGCGCTGCTGGAATCGCGCAAGCGCAAGGACCGTGGTGGTTCCGCCGGGGCTTCTGCGGGCAAGGGCGCATGATTCTTTGCCGGCGCGCCGATTCGGCAAGGCTTTTATAACAAAACTCTTCAGTTTAGATTTACCCCGATTCCGGGATACTGGCTCCGCCGCTGAGAGCGGACAGTCCGTCGAAGACGGGGAGAGGAGCAATCATGCGAAGCAAACCTGGTTCGATCCGCAACAAGGTCATGGTCGCTTGCGCACTGGTGGTGGCGGCTGTGCTGGCTGCGCCGGCGGCGCTGGCACACGATGGCTACCGCGGCCATGGGGATCGGAGTGGCGATGTACTCGGCGCGCTGGTCGTCGGCGCCGTGATCGGCGGGGTGCTGGTCAGTGCCGCGCAACACGACCACAACTATTACAACGGCAGTTACTACTACCCCGAGCAGGCGTATCCCCCACCCGGCTATTACGGCGGCTATCCGTCCTATCCCGCGTATTCATACCCGGCCTATCCGGCGTATTCGTATGGGAATGCCGGCTACTACGGCTATCCGAGCTACGGGTACGGGGGTGGGTTGAGCGTCGGCGTCGTTTATAGCAGCCACGGCAATGGCTATCGGGGCGGGCATTACTACGGTGGATCGCGCGGCTACTACGACCGCGACCACGATCGTGGTTACCGCGGCGGCGGCAGGGGACATTATTACTCGCGCGGCGGCCACTGATCGCCATCTTGCAAGTTCCGAAAGACCCGGTTGTTCGCAATCGGGTCTTTTCGTTTTCAAGACCGGCTTTGCTTCGAGAGGCCCAGGCGCATCAGCGGTTCGTCAAACACTGACGGACCGGTAGGCCTCGCGCAGCAATTCATGGAAATGGTGCACGCCATTTTCGCGCTTCGGGTTCAGGCGTCCGGCGACATAGGAGCCGGAAACCAGGCCACGCTGGACGATTTCGCACATGTCGACGTCCTGGCGCTGCACCAGATCACTGAAATCGTGATCTCGGGTATGGCGTGATTCGACATCGTCAGCGTCGCGCGGATAGAAGTAATCGAAGGTCACCCGGCATTTTCCGGGCGCCAATGGAATGACCCGGTTCGTCTGCATCCGGTCCGGGAGCACGTTGAGCAGGGTATTGGGCCACACGAACCAGTACAGCGCTTCGCCATCCCCGTACAGCGTCCCGTCGCTCGAGAGCGGACTGTGCTGCAGCGAATACCACCGCGACGTTTCGATGATGTAATCGCGGTAGTCGAGCATCCGGTTGAGTTCCGGGTGGATGTGCGGAACGTGGTAGCCCTCGAGATAATTGTCGATGTAGGTTTTCCAGTCGCAATCGATGTCGTAATCGTAGTGGCGATGGAAGACATACCCGGCGAGTTGCTGCTCGCCCAGCCGTGCATCGATACCCTCGATGATTTCTGCGAAGGATGCTGCGGGGTCCAGCGCCGCGAACACGAAACCGCGCCATTCCGCGACATGTGCTTGCGGCAGCCGAATCGCAGGCATGGCGAAACCGCACGCGTCGTCCATCTCGGTCGCGTTGAGCAACTGTCCGTCGAGCGCATAGGTCCAGCCGTGGTAGTGGCAACGGAGGCGTTTGGCGCCGCGGCCGTTGCACAGCGCGAGCGGGCCGGCGCGATGGCGGCAGACATTGTGCAGCGCGCGCAGCATCCCGTCGTTGTCACGCACGAGCAGCAGCGGCACGCCGGCGATCTCGCCGACGACGTGGTCGCCTGGTCCAGCCAGTTGTTCGGCGCGCGCCAATAATTACCAGCCTCGAGCAAACACCGCCTTCCGGTCGCGCTCGGCGCTTTCTGCACCCGAATAGAACCTTGCCGGGAGCGCGAACGCGTGCTCCAGCGGTTGGGCGGCAAGCTCTTTCTTGTCGGGCTGCGTCATGGGTCGGGCCACGTCAGATTGGCGAGCGCGAGTACCGACAGCATCCCGAAGCCCACCTCGGCCGGTGGCGCCGTCACATCGGCTGAACGCGCACGTTGCTTGAATTAAGGTTCCGGAGCGTAGGGTACACGCATACCCGCCGCATCGAGGGACCATCGGAAATGTCCGCACAGCCCCGGCCGAACCGGACTACGCCCGGTATCGCCAAGCTGCTCCCCGCGTATCGGCGCGTGCGCGACACGACCGTGGCCTTGTGCGCGACGCTGGCGCCGGAAGACACCGTGGCGCAGTCGATGCCGGACGCCAGCCCTGCCAAGTGGCACCTTGCACACACCACATGGTTTTTCGAGCAGTTCCTGCTCGCGCATTTCGATCCCGATTACCGCCGCTTCCACGATGGCTGGGATTTCCTGTTCAACTCGTATTACCAGACCGTCGGGCCGATGCACGCGCGCCCGCAGCGGGGATTGCTGACGCGGCCGACGCTGCGCGAAGTCATCGATTACCGCGCGTACGTCGATGACGCGATGGAGAATCTGCTGGAGCGCCGCGGCAACGATGGCGAACTGTCATCGCGCCTTGCGCTCGGGCTCAACCACGAGCAGCAGCATCAGGAGCTGCTGTTGACGGACATCCAGCATCTGTTCTCGTTGAACCCGCTTCAACCGGTATTCCGGGAGGCGCCCGCCGCCGCCGCCGCGGAACCGGTCGCAATGGCATTCATCGCGGGACCGCATGGCATCGTCGAAGCGGGTTATGCAGGCGATGGTTTTTGCTACGACAACGAATTGCCATGCCACCGCGAATTGCTTCACCCGCATGCGATCGCCAATCGCTGCATCACCAATGCCGAGTTCCGCGATTTCATCGACGACGGCGGCTACCGCAAACCCGCACTGTGGCTGTCAGAGGGATGGGACACCGTGCACCGCGAGGGATGGTCGCATCCGCTGTACTGGGACGAAGGCATGGAAACGGCATTCACGCTGGCGGGTCGCCGCGCCATTGAACCTTCTGCACCCGTCTGCCACGTCAGCTTCTTCGAAGCCGATGCCTTCGCGCGCTGGGCGGGAGCGCGCTTGCCGACCGAGTTCGAATGGGAGTCGATGGCACAGGATCTTCCGGTCGAAGGCAACTTCGCCGATTCGGGCGCCCTGCGGCCGCTGCCCGCATCGTCAAACAGGAGCGGAACCCGGATGCTGCAGGTGTTCGGAGACGTGTGGGAATGGACCGCCAGCCCGTACGTGGGCTACCCCGGATACAGGCCGGCAGCCGGTGCGATCGGCGAATACAACGGGAAGTTCATGTGCGGCCAGTGGGTGTTGCGCGGCGGCTCGTGCGCGACTCCCACAGGACATGTCCGCGCGACCTACCGCAATTTCTTTCATCCGGCGGCGCGCTGGCAGTTCAGCGGCCTGCGATTGGCCAGGGACTTATGAGCCCCAACAGTGCGGCACTGCGTCCCATCCACCTCGACGACCGGCGTTCCGGCGGTGGCGGCATCCTCGCCGATGTGATGGAAGGGCTTGCGCGTTGCCCCAAAAGCATCTCTTCGAAATATTTTTACGATGCGCGCGGCTCGGACCTGTTCGAGCGCATTTGCGAGCAACCCGAGTATTACCCGACGCGGGTCGAGCTCGAGATCATGCGCGGGAATATTGCCGCGATTGCGGAGGCGCTCGGCCCGAACGTGCGTCTGGTCGAATACGGCAGTGGCAGTGGCCTGAAAACGCGGCTGTTGTTGCGGCAACTCGAAATGCCGGTGGCCTATGTCCCGGTCGAGATTTCCCGCGCCGCGCTGGCAGAAAGCGTGGCGGCGCTCGGGCGCGAATTTCCGGATATCGAAATGCTGCCGGTATGCGCGGACTTCACGAGTCCAATCATGTTGCCGCGCGCGGCACGCGCGCCACGCCAGACCGTCGTTTACTTCCCCGGTTCCACGCTCGGCAACTTTGCGCCGGACGACGCATTGCGCCTGCTGCGCCAGATGCGCGTCGAGGCGGGGCAGGGCGGGGGGATGCTGGGTGGCGGCGTGCTGATCGGCACAGATCTCGTCAAGGACCGGGTGCCGCTGGAGGCGGCCTACAACGATTCAGCGGGCGTCACCGCCGAATTCACCCTCAACCTGCTGGTACGCCTGAACCGGGAGCTCCATGCGGATTTCGATCTTGCCGGCTTTCGGCACCGTGCGCGCTACAACTCCTTGGCAGGACGCATCGAGACGCAGATCATCAGCAACCGTGAGCAGGACGTGCACGTGGACGGTCATGCGTTCCATTTCGCCGCAGGCGAGGCAATGCAGGTCGAATTGAGTTGCAAGTACACGCTGGACGGCTTCGCCCGCCTGGCTGCTCGCGCCGGGCTGCAGGTTGCCGAGGTCTGGACCGATCCGGCCAGCCAGTTCAGCGTGCAATGGCTGACCTGCACCTGACACGAGGTCGCGTCTCCATCTCCGTGTCTTTGGGCACACCTGTACGCGGTGAAATTCGGCTAGTCTTGCCCGTTTCGTGGATCCTTCCAGGGTGGGGCTATGCGTCGTCTGTTGATCCGTTCGGCCGGTGTGTGGTTGCTGACGTGTGGCGTGGCATTCGCCGCCGCGAACAATCCGTACGCGCGTGATCCGAACCAGCCGGTCGATCAGGCCTACACCGCGACGATCGCGAAGTACACCACCCAGCCCGATTTCAACACGCCGCTGACCGATTACCTGCCGGCGTCGACGACCGTGCCGACACCCGAAGCGGTACTGGGCGACATCGCCGGCGCGCCCGACATGCTGCCCTATGCGGAGACGGTGTACCGCTATTTCCGCATGCTGGCCAGGGCGACGCCGCGGGTGCGCGTATACGACATCGGCAGGACCGAGGAGGGCCGCGAGATGATCGCGGTCGCGATCGCCGACGAATCGGTGATGAAGGATCTGGACGCCAACAAGGCGCGCCTCGCGCAACTCGCCGATCCACGCAAGCTCGGCATGGACGACGCCAAGGCCGCCGCGATCATCAAGCAGACTTATCCGGTCTACTACATCACCGGCACCATCCATTCGACGGAGACAGGCGCGCCGACCGCCCTGATGGAGCTGGCCTACCGGCTCGCCGTGGACGACGCGCCGTACATCCGGTACATCCGCTCGCACATGATCACCCTGATCACGCCGGTGGTCGAAGTCGACGGACGCGACCGGATGGTGGACCTCTACAAATGGCACCGCGCGCATCCCGGCGAGAACTATCCGCACCTGATCTATTGGGGGCACTACGTCGCGCACGACAACAACCGCGATGCGATGGCGGTGACGCTGGACCTCACGAAAAACGTGCTGAACACCTACGTGGATTGGCACGCGCAGGTGCTGCACGACCTGCACGAGTCGGTACCGTTCCTGTACGACAACACCGTGGGCGATGGGCCGTACAACGCCTGGATCGATCCGATCCTGACCAGCGAGTGGCAGCAGATCGGCTGGAACAACGTCGAGCAGTTGACCAAGCTCGGCCTGCCCGGCGTGTTCACCCACGGCGATTTCGATACCTGGAGTCCCGGGTACCTGATGTTCATCGCGGCGATGCACAACGGCATCAGCCGCCTTTACGAAACGTTCGGCAACGGCGGAGCCGACACCGAGGAACGCATCCTCGATCCCGATGAATACGCGCGCACGTGGTACAAGCCGAACCCGCCACTGCCGAAGGTGCTGTGGTCGCAGCGCGACAACAATAATTACGAGGAGTCGGGACTGCTGACGGCGCTGTATTACTTCGCGCAGCACGGCCAGCACTTTCTCGACAACTTCTGGCTGAAGTCCAAGCGTTCGATCGAGAAGCCACAGTTGGCCGGCCCGGCGGCATACGTGCTCACGGGCAGCGAGAAGGACAAGGGCGCGCAGATGCACCTGTTGCATGTCCTGCATCTGCAACACGTCGAGATCAGCCGTGCGGCCGCGCCGTTCACGGTGGAAGTCGCCGACGACACGGAAATCCCGACCGACGGCAAGGGCAAAGGCAAAGCCACATCCAGCGAACCCGTCGTGCCGCCCAGGGTTGCCACGACCAGGCGTACGTTCCCGGCGGAAAGCTGGATCATCCGCATGGACCAGCCGTACTCGCGCATCGCCGATACCCTGCTCGATCGCCAGTACTGGTCGCCCGATGATCCGCAGAAGCATCCCTACGACGACACCGGCTGGTCATTTGGTGACCTGTTCGGCGTGGACGTGGCGCGCGTGGTCGATACCTCGGTGCTGAAGGTGCCGATGAAACTGGTGCAGGGCGATTTCGATCAGCCCGGTTTCACGCTGGCGTCCCTGGGCGTGAAGACGAACCGGCGGATGCCGCGCATCGCGCTGATGCACACCTGGCTTTCTACCCAGACCGAAGGCTGGTGGCGGATGGCACTGGACAAATTGCACGTGCCGTACACCTACATCAACACGCAGGAGGTTTCGCGCGAACCCGACCTGCGCAGCAAGTACGACGTGATCCTGTTCGGGCCGGTCGGTTTCGCCAGCTCGCAGATGATCATCGACGGCCTGCCGATGTACGGCAACCCGATGCCGTGGGAGAAGACCAGGCTCACGCCGAATCTCGGCGTGATTGATTCCACGCCCGACGTGCGCCCGGGCCTGGGTGAATCGGGCGTCGCGAACCTCAAACGTTTCGTGGCGGAGGGCGGCTTGCTGGTCACGTCGGAAGATACCGCGCGTTTCGCGATCGACATCGGGCTGGCGCCTGGCGTTTCGGTCACCAAGCCCGGAGACTTGCGGGTCGTCGGCAGCGTCTTGCGTGCGGACCTGGTGGACAAGACGAGCCCGATCGCAGCTGGATACGACGATTCCTTCGCGCTGTACAGCTCGGAAGGCATGTCCTTCAACGTGGCCGACCAGACGATCGGCAACCGCGGCCTCGTGACGGCGAAGGATTACCAGCGGCCGACCGGTCGCGGCGGTCCGAACGACGTGGACGTCCCGGAGGGCCGCCCGTTCCAGCAGCCGCCGGTGCTGCCTGACGTCAAGCCATGGCAGGCGGTGCCGCTCAATGTGGAGCAGGCCCGCAATAACCCGTTCGTGATTCCGAAGGGCGATCGTCCCGTGGTCATCGCGCGCTGGGCCAATGCCGACAAGCTGCTGATTTCGGGCCTGCTGGAAAACGGTGGAGCCATGGCCGAGCATGCCGCGGTGGTGGACGCAAGCTACGGCAAGGGTCACGTATTGCTGTTCGCGAACAACCCGATCTGGCGCGGCGAAACCATTGGCAGCTACCGCATGTTTTTCAATGCGATAGTTCATTTGAGCGATCATCCCTGATCGCGGCACGCTCGAACTGCTCGCGTATCGGAAAGAGTTTCACCTCACAAGCATCAGAACGGCCATCCACGGCCTGACTTTCAACAACAGCCGCTTCGGACCGAACCACGAGAAAACCGCAATGGAACCACGCCGTTGGCTGCCATATCGAAATCTGCAAAGCCGCCATCTCGGTTTGGCCCTGGCCACCGCGCGGGTGATCGCCTGGATCGGCATGTTGCTGGTTGCGGCGGGGATTGCCTACGGCATTGCCGCCGCGATCCACGGCGTCGCCAGAGGTACTGCCGCAATGGCGCTTGGCACCATTCTCGGCCTGATCGGCTACGGTCTCGCCGCACTCACCGTCAGCGGCGGGCTGGCTGCCTTGATCGGTATGGAGGAAAACCTGCGCCGCCGCCGGGAAGGCGATTGATCGTCCGTCTGAAAATCAGGCCTGTTTGGGGGGGCTGCACTGGCGTTTTGGTGCAAATCTGCTGTAGGATCGCGCCGCTGAGTTAGCCAAGCCATTGGGGGTGGCTTGTTTGGGGCCGGTTGCTGACCGTCGTAACGATCGCATCGCTGTCTTCACTCTCGCTAGTCAGTGTTTCAAGTTGCGCACGGATGTGCGCTGTTTTTTTCAACCAATCGAGTAGTAAGGAGTCAGTTATGTCGGATCGTCAGACCGGCACCGTGAAATGGTTCAACGATGCCAAAGGCTTCGGTTTCATCAGCCGTGAAAACGGTGAGGACGTGTTCGTGCATTTCCGCGCGATCGTCGGCACCGGATTCAAGTCCCTGCAGGAAGGCCAGAAGGTCACCTTCAACGTCGTCCAGGGGCCCAAGGGCCTTCAGGCCGACCAGGTGCAGCCCGCCTGAATCGTTGCCAGTGCAACACGAAAAACCCCGCAGCAACGCGGGGTTTTTTGTTTGGGACGCGCCGAATAACCTGCTGCGCTCGCCAGCTTGCGCGCCGGCGGTGCTCGCAATGCTCACGTACTGACGTGTACGCTCCGCTTACTGCGCTCCGGCGTCACGCAACCTGTCTTCGCTCGCGACGGTTATTCGGCGGTCCATGGGGATCAGAATTTTTGCGATGATGCGCGCCGTGTACGCAAGTTTTCGCGAGTTCTATCCGTTCTATCTCGGCGAGCACAGTGATCGGCGTTGTCGGCGCATGCACTTCATCGGCTCGTGGCTGGTCATCGCTGCAATCGTCGCCGCCATCGCGACCCGCGACGCGTGGTGGCTGCTTGGCGTGCCGCTGTGCGGCTACGGCTGCGCATGGATCGGGCATTTCTTGTTTGAGAAGAACAAGCCGGCGACCTTTCGGCATCCGCTCTACAGTCTGATGGGCGACTGGGCGATGTTCACCGACATCCTGCGCGGGCGGGTCAGGCTCTGATTCCAGGTTTTTGATGGGTCTGGCTTCGATCATTATCATGCGCGCATGATCGACCCCCGTTTTGCCGGCATCGAGCGGCTGTATGGTGCCGGCAGCGTGGCGCTGCTGGGTTCCACGCGTGTAGCCGTGATCGGACTGGGTGGTGTCGGCTCATGGGCGGCCGAAGCGCTGGCGCGCAGCGGCGTCGGCCACTTGACCCTGATCGACGCCGACGAGGTGTGCGTCTCAAACACCAATCGCCAACTGCACACGCTGGCCGCGACGCTCGGCAAGGCCAAGGTCGCGGTGATGGCCGAACGCTTGCACGGAATCAATCCGGCGTTGGCCGTCGAACCCGTTGAACGCTTCCTGACACCAACGAGTCTGGCCGAATTGCTGGACCGCGGATTCGACCTGGTGCTGGATGCCTGCGATGCGTTCCGTGTCAAGGTGGAACTCACCGCTTGGTGCCGGCGGCGCAAGCAGCCGCTGATCGTGTGCGGATCGGCGGGCGGCCGCACCGATCCGACGATGATCCGGGTGCGGGACCTTTCGCGTACGCAACACGACGCGCTACTGGCGTTGATGCGCCGCAAGCTGCGCCAGGAGTTTCATTTCCCGTCGAACCGCGATCGCTATTTCGGTGTGCCGGCGGTGTATTCGCTCCAGAACGTGCGCTACCCACAGGACGATGGCAGCGTCTGCGGAGTGCGACCCGCTGCGGGTGAATCGCTGAAGCTGGATTGTGGCGGCGGACTAGGCGCGGCAACGCACGTCACCGCGGCGTTCGGGTTCGCGGCGGTGGGACGTGCGTTGGAGATGTTGCTGAAATCCCGGGCCTGAAGCACGGTCAGGTCGTGCCCGCGAACAGCCGCCGTGCGTTCGCGGTCGTCGTCGCTGCAAGTTCGGCTGGATCCTCCCCGCGCAGTTCAGCGAGGCATTGCAGCACCTCCACGATGAAAGCCGGCTCGTTGCGGTGTCCACGGTGTGTGGCGCCGGGCTGATCGGGCGCATCGGTTTCCAGCAACAAGGATTCCACAGGAAGCGTCATCACCGTCCCGCGCAGGCGCCGCCCGCGCTCGTAGGTCACCGGCCCGCCGATGCCGACGGAAAATCCAAGTTTCCACAATTGCCGCGCCTGCTCGGCACTGCCCGAGAAACTGTGCACCACTCCGCGCAGCGGTTTGCCGAAATCGCGCAATGCCTGGATCACGGGTTCGAAGGCGCGGCGGGCGTGCAACACCAGCGGCAGATCGTGGTGGCGTGCGATTTCGAAATGGCCGCGCAGGAGACGCTCTTGCCGGTCGCGGTCCGGATTGCGCTCGAAGTAATCGAGGCCGCATTCGCCCACACCGGCGGCCGGATGCGTGCGCAGCCAGTCATCGAGCGCGGCGAGATCCCTTTCGTCCGAGTGTCGTTCGAGATAGCAAGGGTGTAGCCCGTATGCCGGGTGCAGTCCCGGTTCCGACTCGCAGAGTGCGTGCAACCCGGGCCACGATGCAGCGGTGACGGCGGGAACCAGCAATTCCGTGACGCCGGCCGCACGCGCACACCGCAGGACTCGTGTACGGTCGCCGTCGAATTCCGGCGCGTCGAGGTGCACGTGGCTGTCGAACAGTTCCGGCGCGGGCACTGCGGCATGCACCGGTGGGCTGGACTCGGTCATCGGTGTAGTCTGGAATGAAACGTGAACAGACTCGCTTTCATTGGAGCAACGTTCATTGTTGGCTTGATTGAATCCATTTGTCATCGCAGGAGAGGCGGGAGACCACGATGAAACACAATTTGAGAATGGTACGCGCGGCACTCGTTGTGCTGGGGATGGTTGCGGCCGGGGCGCTGGCGGGATGCGGTCACGGCAACGACCCGCAGGCGCAGGCGATGCAGGCCAAAATGACGACCTCGGCCGCCACGGCGCCGTTGCCTCCGGAAGCCAATGGTGCGGAGCCGACGGCAAACGGCGCACCGGCGCAGGTAGCGACCGCACAACCGCAGTTCGCGCAAGTAGTCGCGGTGCAGCCTGTCACCGAGTCCATCACGACCGACAAGCCACGACAGGTTTGCCGCGATGAGCAGGTTGCGGTTCCGGAGACCTACAAGGACCAGCACCAGATCGGCGGCGCGGTGGTGGGTGGTCTGATCGGGGCGCTGGCGGGCCACCAGATCGGAGGCGGCAAGGGCAAGACACTGGCAACGGTGGGCGGCGCAGCCGCCGGTGCGTTCGCCGGACACGAGATCCAGAAAAAGCATCAGGAAGACAACGCGACCACGACGGAAACTCGCAACGTATGCCACACCGTCACCGACCACACGACGTCCACCAGGACCGTCGGCTATGACGTGACGTACACGCTCAACGGCAAAGCAGGCCACATCCGCATGGACCACAATCCGGGCGTCGGCACGGGGCTGCCTGTTCGCGATGGCGTCGTGGTCGCCAACGACAGACCACGCGGCAGCTATTACCAGTAGGCGTTTGCTGGTGTTGCCGCGGCCCATCCACGGAAAAGGAGTAGAGCCATGTCAAAACGATCATTCATTGGAAGCTGCAGGATCACGCAGTCGCTCGCCACGCTGGTCTGCATCATCGCGGCCGCGTTGCTGATGGCAGGTTGCGGCCCCACGTACAACACCCGTCCTGGTTACGGGGCACCTCCGCCCGGCGGATATTACGGGGGCCGCGGCCAGTGCTATCAGGGTTGTGGCTATGTCCGTGACATCCGCCAGGTCCAGCTCGGCAACAGCAACGGTGCCGCGGTCGGTACCGTGATCGGAGCGGTGGTCGGCGGCCTGCTGGGTCACCAGATCGGCGAAGGCAAGGGCAAGACCGCGGCGACGGTTGCCGGCGCCGTGGGCGGTGGTTTCGCCGGTCACGCGATCGGCGAACGCTCCGGCAACGGTGACTACGGCTGGCAGGTCGTGGTGCAGCTCCAGGACGGCCAGTACGCCACGGTCACGCAACGCAATCCGCCGCAGGTCCAGGTCGGCGATTACGTGATGATCCGGGACAACCAGGTCTATCGTTATTGATGCGATCGTCCCTGATCGCTCCTTCGCCAAGCAGCCTGGTCGACGGGCGGCCTCGCAGTTGGACAGACCAGAACGGCCTCCCTGGCCTGAGCTTTCACAGCAGCTGCTTCGTCTGGTGCGCGTGAAGCATCCATGGAAAAGGCCCTCGACGAGGGCCTTTTTTCGTGCCGCGATCTCCATTCAATCGACCGCGTAGAACTCGTGGTCACCGATCGTCGCGATGGGATTCTTGGCCCATGCGGCGGTCGAACCCAGCTTGATGAAGTGGTTCGCGTGGGGTACCACCAGCTGGCGGTCCGGGGCGGGCTCATTCCAGATCGCGATGGCCTTTCCGGCGACCTGCCACGCCTTGTTCCAGGCAGCCGTGTTGTCGATCGGGTAACTCTTCGGGCTGGTCGTGAGCGCGAACTGGTGCGGCGCCGTGACCACCTCGCAAATGGTGTTGCCGTAACGGCCCATATCGAGCCGGTCGAGCGCCACCTCGGCGACAGCCAATTGGCCGCGGGTGGGTTGGCTGCGTGCTTCCATGTACACGGTCGCAGCCAGACAGGTTTGATCGGCGACCGGCCGCGGCAGCAGCGCAATCATGCCTAGCAAAAGACCCAAGGTCATCGGGTCGTCCTCCTGTGCCTGGTTCGCCTAGATGTCGACACGCATTCCTTCCTGATTCTTCCTGGCAGCCAAAGGGCCAAGCCTGCTGCCCCGGCGGATCCGGGGCGCACGCCCACGCGGCACCGCATGGACAGGCCAACTGCACCACATGCCGGATCAAGCCGGCACCTGGCTTGGAACACGGCGGGTCGGACTCGCGCCGCAATGGATGAGAGGCGGTTCGGACCCGGGAGCGGATACCGGCGAAGGAGCCGGGGCTTGCGGGTCTGCTCACGCGCCTGCGGATTCTGGCAATGGAATTACGTCGCCAGCGCACGCGGTGCGGAACCTCCGGACTGCGTGCAGCCGGGCCGTTGCTCGAACCCGGATTGCAAAGCTCCAGAAAAGGTAAGGGCGCCGCGGGGAGGCGCGCAAGTGCCACGCCGTTAAAAATCGGTAAAGAAAGCTTGGCGTTTAGACGAGGTTAGGAGTCAAATGTCGATACAACACGATATTTGTTTCCCAACATGTTGATTTCACCTGGAAGATCTCGTTCTGCCACGATCAGTGCTTCTACTTCACTCGTGCTGAAGGCGGATTCGAGCACATCAATGACACCCGCGTCCTTGCTGCCTTGGTCGGTACCGATTTGCAGAGGCACCGATCCGCGAATGTGGTGGAGGCGCAGCTTGTGGCCGCCACGAAAATGCAGGCGGGCGACGATTTCCTGGCCGGGGTAGCAGCCCTTGTCAAACGATACTGCACCCAGCCGTTCGAGGCCGAGTGCGGGAGGGAGGAAGCGCCGGTCGCCTTGATGCAGGGTCGGCCAGCCCGCGCGAATGTCGGCCAGACGCCACGAGTCCGCGACAGTGGGTTCGGGACTGGGATCGGCGCTCTCGCGCCTCAGCCGCAGGCTGCGCTCGCCGTAACCCAGAACGATGTCTTGTCTGTCCGTCCTGGCGAGTCCCATCGGCAAGCCGCCATCGATGTAACCGCCGAACGTGCAGGTGGTGAGCGCCGCCTGCATTCTCAGCACATACCTGGCAAGTCCGCCGCGCACTTCCTCGGCGTCACCACCCCTCAGCACCGCGAGCAGGCGACCATCGCCGACGTCGGCCAGATGCATCAGCGCCTGGACCCGGCCTCGGGCATCGAGCCACGCATTCCACTGCCAATGTCCGGACTGCAAGGCGTGCACGTCTCCCGAGAATTGCGCCTGCGCAAAGCGGCGCGCGTCGGCGCCGTCGATCACAATGCATTGCACTCGGGCAAGAAAGGCGGGTGGCATGGTCGCGAGCAGTGTCCAGCGAGGCATACGTTATCAGTGCGCCGGAACAGTGCGACAATGCACATCAGACGCACTGACATCCGAACTACAGCCATGGCATCGCTCCCCGACTCGCCCACCCAACCAGAATCGGCCGAAACGCCTCCGGCGCCCGCGCAACGCGAGAATGCGGGCCGCGAAAGACCGACACCCGAAGGCGACGGCCTCGACCCGACCCGTTACGGCGATTGGGAGAAGAACGGACGCTGCATCGACTTTTAGTCGGATCGCCGATCGCCATTGTCCGGGCAATCTGACGAGAACGGCTCCTCTATCCTCGATACGCTAGAACGGCCAGGTGATCGTCTTTGGCCAGGTAATTCGAGGCGTGACGCCACGAAAGCCGCATCGCATGCCCTTCGCTCATGAGTGCTGCCTTCGCAGCAAGCCGTGTTCGTGCGAGAATGGAGAGCGATCGCTGGCGATCGTGCCGGCGTGGGGACAGCATCCGCAAGCGTGAGCAGGAATCCGACCATGCCCAATAGCCGCCCGACGTCGCCGCACCTCGGCATTTATCGCTGGCGCGTGAACATGTGGCAGTCGACGCTGCATCGGTTGACCGGGTTGTTCCTTTGCATCGGGACGGTGTTCGTGACGTGGGGACTGATTGCGGCGGCGTCGAGCGGTGCGGCGTGGGGCGCGTTTGCGGGATTCTCCGGCAGCTGGATCGGCCAGATCCTGTGGTTCCTGTGGGTATGGTCGCTGCTGTTCCATTTGTGCAATGGCTTCCAGCACCTGATGCGGGACGTCGGCATGAACTATGGACCCGCGAATCGGGACCGCACGCACAATCCGGTTTACTGGTCCGGCGGGTGGGCGATCATCGCCATCAGCGTCGTGCTGACGATTGCGGTGTGGCTGCTGCTGATCCTGCGCGTGGCGGGAGGTGCGGCATGAGCGCTTATCCGGGACAGGACGGTTTGCGCAATCCACTGAAAGTTGCGCGCGGCGATGGCGCGTCGGGGACCGGCACGCGCCACTGGTGGCTGCAGCGTGTCACCGCCGTCGCGCTGGTCCCGCTCTCCATCTGGTTCGTGTTCCTGATCGGCGGCTTGATGCACGCCACGTATCCGGTCGTGCTCGCGTCGATCGCGCAGCCCGTCCACGCGATCTTCCTGATCATCCTGAGCGTGTGCCTGTTCTGGCACGGTGCGCTGGGCCTGCAGGTGATCATCGAGGATTACGTGCACACGCGCTGGATCGAAGTGACCTTGCAGATCGCGCTGCGCTTCGGCGCGATCCTGGGCGCCGTGGCTTGCGTGATGGCCGTCCTCTCCGTATGGCTGACCGGCACCGGTTACTACTGAATCGAACCTCGTTGACCGAAGCCCCGACAAGGGACAGACATGCCTCAAGAAAGTTACAGGGTGGAAACGCATCAGTACGATGTGGTGGTCGTCGGCGCCGGTGGCGCGGGGTTGCGCGCCACCATGGGACTGGCCGCCAAGGGCCTTTCCGCCGCCTGCGTCACCAAGGTGTTTCCAACCCGCTCGCATACGGTCGCGGCGCAGGGTGGCGTGGCGGCCGCGCTCGGCAACATGGGCGAGGACGACTGGCGCTATCACTTCTACGACACGGTCAAGGGCGGTGACTGGTTGGGCGACCAGGACGCGGTCGAGTACATGTGCCGCGAGGCAATTCCGGCGATCATCGAACTCGAACATTTCGGCGTGCCGTTTTCGCGCACGCCGGAGGGCAAGATCTACCAGCGCCCGTTCGGCGGCATGACCACGCGCTACGGCGAAGGGGTTGCGCAGCGCACCTGTGCCGCGGCCGACCGCACCGGCCACGCGATCCTGCACACGCTTTATACCCAGGCGCTGAAGCACGACGCCAAGTTTTTCGTCGAGTACTTTGCGACCGACCTCGTGAAGGACCCCCGCGACGGCCGCATCGTGGGCGTGCTCGCGATCGATTTGAACGAAGGCACGCTGCACCTGTTCCAGGGCCACGCCATCGTGCTGGCTACCGGCGGTTACGGACGCGCTTATTTCTCGTGCACATCGGCGCATACCTGCACGGGGGACGGCGGTGGCATGGTGCTGCGTGCCGGACTGGCGCTGCAGGACCTGGAATTCGTGCAGTTCCATCCCACCGGCATCTACGGTTCCGGTTGCCTCATCACCGAAGGCTCGCGCGGCGAGGGCGGGTATCTCACGAATTCCAAGGGCGAGCGTTTCATGGAACGCTATGCGCCGAACGCAAAGGACCTCGCCTCCCGCGACGTCGTCAGCCGCGCGATCACCATGGAGATCCGCGAGGGCAGGGGCGTCGGTGAGCATGCCGACCACGTGCATCTCAATCTCGCGCACCTCGGGGCCGATGTGCTGCGCGAGCGGTTGCCCGGCATTTCCGAAACGGCGCGCATCTTCGCGGGCGTCGACGTCACCAAGGAACCCATTCCGGTGCTGCCGACCGTGCACTACGACATGGGCGGCATTCCGACCAACTACCACGGCGAGGTCGTGCAGAAGGTCGGCGACGATCCCGACGTGGTGGTGCCGGGCCTGTTCGCGATCGGCGAAGCGGCCTGCGTGTCGGTGCACGGTGCCAACCGCCTTGGTTCCAATTCGTTGCTGGACCTCGTGGTGTTCGGCCGCGCGGTTGCGAACCGCTGCGCGGAGCTGATCAGGCCTGATACGCCACACTACGACTTGCCCTCGGACGCGCTCGATCCGGCATTGACGCACCTCGACAAGTTGCGCCACGCCGACGGTGGCACGCCGACCGCCGCCTTGCGGCTCAGGATGCAGAAGACGATGCAGGCCGATGCCGCCGTGTTCCGCACTGCGGAAACCTTGCGGGAGGGCTGCCGGAAGATCGACGAAGTCTATGCGGGCTTCGAGGACATCCGCGTCACCGACCGCTCGTTGATCTGGAATTCCGACCTCGTCGAAACCTTCGAATTGGCCAACCTGCTGGCGCAGGCCGTGGGCACCATGCATTCGGCCGAGCAACGTCCGGAGAGCCGCGGCGCGCACGCACGCGAGGATTTCCCCGAACGCGATGACGTCAACTGGATGAAGCACACGCTGGTTGCCGTGGACGACAACGGCCGATGTGCGTTCGACTATCGGCCGGTGCATTCGAACACCATGACGGACGAAGTCCAGACGGTGCCGCCGAAGAAACGGGTGTATTGAGAGCAGGGGTGAGGAAGAGGGAGCAGGGACGAGCGAAACCCCTCACTCCCAACCCCGCTCATCCCCAGTCCCTAATCCCTAATCCCTCCTGGATTTAAGCCATGGCTGAATTCACATTGCCGCAGATGTCGAAGGTGAAGAAGGGCAAGCACTACGCCGCGAAGCCCGGCGCAAAGAAGGTGCGTACCTTCCGCGTTTACCGCTGGGATCCGGACGTCGGCGGCAATCCGCGCCTGGACAGCTACGAGGTGGACGTCACAGGCTCGGCGATGGTTCTCGACGTCCTGCTGAAGATCAAGAACGAGATCGACCCCACGCTGACGCTGCGCCGGTCGTGCCGCGAAGGCGTTTGCGGCTCATGCGCAATGAACATCGATGGCGAGAACACGCTGGCGTGCACGAAGGGGCTCGACGAATTGCCGGCGGGCGATGTCAGCGTCTATCCCTTGCCGCACATGCCCGTGGTGAAGGACCTGGTGCCGGACCTGACGCACTTCTATGCGCAGTACGCATCGATCAAGCCGTGGTTGCAGACGCAGAGCTCGCCGGGCGCGCACGAGCGGCTGCAGTCGCCCGAAGATCGCAAAAAGCTCGACGGCTTGTACGAATGCATCCTGTGTGCGTGCTGCAGCACGGCGTGCCCAAGTTACTGGTGGAATCCGGATCGCTTCCTCGGCCCGGCGATACTGCTGCAGGCGTACCGCTGGATCGTCGATTCGCGCGACGAGGCCACGGGCGAGCGGCTTGATCATCTCGACGATCCGTTCCGGCTTTACCGCTGCCACACCATCATGAACTGCACCAACACCTGTCCGAAGGGATTGAACCCGGCCAAGGCGATCGCCGGGATCAAGCAGATGCTGGTGAACCGTACCGTATGAAAATCGGGGACTCGGGACTGGGAGCTGGGGAGCCGGCAAAGCAAGCCGGGACCGGGGACCCGGGACCGGGGACCGGGGAAGCCGGGACTTCGAACGCCGACGACGAGAAGGCGACCGGGGGTTCTGGCAAGGCAAAATTGAAGCGCCTCCGGTGGCGTTGCCGCCGTGGCACGCGCGAACTCGACGCGCTCCTGGGTGGTTGGCTGGCATCGCATGTGTCCATGGACGACGCGCAATTCGCCGCGTTCGATTCACTGCTGGACCGGCAGGATCCCGAGTTGTGGGACTGGCTGATGGGTCATGCCGAATCGCCGCGCGATGACTGGCAGGCGATCATCGCCGAGATCCGCCGCCACGCGGGGCTGGCGGCGTGAAGGCACCGCCGGCCATCGGGTTCCATTACCGCTCGTCTCGCTTGCTCATTCTCGCCGTGGTCCTGTTGACGGCGTTGGCGATCGCGGCCGTCTGGCTCAGCGCGGCGCCGCACTGGCTGCATCTCGCGTTGAGCCTGTTGATCGCCGCGTACGCAGGCGCTGCGTTGGGCAACATGTTGCGCCCGCATGTGCAGTCGGTGCTGTGGCGGGCCGACGGGAGCGCTGAACTGGCGCTCAGCGACCGTGTTTCGGACGGCCGTCGCGAGGCACAGGGGGCGGTGTCCGGCGCGCGCACCATGGGGCCGCTGATCGTGCTGACGTTGCGTTGGCCGCCGCGCGAACGCGAACACCTGTGGCTGCTGCCCGACAACCTGGATGCCGATACACGCCGCCGACTGCGGGTGCGGCTTGCTGCGGGAACGGACCAGGATTCCGGGTAAGGGAACGCCGACAGTGGTTCAAGGTCTGAACCGCTTGCCCACGCTCTGCAATTCCATCACGCTGCATGGTGGCATGGGCTTGCAACAGTCGGCACAGCTGCCAATCCCGAGTCCCCGCTCCATTCAATAAACCGTCGCGCATGGCGCGACACCTTGAGTTCCCCTCTCCCCTCTGGGGAGAGGGCAAAGGGTGAGGGGCCGCCATTTCGACCTCAACCTACAATTCCCGTTTTCCAGAGTCTCGGCTCATCGCATGTTCCGTCCCCTCGAACTCTTCATCGGCACCCGCTACATCCGCGCCAAGCGGCGCAATCATTTCATTTCCTTCATCAGCGTGGTGTCGATGCTGGGGCTGATCATCGGCATCACCGCGCTGATCACGGTGATTTCGGTAATGAACGGGTTCGACACCGAGCTTCGCTCGCGCATCCTCGGGATGGTGTCCCAGGCGACGATCACGGGCGTGGCGGACAGCATGCCGAACTGGCAGCGCGCGCTCGCGATCGCCGAGCGGAACCCGCACGTCAAAGGCGCAGCGCCCTATGTGGAACGCGAAGCCTTCCTGCGCGGCAACTCGGCGAGCCAGGGCGCGATCGTGCGCGGCATCCTGCCGGACCAGGAACCGAAAGTTGCCGACATCGGTTCGAAGATGATCGCGGGCAAATTGTCGGCTTTGACCGAAGGCTCGTGGGGCATCGTCCTGGGCAGGGATCTCGCGCTGCAACTCGGGGTGAATCTCGGCGACAAGGTGGTGGTGTACGCGCCCGTGATCAGCGTGACGCCGATCGGCGCGGTGCCGCGGCTGCGGCGCTTCACCGTCGTCGGCATCTTCGAAGCGGGCATGCAGGAATACGACTCGGGCCTCGCCATCGTCAACATGCACGATGCCGAGAAGCTGTACCAGATGAGCGGGCCAAGCGGCATCCGCCTGAAGCTGGACGACCTGTTCGCGGCCAACCGGGTCGCGTCGGACCTCGGGAAGCAACTCGGCGACGCCTATCTCGCAAGAGGCTGGATGCAGCAGCACGCGAATTTCTTCAAAGCGATCGCAATGGAGAAGATGGTGATGTTCATCATCCTGTCGCTGATCGTCGCAGTGGCGGCATTCAATCTGGTGTCGTCGCTGGTGATGCTGGTCACCGACAAGCAATCGGATATCGCGATCCTGCGTACGCTGGGCTCGACGCCGCGCAGCATCATGGGCGTGTTCATGATCCAGGGCATGCTGATCGGACTGATGGGCATCGTGATCGGCGTCGTCTGTGGCGTGGCACTGGCGATCAACCTGCCGTCGATCGTCGATTGGATCCAGAACATCACGGGATACGTGTTCCTCCCGGAATCGGTCTATTACATCAACAACGTGCCCAGCAAACTTCGCTGGACCGACGTCGGCTGGATCACCGGCATGGCCTTCGTATTCTCGCTGCTTGCGACGATCTATCCCGCGTGGCGCGCGTCGCGCACGCAGCCGGCGGAGGCGCTGCGGTATGAATAAGCCGGGGGCTGGGGAATGGGGACTGGGGAAAGCGCGCTGGTCGCCACGCGATCGTGCTGGCGGACGGCTTGACTGCGAACCACATCCATTGTTTCGAACGTGAGCGACTCCCAACCGGCCATGTATCCCAGCCCCCAGCCCCCCGTCCCCAGCCCCGCTTCTGTCGTGCTGCGGGCCAACCATATTGCCAAGACGTACAAGGAAGGCAGCCTGCGCACGCCGGTGCTGGACGATGTGAGCTTCGAGGTCAAGCGTGGCGAGACACTCGCGATCGTGGGCGCGTCGGGTTCGGGCAAGAGCACGTTGCTGCATATCGTCGGCGGTCTGGACACGCCCACCAAGGGTTCGGTGGAACTGGAAGGCCGGGAACTGTCAAAGCTGCCCGATGCCGAACGCGGGCGTGTGCGCAACCGCTCGCTGGGATTCGTCTATCAGTTCCACCACCTGTTGCCGGAATTCACCGCGCTGGAAAACGTCGCGATGCCGCTTTTGATCCGCGGCATGTCCATCGCCGATGCGCGCGAGCAATCGCAGGCGCTGCTTGAACGTGTCGGCCTCGAGCACCGCCTCGAACACAAACCCGGTGAATTGTCCGGCGGCGAACGCCAGCGTTGCGCGATGGCGCGCGCGCTGGTTACGCGCCCCGCGTGCGTGTTGGCGGACGAACCCACCGGCAACCTCGACGAGCAGAACGCCGCGGCTCTCTACGAATTGATGCTCGAACTCAATCGCGAGATCGGCACCAGCATCGTGCTGGTCACGCATGACAAGAGCCTCGCGAGCCGCCTGGATCGCGTGCTGGAATTGACAGGCGGGGCATTGCACCCGTTCCGGCACGACGCCTGATGACATGGCGAGCGCGCGCAGGGGAGGCAGCGCGGTCCGGAACTTGCCGGGAATACTCGCCGGCGCCCTGACGATCCTCGCCGGCGCGGTCGCGGTGCAAGCCCTGCCCGGATTGCCGCCGCGCTGGCTGGACGGATTGCTCGCGTGTGCGGCAGTGGCCGCGTTCGCCGTCTGCCTGTACTGGCACGCGCCTGCATGGGCATGGTGCCTGCCGCTGGTGCTGGCGGCATTCGCGTGGACGGCATGGCGCGCCGACCTGGCCTTGCACGCGCGCCTGCCGCATGCGCTGGAGAAGCAAGACCTGCTGGTCACCGGCACGGTGGAGGATTTGCCGCAGGCGCAGGACGGCTCGACGCGTTTTGACTTCAGTATTGCGCACGCACAACTCGACGGACGGGCCGTGTCCGTCCGGGGCCACGCGCGGCTGTCATGGTACGCGACGCCCGACCGCGCACCGCCGGTGATCGCGCCCTGCGCGACATGGCGGATCCGGGTGCGGTTGAAGCGCCCGCACGGCATGGTGAATCCAGGCGGCCTCGATTTCGAGCGCTCGGCCTTGCAGAAGGGCATCGTCGCAACGGGCTACGTTCGCGAGGATGCGACGAACAGTTTGCTGCGCGATGGCGTGTGCGTGGACGGCGTCCGCGCCCGGATCGGGGCGGCGATCGATGCGGCTTTGCCGGGAGACGTACATGCCGCACGGATGTTGCGCGCGTTGTCCGTCGGCGATGAGCGCGCGCTCGACGAACGCGACTGGCAGGTAGTACGCGCGACCGGCATCCCGCACCTGATCGCGATTTCGGGGTTCCATATCGGGATCGCTGCGGTGTTCGGCGCATGGATCGTCCGTTTGCTTTGGCGGTTTTTTCCCGGTTTCGCGTTGCGATTTCCGCGCCCATTCGCCGAAGCCGCGCTCGCGTTTCCGGCGGCGTTCGCCTATGCCGCACTGGCCGGCTTTGGACTGCCAGCCACACGTTCGCTGGTGATGATCGCGGTGGTGGCGGGCTGGCGGCTGCTGCGCCGCGGCGGCGGTTTCAGCGAGGGCCTCGGACTGGCGCTCGCCGCGATCCTCGTCGTCGATCCACTGGCCGTGCTGTCGGCGGGATTCTGGCTCTCGTTCGCCGGCGTCGCGATGCTCGCGTTCACGCTGGCGTACGAGTCCGGCTGGCGCGGGCGCCTCAAGGAAATCGGCTATTCGCCTCTGCTGATGGCGATCGCGTTGTTGCCACTCACGATCTGGTTTTTCGGGCAGGCATCGCTGACGGCGCCGCTCGCCAATCTCGTCGCGGTGCCGCTGGTGACCTTCGTGATCGTGCCGATGGACCTCGTAGGCTGCGTATTGCTGTTGGCGTGGCCGGCCGCTGGAACCACATGGCTGCATATTTGCGCATGGCCGGTCGACGCGCTTTGGTGGTTCCTCGCCCATCTCGCCGCGTGGAAGCCATCGCTGCAGTACCTGCCCGAAACCTCGCTGCTCGCATTCGTGCTGGCGTCGCTTGGCGCCGTCTGGCTGGTTGCGCCGCGCGGCGTGCCTGCGCGCGCGCTGGGCTTGTTCCTCTTGCTGCCGATCTGCATCCCGCCTAGTTCCCTTCCGGCCGAAGGTGGCTTTCGCGCGACCGTGATCGATGTGGGGCAGGGGCTGGCGGTGCTGGTGCGTACGCGCTCTCACGCCTTGCTGTTCGACACCGGCGCGCGCTATCCGTCCGGTTTCGATCTGGGTGAAGCCGTAGTGGTACCGACCCTGCACGCGCTCGGTGTGGCGCACCTCGACGCGCTGATCGTCAGCCACGGCGACAGCGACCATTCGGGCGGCGCTGTCTCGGTACTCGCCGCGTACCCCGGCACGCCGACGTGGGGCGGCGAACCGGCGCGG
>JAJPJT010000010.1 GCA_021324095.1 Gammaproteobacteria bacterium
GAAGGGCGCTTCGCGCTTGTCTCCTTCTCCCCCATGGGGAGAGGGGGGCACCTGCACCTGACGACTGCCACGTGAGAATATGTCAGCGCCCCAACAGGACGACCGGATACCGGTATCAGTGCACTGACGACGCAGGTGCGGGTGCTGGCGCCGCGGGTGAAGATTCGGCGGGCGGTGCGACGCTGGCCGCGCCGGCCGGGGTATTGACCACCTGGTAGAACACTTCACCCGGCTTGATCAGCCCGAGTTGCGAACGCGCGCGCGCCTCGACCGCATCCTTGCCGTGCTTCAGGTCTTCCACGTCCGCGTGCAAGGCGTCGTTGCGCTGCTTCAGCTTCGCGTTCTCGGCTTGCTGTTCGGTGACACGCGCGCGGATGGCGCGCAGGTCGCGCATGCCGCCGTCGCCGACCCACAGCTTGACCTGCAGGCCGATCAGCAACGCAATCAGGATCAGTGCTACCCAACGAAGCATGCGTGGCTGGCACTTGCAAGGATGAATGGCTTTGAATGCAGAGCTTTGGACACGGATTCACACGGATAAACGCGGATCAAGTCCGAACAGGGCGAATCATTGGAGCAAATCCGTATTCATCTGTGTCGATCCGTGTCAAAACGCTTCTGCAGTCTGCCCCCGCCACCGGTAGATCAAACCGGAAGCGCCTTCAGGTTCGGGAACGCACCGCGCCCAGCATACTTCGCCGAAGCACCGAGTTGTTCCTCGATGCGCAGCAACTGGTTGTACTTGGCGATGCGGTCGGAGCGGCACAGCGAGCCGGTCTTGATCTGCGTGGCCGTGGTCGCGACGGCGAGGTCCGCGATGGTGGTGTCCTCGGTTTCGCCCGAGCGGTGCGAAATCACCGCCGCGTAATGGGCGTTGTCAGCCATCGCGACGGCTTCGAGCGTCTCGGAGAGCGTGCCGATCTGGTTTACCTTGATCAGGATTGCGTTGGCGATGTGATTGGCGATGCCTTCGCGGAAAATCGAAGGATTGGTGACAAACAGGTCATCGCCGACCAACTGGATCTGCTTGCCGAGCTTCTCGGTGATCCGTTTCCAGCCGGCCTGGTCGCCTTCAGCCAGGCCGTCCTCGATGCTGATGATCGGGTACTTCGCGCACCAGTCGGCATACAGCTCGACCATGCCGGCCGCATCGAGCTTGCGGTTCTCGCCCTTCAAGTCGTACACGCCATTGTCGAAGAATTCCGACGACGCGGGGTCGAGTGCGATCCAGATCTGCCTGCCGGGTTTGTAACCTGCGGCGTTGACGGCTTCGAGGATCACCTCGATCGCCTCCTCGTGGGTGCGCAGCGCGGGCGCGAAGCCGCCCTCGTCGCCGACGGCGGTATTCATGCCGCGCTTCTTGAGTTGCGTCTTCAGCGCATGGAAACACTCGACGCCCGCGCGCAGCGCATCGGAGAACCGGTCGAACCCCGCCGGCATCACCATGAATTCCTGCATGTCCAGCGGGTTGTCCGCATGCACGCCGCCGTTGATGACGTTCATCATCGGAACGGGCAAGACTGGTGCGTGGGCTGAGGGGCGAGGGCCGAGGGACGAGAGGTAACGCCAGAGCGGCAGATTGCGCGAAGCCGCAACGGCGTGCGCAGCGGCGAGTGAAATGCCGAGCGTCGCGTTCGCGCCAAGGCGCGACTTGTTGGGCGTGCCGTCCAGCGCGATCAGCTTGTCGTCGAGTCCCTTCTGGTCGGCGGCATCGAATCCGGCCAACGCCTTCGCGATCTCGCCGTTGACGTTCGCGACCGCTTTGGTGACGCCCTTGCCGAGGTAACGTGACTTGTCGCCATCGCGCAGTTCCACGGCCTCGCGCGTGCCGGTCGACGCGCCGCTCGGCACGATCGCGCGGCCGAACGCGCCATCTGCCAACGCAACCTCGGCTTCGAGGGTGGGATTGCCACGCGAGTCCAGCACTTCGCGCCCGTGGATGGTTTCGATATTCGTAGTCATGTATGCGTCATCGTGATCAACGAAAGCATTCGACACGGATCAAATCAGATGAACACGAATAGAGCTCGTCATATCTTCTGCTTTATCGCAGACTGATCCGATTTGATCCGCTGTTATCCGTGTCAAAAATCTTTTATGCCGGTGTTTCGAGAAGCCCGGCACGCTTGGTCGCGGCGTCGAGTTCCTTCAGCGTCTCCAGCAACGGTTCCATCTTCCCAAGCGGCCACGCGTTCGGGCCATCCGACAAAGCCTTCGCCGGATCGGGATGCGTTTCCATGAATACGCCGGCGACGCCCACCGCCACGGCCGCGCGCGCCAGCACCGGCACGAATTCGCGTTGTCCGCCGGATTGGGTGCCCTGCCCGCCCGGCAACTGCACCGAATGGGTGGCATCGAACACCACGGGACAACCGGTTTCGCGCATCACGGCCAGCGAGCGCATGTCGGAGACGAGATTGTTGTAACCGAAGCTCGCGCCGCGTTCGCACACGAGGATCTGCTCGTTGCCGACGGCGCGCGCCTTGTCGACGACGTTCTTCATGTCCCACGGCGAAAGGAACTGGCCCTTCTTGATGTTGACGGGCTTGCCGACCGCCGCGACCTTCTGGATGAAATCGGTTTGGCGGCACAGGAACGCGGGCGTCTGCAGCACGTCCA
>JAJPJT010000083.1 GCA_021324095.1 Gammaproteobacteria bacterium
CATCGCCAGCTTTGACGCCCCGCAGCGGTGAAAGGTTCCCGTACGCTTGCGATCGGCCCTGATCGCTGCCTAACGGAAATTCTAATGAGCCGAGCCATCCCAGACTCGTAATCATCAGATGGGCCTTCCATGGCCCTGACTTTTCACAACAGCTGCTTCGAACCAGGTGTCCGGGAGTATTTCAGCTCCCCCGCGGTCACCCGCAGCGCCAGACGGTTTTCGGGCGGCGCCAAAGGGCACGTGGCGTAGGGCGTGAAGGCACAGGGCGGGTTATAAGCGGTGTTGAAGTCGAGCACGATTCTGCCGTCCCGCGGCATATCGGCATACAGGAAACGCGCCGCGCCATAGGTCTCCCTTCCCGACGTGGCATCCGCGAAGATCAGGAACAATCGCGTGTCGGTCGGCGTTTCCAGTACCGGGTATAGCTCGAACCTCCCGCCATCGCGTTCGAATACGGCCTTGCCCGGCGCCGGATAATTTTCGATTGTGCCGATCACGGTGCCCGTCGCGAGTTGATAGGGCGGATCGAGCTGCAGCCATTCCGCCTCGATCCGCCATGCAGGGTCGACGGGAAAGCGCTCGATGCCGGTGAAGCCTGTGCGCGTCGCGGCCGCGCTGTCGCGCACCCGCAGGCCCTTGCGCCCGCCGCGGTCGATCGCGATGAAATTGACCGTTCCGAACGAAACACGAGTCGGATTGGCGTGACTGTCGTCCAACATCACGACGCTCGATTGCGCTTCGCCGTCGATGGTTGCACCTGTCGCCGGATCGAGCGTGACGACCAGCCTGCCGTCTTCCGTCCACTCGATTTCGCCGAGATGCGCCGGCCCCTTCGGCAGCACGATGTCGCTGTCCACCGTGCTGCCGATGCGATTGACGCCCGGCTTCAGCCACTCGAGGCCCACAAGGCTCAACCAGCCGTCCGGCGCGATCAGCCGCGCGATGCGCGCCGCGTGCCAGCGTTCGATTTCGTGCAGGTAAGCGTTGATATCGGACATCATGCCATCTAACGCCCGCGCAGAAACAGCTTGTCCAACTCCGGCACGGACAGCTGCGTCCAGGTCGGCCGGCCGTGATTGCACTGGCCGGATCGCTCGGTCGTCTCCATGTCGCGCAGCAACGCGTTCATTTCCGGGATGGTGAGCCGCCGGTGCGCGCGCACCGAACCGTGGCAAGCCATCGTGGAAAGCAATTCGTTCTGCAATTCCTGCAATCGACGGGAGTTGCCGTGCGCGGCGAGTTCCGCCAGCACGTCGCGAACGAGTTGCGCCACGTCGGCGCCATCCAGCAAGGCTGGAATCCTTCGCGCAGTGACTTGGCGCGGACCGCTGCGATCGAGCTCGAGGCCGCAAGTCGACAGCGCTTCCGCGTATTCCTCGGCCGCGGTCGCTTCGCGTTCGCTGACCGCAATGGCCTCGGGCACCAGCAGATGCTGCGAACGCACTTCATGCGCGTCGCGCGCCGACTTCAGCTTTTCATATGTGACGCGTTCGTGCGCGGCGTGCATGTCCACCAGCACCAGACCATTGGCATTCTCGGCAAGGATGTACATGCCCGCGAGCTGCGCCAGCGCGTAGCCAAGCGGCGGCGATTCGCCGGCCCCGGTCTGCGGCAGGCGCTCGGGTTCTGGCGAGGTCCGCTCTCCGAGCAGCACGGCGTACGGATCGGGCGGTGCTTCGCGCACGCCGAACCCGAACTGGCGTGGCGGCGACGCGGCATACGTCACCGTTCCGACCGCGGCACGCGCGAATGCTTGGCTCGCATGTGCCGCCGTCGCTGCAACAGATTCGCCCGCGCGTGTGTGCGCCACCGCATCGCGCAACGCATGGAACATGAAATCGTGGATCAGGCGTGCATCACGGAAACGCACCTCGCGCTTGGCAGGGTGCACGTTGACGTCGACACCAGCCGGGTCGAGTTCGAGAAACAACACGAACGCCGGATGTCGACCGTGGTACAGCACGTCTTCGTACGCCTGCCGCACGGCATGCGCGACGCCCTTGTCGCGCACCAGGCGTCCGTTGACGTGGAAATATTGCTGATCGGCCTGCGCGCGGGACGCGGTCGGGAGTCCGATCCAGCCACCGAGCCGCAAGCCCGCCGCGGCCTGTTCTACGCGCAGGCAGTTCTGCGCGAAGGCATCACCCAGCAACTCGCCCGCGCGCTGGAGTTGCGTGGCCTCGTCCGATGCAGGCCTGAGCATCCGCACCGGCTTGCCGTTGTGGATCAACCTGAATTCGATCTCGGGCCGCGCCAACGCGAGTGCACGCACCAGTTCGTCGATGTGCCCGAACTCGGTGCGTTCGCTGCGCAGGAACTTGCGCCGCGCCGGCACCGCATGGAACAGGTCGCGCACCTCGATGGTCGTGCCAATGGGATGTCCTGCGGGTTCCGGCTTCCCCGCGCCGTGCGTGTCGAGGCGATGGCCGTGATCGTCAGTCGCGCGCCGCGAGGTAATCGACAACCTCGACACGGATGCGATCGATGCCAGCGCCTCGCCGCGGAAGCCCATGCTGGCGACGTGCGTCAGGTCCTCGAACGTTGAGATCTTGCTGGTCGCATGCGGCGCCAGCGCCAGCGGCAGGTCATCTTCTGCGATGCCGTACCCGTCGTCGCGCACCCGGATCAGGCGCATTCCGCCCTGCTCGATCTCGATGTCGATCCGGCGTGCGCCTGCATCGAGGCTGTTCTCCGCCAGTTCCTTCACCACCGACGCCGGGCGCTCGATTACCTCGCCCGCGGCGATCTGGTTGACGAGTTCGGGAGCGAGCGGTCGGATGTGCGGCATCACGCGCAGGATAACGGAGAGCAGAAGCAAAAGCCCTGGACACGGATCAACACGGATAAGAGCGGATCCGTTTCAAAGGATCCATGCCAGTTCTCGCCTATGTGTGGGATTCGCGGTGCTCAGGAAAAACCCACGAGTCATTTAGCGCTACTGGACGTCGATCGCTTTCGCTATCCGCGTTGATCCGCTTTGATCCGTGTCAAGCGCTTTCGCTTTTGCCTTCCGTCGCTCGACTTGCGCCATTTCCCTGGACAATTCGGTAGCACGGAACGTACTTGCTGCCCGGCAGTTTCATGCGTTGTTGGGCGACGAAACTCTGCAGCAGCGTGTCGAGCGCGGCCATGAATTCGGGATCACCGTGGATTTCGTAGGGACCGTTCTTGTCGATCTGGCGCATGCCTTCTTCCTTGACATTGCCCGCGACGATGCCGGAAAACGCGCGCCGCATGTCGGCGGCGAGTTCATGCGGCGGCCGATCGCGGTGCAGATCCAGCGCGGCCATCGCTGCGTGCGTCGGCTGGAACGGCTGCTGGAACTGCAGGTCGATATTCAATTCCCAGTTGAAGAAGAATGCATCGTGCTGCTCGACGCGGTGGTCGCGCACCGTTTCGATACCCTGCTGCATTGCATGCGCGACCGCGACCGGATCGTCGGTGATGATGCGGTAGCGCTCCGCGGCCGCTTTGCCCAGCACCAGGCGCAGGAACTTGTCGATTTGTTCGAAATATGCGGCGGCCGTCCCGGGCCCCGTGAATACCAGCGGGAACGGCACATTGGCGTTCATGGGGTCGAGCAGGATGCCCAGCAGGTACAGGATTTCCTCGCAGGTGCCGACGCCGCCCGGAAACACGATGAAGCCGTGGCCGACGCGCACGAAGGCTTCCAGCCGCTTCTCGATGTCCGGCAGGATTACCAGGCTGTTGACGATCGGATTCGGCGATTCGGCGGCGATGATGCTGGGTTCGGTCAAGCCGATGTAGCGATTCTCGTAATGCCGCTGCTTGGCGTGCGCGATGGTTGCGCCCTTCATCGGACCTTTCATGGCGCCCGGGCCGCAGCCGGTGCAGATGTCCATGCCGCGCAGGCCGAGCTGATAGCCGACGTCCTTGCTGTACTGGTACTCCTCACGCGAGATCGAGTGTCCGCCCCAGCACACCACGAGGTTGGGATCGAAGCGGGCGCGCAACACGCGCGCGTTGCGCAGGATGTCGAACACGGCATGCGTGATTCCGCTCGAATCCTCGAGATTGAACTCGCCGGACTCGAGCTTGCTCGATTCGTACACGATGTCGCGCACGACCGCGAACAGCAGCTCGTTGGTGCCGCGGATGATCCTGCCGTCCACGAACGCCTGGGCTGGCGCATTCCGCAAATCCAGCTTGACGCCGCGGTCCTGCTGCAACACCTGGATGTCGAAGTCGGCGTACTGGTCCAGCAGCGCGCGCGCGCTGTCGTGCATCGCCCCGGACGTCAGCACCGCCAGCGCGCAGGAACGCAGCAAGCCGTGCAGGCCTGCTTCCGTGGCATCGCGCAGGCGTGCGATCTCGTCACGGGACAGTACGTCCAGCGTCCCCGCGGGTGCGATCTGGGCGTTGACCGTCGCGGGTCGCGTGGGCATTACATGGGTGACGTCATTCATTTGCACATGCCTTTTAGCCGGCCCGTAAGTACGCTTCGACGCCGCCCAGGATCATCTGCGCCGACAACGCGATCAGCAACATGCCCATCACCCGTTCCACTGCAGCCAGCACGCTCTCGCCCAGGAACTTGAACAGCCACGTCGAGCCAATCAGGATCGCGGCGGTGGCGAGCCACGCGATCAGCAGCGCCACGCCCCATTCCACCTCGCGACCCGGCTGCGCGCTGGTCAGCAGCAGCAACGTCGCCATCGCGGAGGGACCCGCGACCCCGGGAATCGCCAGCGGCACGATGAAAGGTTCGCCCGGGCCGGCGGGGCCGAAGATGCCGCCGTCCTTTGGCGGGAACACCATCTTGATCGCGATGAGGAACAGCACGACACCGCCGCCGATGCTGATGGCCTCCTGTCGCAATTGCATGATGGACAGCAGCTCACGCCCCCCCAGCAGGAAGGCGACGAGCACGCCCAGCGCGATCAGCAATTCGCGCACCATCACCCAGCGTCGCCGCTTGGGCGGGACGTCCTTCAGGATCGACAGGAAGAACGGCACGTTGCCCGGTGCATCGAGCACCAGGAACAGGGTGATACACGCCGACACGATCGTGATCTGCGTGTGCATCGCTTTATCCCGGGCTGTTTGCAGGTTCGCGCAAATCCAGGACCTTGCCGCGCGCACCGCGCGCGTCCGGCGACAACAGGTACAGCACCGCGTTGGCCGCGGCCTCGGGGGTTGCGATCATGGCCGGATCTTCGCCCGTCCAGATCGTCCGGCGTAGCCCGGTGCGCATGGGTGCCGGTACCAGCGCGTGCACGCGCAAACTCGTTGCATCGGTTTCCTCGTGCAGGATCGACGCGAGCCCTTCCAGTCCCGCCTTGGCGACACCATAGGCGCCCCAATGCGCGCGGCCCATGCGTTCGGGATCGTCCAGCACGAACACCACGGCGCTGTCTTCGCGCGCGAGCAGCAACGGCAGGCACGCCTGCGTCAGCAGGAATGGCGCAGACAGGTCGACGTGCAGCGTCGTGATCCATTCCTCCGGCGACAGCATGGCGAGCGGCGTCAGGCCTTCCATCTTCACCGCGGCATGGACGATGCCGTCGAGGCGCCCCAACTGGCGCTCGACCGACTCGGCGAAACCTTGGTACTCGAGCGGCGTCGCGCCCTGCAGATCCATGGGCTGCAGCACCGGCTGCGGCGCACCCGGCAGTGCTGCGATCTCGTCGTAAACAGGTTCGAGCGCACGCGCCTTGCGATCGGCAAGCAGCACGGTGGCACCTGCCTTGGCGCAAGCGAGCGCGGACGCACGGCCCAGTCCGCCCGCCGCGCCGGTGATCAACACAATCCTTTCGGCCAGCGACGCTGCGCCCGGCGCCCAGTCCGCCGGCAGGCGCGCCACCGGCAGCGTCACGAGGTGGCCGTCTGCTTGCCGGCTTCGCCCAGCATCCGCTGCAGTTCGCCGGATTCGTACAGTTCCAGCGTGATGTCGCAGCCGCCGATCAGTTCGCCATTGATGTAGAGCTGCGGGAAGGTCGGCCAGTTGGAGTAGCGCGGCAGGTTTGCGCGGATCTCGGGGTCTTCGAGCACGTTCACCGAGAAATACTCGGCGCCCGTTGCATTGAGCGCCTGCGAGGTGCGCATCGAAAAGCCGCACATCGGGAACTCGGGAGTGCCCTTCATGTACAGCACGACGGGGTGCGCGCTGAGCGTTTGCTTGATGCGTTCGATGACGTCCATAGTGTTTTGAAATTCGTGATTCGTGTGTGGCGGAATACCGGCGACGATTTCCCCCTTGGATCAAGGAGGAAACCACCAAACCGTTGCTTCATCAGAGTTTGGTGGAGGGGGTCGTGTGTGCTCGAGCTGTTCGGTGGCAGGGCGGGCTCGAGCAGATTATTCAGAACTTCGTTATAGGTCTAGAATGGAGGATGGTGTCGGACCGATGCCGCGCATTGTATCAGGCGCGCCATCCAAACACGCCTGACTCCAGCCTATCGACACAAGGAGAATCCCATGGCGATCGAACTTCCCCCGCTTCCGTACGAACGCAACGCGCTCGCTCCGCACATCTCCGAGGAAACCCTGGACTTTCACTACGGCAAGCACCACAAGGGCTACGTCGACAACCTCAACAAGCAGATCGACGGCACCGACTTTGCCGACATGAACCTGGAAGACATCGTCAAGAAGGCCACCGGCGGCATGTTCAACAACGCGGCCCAGGCGTGGAACCACACCTTCTACTGGAACTCGCTTTCGCCCAAGGGCGGCGGCGATCCATCCGGCAAGCTCGCCGATGCCATCAGCAAGGCATTCGGTGACGTCCCGAAGTTCAAGGCTGAATTCGCCAAGATCGCGATCGGAACCTTCGGTTCCGGCTGGGCTTGGCTGGTGCAGCGCGCCGACGGGTCGCTCGGCCTGGTCAGCACGTCCAACGCCGGCACCCCGATCACCGGCAGCGATCGTCCGCTGTTGACCTGCGACGTGTGGGAACACGCGTACTACATCGATTACCGCAACGCGCGCGCCAAGTACGTCGACGCCTACTGGAACCTCGTGAACTGGGATTTTGCGGCCAGCCAGATGGCCTGAGCATCCGCAGGCAAACCGCCCCGCGGCAATCGTTGCGGGGTGGCTCTCATCGCAGCTGTTTGGCTGCAGCCGCTTTCGTTCCCGCTGCCACCATGACTGCGTCCGCCAGCCGCGCGGCAAGCGCCTGCACCTCGTCGGCGTCTTCGGCCTCGATCGTGACGCGCACCACCGGCTCGGTGCCCGACGGCCGCAGCACCACGCGGCCACGCCCGCTCAACACCTCACGTACCTCAGCCAGCGTACGCTGCACCGGCGCAGTGGAAGCAGCCTCGCGAGCGCCTGTCACGCGGACGTTGCGGGTGATCTGGGGCAGCTTTGCAAGCCCATCGCGTGCCTCGGAAAGATCCTTGCCTGCACGGGCCAGCGCGTCCAGCACGGCCAATGCGGAGACGATCCCGTCGCCCGTACTGGCCCTGTCCAGACAGAGGATGTGTCCGGACGTTTCGCCGCCCAATACGCCACCGTGTGCCTTCAACTGCTGCAGCACATAGCGGTCGCCCACATCGGCACGCACAAAACGCACGCCCGCGCCAACGAGGGCGCGTTCCAGTCCGAAATTGCTCATCAGGGTGCCGACCACCGGCCCACGCAGGCGCCCGTCGGCCAGCCAGTCGTGCGCCAGCACGTACAACAGGTCGTCACCGTCGGCGAGTTCGCCGTTGCGGTCGATCATCTGCACCCGATCGCCATCGCCATCGAAGGCAATCCCGAGATCGGCGCGCTGCTCGATCACCGCGCCGCGCAACGCGGCCGGATGGGTCGATCCGATCTCGCGATTGATGTTGAAGCCGTCGGGCTCGCAGCCGATGCGTGTGACACGGGCACCCAGCGACTCGAAAACCTTGGGCGCCACTGCATACGTCGCGCCGTGCGCGCAATCCAGCACGATGTGCTTGCCGGAAAGATCGGGCGGCGCGCCAAGCGTGCCGAGACAGAACCGCGCATAACGTTCGACCGCGTCATCGACGCGGCGGGCCTTGCCCAACGCTTCCGGCGCAACCGTCGTGAAGTTTGCGTCGATTTCGCGTTCGATCGCGCTCTCCACCGCGTCATCGAGTTTTTCGCCGCCCGCGGAAAAAAATTTGACGCCGTTGTCCTGATACGGATTGTGCGACGCGCTGATCACGATGCCGGCGCTGGCACCGAGTTCACGGGTCAGTTGCGCCACCGCAGGGGTCGGCAAGGGGCCCAGCAGGCCCACGTCGGCGCCGGCCGCGGCCAGACCCGCTTCCAGCGCCGCTTCAAACATGTAGCCGGAAACCCGGGTGTCCTTGCCGATCAGCACCAGCGGGCGCCTGCCATCGCGCAGCACCACGCCTGCCGCACGTCCGAGCTTCAGCATGAACTCCGCCGTGATCGGCCATTCACCGACGCGGCCGCGTACGCCGTCGGTACCGAAATATCTGCGCGACTCCTTGAGTTCACCGTTGGATTTGGACATGCGGGCGGCAATCCCTGCTTCCGGAAAGTAGCCATTGTAGGCGAGCGAACGCGGGGCGATGCGCACCCATCGATCAATCGTCGCCGAACCGTTGTGAGCCGAAAGGTTCGGGTTCAGGTTTCGCGGGCACGTCGCCGGCGTGCACCGCCTGCCAGACGGCCAGCGCATCGCGCGTCGCGGCGATGTCGTGCACGCGCACGATCATGGCGCCGCGCTGCACGGCGATCAGCGCAGCCGCGGCGGAACCTGCCGCGCGCTCCGCGCCGCCCTTGCGCCCCGTCAGCGTCCCGATCATCGCCTTGCGCGAGACACCGACCAACACGCCTGCCGCGAGGTCGCGGAACCGCTCGAGTGCACGCAGCAATGCAAGGTTGTGTTCCAGCGTCTTGCCGAAACCGAAACCCGGATCGACCAGCACGAGCCGTTTGTCGATGCCCGCCATCTCGCAGGCGAACACGCGCTCCGCGAGGAAGCGGTACACCTCGCCAACGACATCGTCGTAGTGCGGATCATCCTGCATCGTGCCGGGCTCGCCCTGCATGTGCATCAGGCAGACCGGCACCTTCAGTTCCGCGGCAGCGTCCAGTGCGCCTTCACGCCGTAATGCATGCACGTCGTTGATCATGCCCGCGCCAGCCGCAACCGCGGCGCGCATCACCTCGGGCTTGGACGTGTCGACCGAGATCGGCACTTCTACTCGCCTGGCGAGTGCCTCGACGACCGGGGCGACACGTTCCGCCTCGGTGGCAGCCTCGACCGGCGTCGCACCGGGGCGCGTGGATTCCGCACCCACGTCCAGGAGATCCGCGCCTTGGTCCACCATGGCGATACCCTGGGCAACAGCGGCCTCGATGTCATCGCGCAAACCGTCGCCCGAAAACGAATCGGCGGTGAGATTCAAAATGCCGCAGATGCGAGGCCGATCCAACCGCAGGGCACGGCCATTGCAGTCGAGCATGGGGGTCGTATCGAACATCCGGGCAGTCTAAAGCAGGTGGCGGTTGCCGGAACGAACGAGGCCGCCCATGGCGGCCTTGCCTGATGACGTCACGGATGAGCGCCGCTCAACTTCGTTGCCGAAAGGCCAGAACGCCGCCAATCGTCAATGTGGTGCCCCGGCAAACTGATATGTCGCTCGCTGCGCCGAGGGAACAACCACGCCTGTGCCCACACATGCCCCCAAGAGCCGGTTCTCCGCGGCCTGGTCAATGCTGCCCCGCCGGATGGCTCGACGGCGCCGGCGCCACGCCGGGTGCAGTGGCGGGTTTGCCGCCGCCCATGCCGGTGTTGCTGTCGCTGCCGCGCGGGTGCCAATCTTTCGGCGGACCCGGCTCGCGGCCCTCCATGATCGCGGCGATCTGTTCCTTGTCGATGGTTTCGTACTGCAACAGCGCCGCGGCCATCGCGTGCAGCTTCTCCATATCATCGGTCAGGATCTGGCGTGCCTTGTTGTACGCTGTGTCGATCACTTCGCGGACCGCGATGTCGATCTTCCGCGCGGTTTCGTCGGAAACATTCTTGTGCTGCGTGACCGAGCGGCCGAGGAACACTTCGTCCTCCTCTTCCGAGTAGGTCATTGGACCCAGCGCGGTCGACAGGCCGTACTTGGTGACCATGTCGCGCGCGAGCTGCGTCGCGCGCTGGATGTCGTTGGAAGCGCCCGTGGTGACTTTTTCGGTGCCGAAAATCAGTTCCTCGGCAACGCGCCCGCCGAACAGGCTCGCCAGTTTGCTCTCCAGCGAGAGCTTGCTGTGGCTGTAACGATCCTGCTCGGGCAGGAACATCGTGACGCCGAGCGCACGGCCACGCGGAATGATCGTGACCTTGTGCACCGGATCGTGATCGGGCACC
>JAJPJT010000025.1 GCA_021324095.1 Gammaproteobacteria bacterium
ATCAAGGTGTATTGCTACACCTCATGCTGCCGTTCGACTTGCATGTGTTAGGCATGCCGCCAGCGTTCAATCTGAGCCAGGATCAAACTCTTCACTTGAAGGTTTCGGCAACCCGAAGGCTGCCAATTTGGTTGAGAGTCCGAAACCTGAACTGCGATTCATCGCTGAATCACTAAGGTTCAAAGGTTTGGACGTCTTGCATCGATGAACGTTCGTCCACCTGCAAGCCGCCCACACAAGTCACCTGTGCACACTGTCAAGGAGCTTCACGGTGCGAAATCTTGCGATTCCGCGTTGCGCAACATTTCGTCACGCGAGCCGCCCATTGTAGCCAGCTTTTCGGACCTGTCAACAACCTTCGAGGAAAGTTCTTGCGGCCCGGAAGCGCTCGCGTGACGGTGTCCGCCGCGCGGGCCGACAAGGATAGCGCGCGTCTTTACGCTTTGGAAGCCGGGCCATGCCGGAGCGCGCTACACTGCGGTTTTCGCGCAACCGGGGCAATGTCGATGCGATCCTTTCTTCAGCTTGGTGCACCCTTGTTGTTCCTGGCCCTGGCGTCGCCGGCGGTCGTCGCTACGGCAGCGAATCCTTCCACATCCGCTGCCCCCAGCGTGACGCTGGGCGGCCAGACATTTTCGGTCGAAATCGCCGCGACGCCGGCGGCGCGTGAACACGGGCTGATGGACCGCACGTCCATGCCGGCCGATCACGGGATGCTGTTTCTCTTCCCGGATTTCGAGCCGCGCACGTTCTGGATGAAGAACACGCTGATTCCGCTCGACATCCTGTTCTTCGATGCCGACCGCCGGCTGGTGACCATTCAGGCCGACGCGCAGCCTTGCAAGGCGAATCCCTGCAAGCTGTATCCGAGCAACGCGCCTGCGCGCTATGTGCTGGAACTCAACGCCGGCGCCGCGGCGAAGCTCGGCCTGCACAAGGGCGATGTAATCACGTTCTCCAACGTGCCGTCCGGCACCCAGTGAAATACGCCGTCTTCACAGTGCCTGCAGGTGAAATTCTCAGGCAGCGGCACGAGCGGGCCTGGAGGTCCTTCGTCGAACCAGCGGTCGTCGAATGGAACGAACTCGCGCATGCTGCGTCTCCCCTACCCGTCGTTGGGTCCATGCAAGCACACCCGCATGAACGCGCAGTGACGCAATTGAGGCAGCAACGTGGCGGTTTCTTCCCTTGGCTGGATGACGAACAGGATTTATCGTCTGTCGCGACTCATTCGACCTCGATCATTTCGAAGTCGTCCTTGGTCACGCCGCAATCGGGGCAGGTCCACGTGTCGGGAATGTCTTCCCAGCGCGTTCCGGGTTCGATCCCCTCTTCCGGCAGGCCGGCTTCCTCGTCGTAGATGAAGCCGCACACCACGCACATGAACTTGCGGTAGGTGACGAGGGATTCGGCGGGAGCACTCATGGAAGACGTGACACGGTGGGTTACGTTCCCTATTGTCGCAAGTTGCGGGCCCGCATGAAAGCGAGCCCTTGATGCAGGTCAATCGACGGACATGCCACGGCCATCCTCGACATCCCGATCCGCCGCGCCGCAACCCGCGATATCGCCCGGCCGCGAACCTTCGCCGCGGTTGAGGAGGGGGCCTTCGACCGGCCTCAGCACAGGCCCTTCGGCAATGCTCAGGACAGGCTTGTACGCCATCACCGATGGTCCGCGTCACGATCTGCTCGAGGCCGCGAGCGCGGCGCTGGAAGGCGGCGCGACGGTCCTGCAATACCGCGACAAGACGCACGATGCGGAGCGCCGCCTGCACGAGGCCAGCGCGTTGGCCGGGTTGTGCCGCAAGTTCGACGTGCCATTGATCGTCAACGACGACATCGATCTCGCTCACTCCAGCGGCGCGGCCGGCGTCCATCTCGGAGAAGACGACGTCGGAATCGCCGCTGCGCGGGCCGCGCTCGGCCGTGACGCGATCATTGGCGTGTCTTGCTACGACTCGCTGCAGCGTGCGCGCGAAGCGGCAGGGAGCGGTGCCGACTATCTCGCGTTTGGCGCGTTTTTTCCCTCGCCTACCAAACCGGCTGCACGGCACGCCACCACCGCACTGTTGCGCGACGCACGCGAATTCGGTTTGCCGCTGGTGGCGATCGGAGGCATCACGCCCGACAATGGCGGACCGCTGATCGACGCGGGCGCGGATCTTCTGGCCGTGATTTCCGGCGTGTTCGGCGCCGCCGACGTCCGTGCTACCGCGCGCCAGTACACAGAGCTTTTTGACACGGATCAGAGCGGATAAAAGCTGATAGGGCCTCAAAGCCGCTTCAACACCGGTTTTAATATCCGCTCTCATCCGCCTTTATCCGTGTCCAAGGTTCTTTTCCTTTCCTGTCCTGCCATGTCAAGCAATCACGAGCTCTTCCAGCGCGCGCAACAGATCTTGTCTGGCGGCGTCGATTCGCCGGTGCGCGCGTTCAAGTCGGTGGGGGGCGAGCCGTTCATCGCCGCGCGCGCCGACGGCCCGTACCTGTGGGACGTCGAAGGCAAGCGTTACATCGATTACGTGGCTTCGTGGGGCCCGATGATCGCGGGCCACAATCATCCGCGCGTGCGCGAAGCGGTGGAACGCGCGGTGCGCGATGGACTGTCGTTCGGCACGCCCTGCCCCGCGGAAGCCGAACTGGCCGAAGCGATCCATGGCCTGATGCCATCGATCGAGATGGTTCGTTTCGTCAACTCCGGCACCGAAGCGACAATGTCGGCGCTGCGACTGGCACGCGGCGCCACCGGCCGCGAGCGCTTCGTGAAATTCGAGGGGTGCTACCACGGCCACGGCGATTCGTTCCTGGTGAAAGCCGGTTCGGGTGCGCTAACGCTGGGCGTGCCGGACTCGCCGGGCGTTCCCAAGCCGCTCGCGGACCTTACGATCACGCTGCCGTACAACGATATCGACGCCGCCCGCGCCTTGTTCGACGCGATGGGCAAGACCCTGGCCTGCGTGATCGTGGAACCCGTGGCTGGCAACATGAACTGCGTGCCGCCGCGACCGGGATTCCTCCAAACCCTGCGCGATCTGTGCACGCGCGACGGCGCGCTCCTGATCTTCGATGAGGTGATGACCGGATTTCGCGTCGCAGCGGGTGGCGCGCAGTCGTTGTATGCCGTCACGCCCGATCTCACCACGCTCGGCAAGATCATCGGCGGCGGCATGCCGGTGGGCGCCTATGGCGGACGCCGCGACTTGATGGAACAAGTCGCGCCCGCCGGCCCGATTTATCAGGCCGGCACGCTCAGCGGCAATCCGGTCGCGATGGCGGCGGGCCTTGCGATGCTCGATCTGATACGCGAACCTGGTTTCCATGAGCGATTGTCCTTGCGGACGCAAGCACTCACTGACGGTTTGATCGCCATTGCGCGGGAAACCGGCGTGCCTTTGTCGGCCAACCGCGTGGGCGGCATGTTCGGGCTGTTCTTCAGCACAGGGAAAGTTGAAACCTTTGCGCAAGCCGTGGCGTGTGACCGCGAAGCCTTCAACCGTTTCTTCCACGCGATGCTGGAACAGGGCGTCTACTTCGCACCGAGCACCTTCGAAGCGGGCTTCATGTCGATGGCCCACGACGAGAGCGTGATCGCCGCCACGCTGGATGCCGCTCGCGCGGGGTTTGTGGCCGCATGCGGCTAGCCGGTCCTGTTTCGCTCTGCTGTGATCCTGAATCCAGTTGTCCGCGAAGGACGCGAAGATCGCGAAGAAAAACCAGAATCTCACTTCTTGACCCTCGAGTTCTTTGCGTTCTTTGCGGACACATGCTCTTTGCGGTGGCGTAACCGGGCCAGATCGAAGGACGGTCCACCAAGGTCGCTAGGTCACCAATTGCCGGTATTCGGCATCGACTTCCACGGTTCGGCAGGCGGAAGAGGCTCGCCCTGCTGCAACAGCTCGATCGAAATCAGGTCCGGCGAGCGCACGAATGCCATGTGCCCGTCGCGGGGCGGGCGGTTGATCGGGACCCCCATCGCCTGCAGGCGTGCACAGGTCGCGTAGATGTCCTCCACGCGGAATGCAAGATGCCCGAAATTGCGCGCGGACCCGTAATCCTCGCTCGAATCCCAGTTGTACGTCAGCTCGATCTCGACTTCCGGGCTGCCCGGCGCCGACACGAATACCAGTGTGTACTTGCCTTCGGCCACTTCCTTGCGGCGCGCTTCGCGCAAGCCCAAGCCTTCACAATAAAAGCGCAACGACGCATCCAGGTCGCGCACGCGCACCATGCTGTGCAGATATTTCATGCTTTCTCCTCACGAGTACTGACGTGAACCATGGCGATTCGGCTATCGTGAGCGCACCGATCCGATCGTTGCAAGTCAAAAGCACACCATGGCACACAAGTTCGACACGCTGGCCGTGCACGCAGGCGCGGAACCCGACCCTGAAACGGGCGCGGTGGCAGCGCCGATCCACCTCTCCACCACCTTCGTGCACGCGCCGCCGGGCGAAACCGACGATTTCAGTTACCAGCGCGATGACAATCCCACCCAGCGCCGCCTGGAAGCGGCCCTGGCCGCGCTGGAAGGCGGCGAACGCGCGCTGGCGTTCGCGTCCGGCATGGCCGCGGTCGCGGCCGTGCTGGACACGCTGCAGCGCGGGCAGCGCGTGGTGGTTCCGGAAGACTGTTATGTCGGCACGCGCGGCTACGTGACCGACGTGCTGCCTGAACGCGGCATCGAAGTCATCACCGTCGACACGACCGATCTCGACGCGGTGAAGTCTGCGTGTGGGGACGGCGTGGCGCTGCTGTGGGCAGAATCGCCATCGAACCCGCGCATGCGGATCAGTGATCTCGCCGCGCTCGCGCAAATCGCGCATGCGCGCGGCGCGCGCTTCGCCTGCGACAACACCTTCGCGACGCCTGTGCTGCAGCACCCGCTCGCCTTGGGCGCGGACGTCGTGATGCACTCGACCACCAAATATTTCGGCGGCCACAGCGATGTGCTGGGTGGCGCACTGGTGTTCGCGCGCAACGACGATTTTGCCGAATACATTGCAGCACGCCGTCTGCTGACGGGCGCGATCCTGGCGCCGTTCAGCGCATGGCTGACGCTGCGCGGCTGCCGTTCGCTTCCGGCGCGGATGGCGCTGCACTGCGCCAACGCGCGCAAGGTCGCCGGATTTCTGGCGGCCCATCCGGCGGTCGATCGCGTGAATTGGCCAGGGCTTCCGGGACACCCGGGGCATGCGACTGCACAACGTCAGATGCGCGATTTCGGCGCGATGATGAGCATCGAACTGCGCGGCGGCTACGATGCGGCTGTCGCGGTCGCGCGCAGCACCGGGATATTCACCAACGCAACATCCCTGGGCGGTTGCGAATCGCTGATCGAGCACCGAGCTTCCTCCGAAGGCGCGCACACGCATTCGCCGCCCGCGCTGGTGAGATTGTCGGTGGGCCTGGAAGACGCGGACGACCTGATCGCGGACCTGTCACGAGCTTTGGATTCCACTCAATCTTGATCGCGGTTTTCCCCAGCGGACGCGGCGTCACACTGCCGATCATGTGGAGTGGGTTCGCCATCGGCAGCCTGGCTTTTCGCAACGGCCCCTTCGATTGTGCTGACGGTTTTCCCCGGCAATCCGACCCGGAACCTGCACGCGGGTGACCCGTGCAGCATGCACGTGGTGCGCTGGACCGGACGGCCAGTCGCGGCGCTCATGAAGGCGAGGTCGAACTTGCACACATCGGGGTGTGACTTGGCCAATGAATGGAAGACGCAGTTCCACGCTTCCACTTCCGCGTGTCCGTCCGCCTGGACGACCTGCGCTTCATAACCCAGCGAATCGAGTTGCTCCGACAGAAGCCGCGTGGCCTCGTCCCGGTCGGCGGCAGTCGCGATGCGCGCAGCCGCATTACGGCCAAGCGCGGCGCCCATTTCGGCCAGCATCGCCTGCACCGCGGCAATGCCCTCGTGCGCGTAAACGTATTCGATCATTCCGCGCGCGATCAGCGCGTAATTGCGCGGAAACAACTCGCGTCCGGCCGGCATCAGCACGAAACAGGCGCGTGGACGCCCGCCGCTCGGCATCGATTCACCGCGGGCGACGAAACCTTGTGCCATCAGCGCGGTCAGGTGCTGCCTGACCGCGTTGTGGGTGACACCGAGCGCGTGGCACAACTCTTCCACGGTCGCGCCTTGCGGCGACAGCAGCAATTTGCGCAGCAGCTTCTGCTGCGTGTTGCCGAGCTGACGCAAGGCGCTGGCGTGTTTCATGGGAATCAGTGAGCCTTCGTCGGGAACTGTTTGGCGATGCCGCTGGCGAGCGCGTCCGCGATCGTGTTCGCGTGCTTCTGCATCTCGGCCCAGGACTGCGTTTGTTCCGTCTGGGAAGCGCCCGACATGATCTCGTCGATCTGGATCTTGTGATCGTTGACGTGCATCATCCACAGGCCCTTGACTGTCTCGTCCGGAAGGTTCGGATTGGCGCCGGACAGGAACTTGGCAATGTCGCTGCCGTTGCTGGCAAGTTCCTCCATTGCCTTTTGTTCGCCGGCCTTGTCGCCGGCGTGGGTGCTGTCGGTCAGCGCCTTGACGCCCTCCCAGTGATCTGCCAGCAACTTGAAGAACTGCTCGCCGGCTGCCTTGCCATAGAAGCCGGCCACGGCATCCGCGATTTGATGGGCATTGGCGACGACTGCGTCGGTCGCCCTCTTCTCCCTGGCTTTGCTGCCCTCGCGCACCGCCAGCGCGTAATCGCGGGTGGCGACGATGTGGCCGTGCAGCAGCGAGCGCATGGCGGCATGCAGCTTGGGGGCCGCCGGCGCGCCGGCGGGTGCGGAGGTGGCGGCCTGGGCGGCCCGTTGGGCGAGTGCGGCGGGCGCAGTGGCTACGAACGCGAGTCCCAGTGCGAGCACGCAGGCAACCGAAAGCGGTTTCATGGCAATTCTCCTGATGGTCTGTCGCCTGCTGGCGACCAGCCCACTATGGAAGCTTGAGCAATATAGTAAAGATGTATATGTGCAAAGCACATGTGGACGATTCCGCTCTGTAGGCGGGTCTTGACCCGCCGAATCCGGATTTCGATCTGGCAGACCGATTTGCGGCGTGCAAACACCGCCACTGGCGGGTCAAGACCCGCCCTACGCTTTCTGGAAGCGCGGCATCGCGTCGCGGAGTGCGCCCAGGCGCTCCAGTGGATCGGTCATTTCGAGCAGGTGCTGGCGCTCGGCATCGCCCAGGGGCAGGAGTTCGGCGAGTCGGAAACCCACCCAGCTCGCATCCTCGTAGTATTCGCGCGGACCATTGCGCCACGACAATCCGGCCTGCTCGGCGAGCCGCTCCAGTATCGCGGGCAGCAGGGAGAACTCGACCGGCACCGCCACGCCGGGTTCGTCCGGCCAGTAGCGCACGTCGCCGACGACGAGACCGTTGCCGCGGATGCGGGACTTCTGCACGCGAAAACGCGTGCCGCCGGTGACGCTGATCCCCAGCAGGCCGTCGGGCAAGGTGTCGAAATCGACGATGCGTGCGAGCGTGCCGACGGCGGCGGGCAGAGCGGGCTCGCCGGCCTCTTGCCCCTCCATGATCAGGCACACGCCGAACACGCCTTCACCGCGCGCGCATTCGCGCACCATGTCGAGATAGCGCGCTTCGAAAATCCGCAACCCCAGCGTGCTGCCGGGAAACAGTACGGCATTGAGCGGGAACAACGGTATTTCGCGGCGTTTCACACCCCGAGTCTAGCCGGCTCGCAAGGCATCGACGAATCGCCGCGGCGCGTTTTCGAAACCACCATTCGACATGAACACCACATGATCCCCGCGCCCGGCCTGCGCCCGCAGCACCTCGATCAAATCCTCGACCGTCGGCACGGCGATGCCGCGGCCGTCCAGCGCGTCGACTACCCGCTGGGCATCCCAGGGCAATTCGGGTCGTTGCAACAGCACCGCCTGATCGGCATCGGCCAGCGACGGCGCCAGCATTGCCGCGTGTGCACCGGCCCGCATGGAGTTCGAACGCGGCTCCAGCGCCACCAGGATGCGCGCGTCGCCGACCTTCGCCCGCAGGCCCGCCAGCGTGGTCGCGATCGCCGTGGGGTGATGCGCGAAATCGTCGTAGACGTGCACGCCCTCCACCTCGCCCAGCGCTTCCATCCGGCGCTTGACACTTTCGAACGTCGCGAATGCCGGCAGCAACGGTCCCGGATCGACCCCGGTCGCGTGCGCAGCCGCGAGAGCCGCGAGCGCGTTCATCACGTTATGGCGGCCCGTGAGGTTCCATTGCGCGTCGCCAATCACATCGCCCCTGTACGCAACGGAAAACGCCGATCCGTCGGCTGCGAGCAGGCGCGCGCGCCAATCGCCGGTGTCAATTCCGAAGGTTTCCACCGGCGTCCAGCAGCCCATCGCAAGCACTTCCGCAAGGCGCGCGTCTTCTGCGTTGACGATCAGCCGCCCGTTGCCCGGCACCGTGCGAACGAGATGGTGGAACTGGCGCTGGATCGACGCAACATCGGGAAAGATGTCGGCGTGGTCGTATTCGAGGTTGTTGAGGATCGCGATGCGCGGCCGGTAGTGCACGAATTTCGAACGCTTGTCGAAAAACGCGGTGTCGTATTCGTCGGCTTCCAGAACAAAGAGCGGGACCTGGAGGCTGGGGACTCGGGACCTGCTGAATGCTGCCACCGTGTCCAGTCCCCAATCCCCCGTCCCCAGTCCCAGTCGCGCCGACACCCCAAAATTCCCCGGCACGCCCCCGATCAGGAATCCGGGCAACGAGCCGGCGCTGTCGAGCAGGTGCGCAAGCAAACTGCTGGTGGTGGTCTTGCCGTGGGTACCCGCGACGGCCAGGACCTCCCGCCCACGCAGCACGTGCTCGCCCAGCCACTGCGGTCCCGACGTGTAGGGCAATCCTTCATTCAACATATATTCGACGGAGGGATTGCCGCGCGACAACGCATTGCCGACCACGACCAGGTCGGGCGCGGGCTTCAGGTGCTCGGCAGACCAGCCCTCCTCGAGCACGATCCCAAGCGCGCGCAACTGGTCGCTCATCGGCGGGTAAACATTGGCATCAGAGCCGGTGACTTCCATGCCCAACTCGCGCGCCAGCACCGCGATGCCACCCATGAACGTGCCGCAGATGCCGAGGATGTGGATGCGCATGTCGTTCCGCAATCTCCAAGCCATTCAAGCCACGCCGATGACTGCGACGGCCAACCGCAGGATGATCCAGTCGACGACCAGCAGCAAAAGGAATACCAGCACGGCGGCCGCCAGCGTGGCATCCAGCGCACGGCGCAGGACCCGGATCCACACGCACAACTGCCAGACACCCAGCCCGAATATCACCAGCAGCACCAGAATCTGAGCACCGCTCAGCGCCGGCGGCTGCTCAGGATGGGCAAGGATCTCCTCGCCCAGCGCCTTCAACGGCAACAGCAGCGCCAGGCCGTCGGTGACGATCCCGAACAACAGGTACACGGCCGCCAGGCCGGTCGCGGTCTGGACGAAGCGCTCGGACTTCCGGCCCGCGCGCAACAGCAGGAACACCACGCCGATCACGGCCAGCGCAGCCAGCAATGCCGCGGCGATCAGCGCCGGAGCGGCGCCCTGGTGCAGATTGAACGAGGCCTGCAGCGCGCCGCAGCCGACCAGCAGCGCCACCAGCAACCACGGCGAATACGGCATGTCCTCCGGCCCGCGCCGGAAACGACACAGATCAACGAGGCTGGTCAAAAAAGAGGGCAAGCGAACGCGGGCAAGCTCAGGCGCGGACACGCGACCGCAGCGCGTCGAGCACCCGGTCGCCGATGGATTCGATCGGGCCGACGCCATCGACTTCGGTGAGGATGCCACGCCGTGAGTAGAAATCCGCCACCGGTGCGGTCTGCTCGGCGTACACCGCGAGCCGCCTGCGCACCGTGGCGGGATTGTCGTCGGCGCGGTGTTCCTGCGCGAAACGGAGTTCGCAGCGCCGGACGATGTCTGCGTCGGGCACGTTCAACTTCACCACGGCGTCCAGCGGCTGGCGGATGCGCGCGAGCAAATCGTCGAGTGCGCCGGCCTGCGCCAGGTTGCGCGGATAGCCATCGAGGATGAAACCCGATTGCGTGTCCGGTTGCGCAAGGCGCTCCTCCAGCAAGCCGAGCACGATCTGGTCGGACACGAGTTGGCCCGCTTCCATCACGGCCTTGGCCTTGAGGCCCAGCGGTGTGCCATCTTTCACTGCCGCGCGCAGAAGGTCGCCCGTCGAAATGTGTGCGATCCCGAGCTCCACCTTCAGCCGCTTGGCTTGGGTGCCCTTGCCCGAACCGGGCGCGCCGAGCAACACGATGCGCATGCGTCTCCTTTCGATGAATCGGCGCCTTCATCAAAGTGCCGGTGGCGGGTTACGCTAACGGCTGCGCAACCACCCCGTCAACGCCGCGCCAGGAACGGAACCCCGCAATGAACGCGACCCCGGAAACGACAGCCCCGAAGGCAGCGGGCAAGCTATTGTACGCGCAGTCCGGCGGGGTCACCGCCGTCATCAATGCCACCGCCGCCGCGGTGATCGAGACGTGCCGCAAGCACAGGATCACCGCGTACGCGGCGCGCAACGGCATCCTCGGCGCGTTGCGCGAAGACCTGATCGACACCACGAGGGAAACGCCCGCCGCGATCCGCGCGCTGAAGCACACGCCCGGCGGCGCGTTCGGCTCGTGCCGGGTGAAGCTGAAATCGTTGCAAGACGATCGCGCGCGCTACGAGCGCCTGATCGAAGTATTCCGCGCGCACGACATCCGCTGGTTCCTCTACAACGGCGGCAACGATTCGGCCGATACGGCGCTGAAGCTGTCGAAGCTCGGCAAGGCGATGGACTACGGCATCCGCTGCATCGGAGTGCCCAAGACCGTCGACAACGATCTCGTGGTCACGGACTGCTGCCCCGGCTTCGGCTCCGTCGCGAAGTACACCGCGGTGTCCCTGCGCGAATGTGCGCTCGACGTGCTGTCGATGATGGACACTTCGACCAAGGTGTTCGTGATGGAAGTGATGGGACGCCACGCCGGCTGGATCGCAGCGTCGGCGGGCCTTGCGGGCGAACGCAAGGACGACGCACCGCACGTCATCCTGTTTCCGGAATTGGTCTTCGAGGAAGAAAAGTTCCTTGCTCGCGTGCGCGAGACCGTCGATCGCGTCGGCTGCTGCGTGGTCGCGGCCAGCGAAGGCATCAAATACGCCGACGGCAAGTTCGTGGCCGACGCGCATGCCGGCACCGACGCGTTCGGACACACCCAGCTCGGCGGGGTCGCGCCCGCGCTCGCCGGCATGGTGCGCGACAAGCTGAAGCTGAAGACGCACTGGGCGATGCCGGATTACCTGCAGCGGTCGGCACGGCACATCGCGTCGAAAGCGGACCTCGAGCAGGCGCTGGCGGTCGGAAGGGCGGCCGTGGAATTGGCGCTGGCTGGCGGAAACGCCGTGATGCCGGTGATCACGCGCACATCCGATTCGCCGTATCGCTGGAAAATCGAAACGGCGAAGCTCGACCAGATCGCCAACCGCGAGAAGAAACTACCGAGGTCCTTCATCACGAAAGACGGATTCGGCATCACCGCCGCCGCGCGCAAATATCTATCGCCGCTGATCCGCGGCGAAGCGCCGCCGCCTTACGGCAAGAACGGTTTGCCGGAATACGTGACATTGAAGAATGCCGCGGTGAGAAAAAAGCTGCCGGCGTTCGAGATGTAGGTTGGCGCTGAGCCGGCTTCATCCGGCGAAGCCCAACGATGCGAACAGGCCATGTCGGGCTTCATCCGCAACAAGCGCAGATTCAGCCCAAGCTACGACGCAAACAGCTTGTTCAATTCGGCGTGCGTGGCGTTCTGGGCAAAACCATCGAAGCGGCCTTCAGCAAGTTCGTGTGCGGCACGCAGGAATCCGCCCCAGGCGGCGCCGGCGAGCGCGCCGCCGACGCTGATGCGGCGAACGCCGAGATTGGCGAGGTCGGACAACGTGTACGGCGCGGGACGGCCGACCAGCACGTTCACCGGCTTCGGCGTAACCGCATCCACGATGGCTTTGATCTGTTCCGGCTTGCCCGCGCCGGGCGCGTACAGGCAATCGGCGCCGGCTTCGGCATAGGCGCGCAAACGCTTCAGCGCTTCGTGCAAGGGATCGGTGTGGCCGACCAGGAAGCACTCCGCGCGACCGATCAACAGCACGTCCTCCCCGCTCGCGTCGATCGCTTCGCGCGCCGCACGGATCCGTGCGACGGCTTCGTCGAAATCGTACAGCGGATGCGACGCGTCGCCGGTCGAATCTTCGATCGACAGACCGGCGACGCCGGTCTCGATACAACGACGGACATTGCCTTTCAATCCGTCCAGGTCGCGCGCGTGGCCATCCTCGAAGTCGGCGTTCACCGGCAGCTCCGTTGCCTCCACGATCTCGCGGCAATGCGCCAGCACCGCTTCGACGTCCATCGTGTTGTCCGCGTGCGCCCTAGACCAGGCAAAGCCCGAACTCGTGGTCGCCAGCGCCTTGAATCCCAGCGACGCCAGCGCACGCGCCGAACCGACATCCCAGGGATTCGGAATCAGGAAGCACCCGGACTGGTGGAGCTTGCGGAAGGCGGCGCGGCGGGAAGCATAACGTGTGGGACTCATCGTGGCCTCGCGAATTCTCGGCAAGCCTTCATTCTAGGCCGGCAATGGCGACCTTGGCTCGCGCAGCCCTCTGGTCACGCCAAAGACTGCCGCTATACTCGCGCGGTTGCCCGTTGCGGGCTCATGCCAAAGGGGTTGTCCAATGCTGGAACAGTACGTTGTGTGGATCGCGATTGCGTGCGCGGTCGTGGCGATCCTGTACGGAGTCGCGTCGGCCGGCTGGATCATGCGGCAGCCTGCCGGCAACGCGCGCATGCAGCAGATCGCGCAGGCGATCCAGGTCGGCGCCAAGGCCTACCTCAACCGCCAGTACAGCTTCATCGCCATCGCGGGCGTCGTGCTGTTTCTCTTGATAGGTTTCCTGATCGCGTGGCCGACGGCGATCGGTTTCGGAGTCGGCGCGGTCCTGTCCGGCGCCGCGGGCTACATCGGCATGAACGTTTCGGTGCGCGCTAACGTGCGCACCGCCGAAGCGGCGCGCGGCGGCATCGGCAAGGCCATGAACGTGGCCTTCCGCGGCGGCGCAATCACCGGTTTGCTGGTGGTCGGCCTGGCTTTGCTGGGCGTCACCGGGTACTACGTCGTCCTGACGATGGGCTTCCACTTCCAGCAGGAGGACGCGCTGGACGCGCTGGTCGGGTTGGCTTTCGGCTCCTCGCTGATTTCGATCTTCGCGCGCCTGGGCGGCGGTATCTTCACCAAGGGCGCCGACGTCGGCGCCGACCTCGTCGGCAAGGTCGAAGCCGGGATTCCCGAGGACGACCCGCGCAACCCCGCGGTGATCGCCGACAACGTGGGCGACAACGTCGGCGACTGCGCCGGCATGGCCGCCGACCTGTTCGAGACCTACGCCGTCACCGTGGTCGCGACCATGCTGCTGGGCGGCCTGACCTTCGCCGCCAACCCGAGCGCGGTGCTGTATCCGCTGCTGCTGGGCGCCGCCTCGATCATTGCCTCGGTACTCGGCACCTTCGTGGTGCGCGTCAAGCAGGGCGGCTCGATCATGGGCGCGCTGTACCGCGGTGTTTTCACGTCCGGAATCCTGGCGGCCATCGCGTTCTGGTTCCTCACCCAGGCGCTGTTCCCCAACGGCCTCGGCACCGGCGCCGACGCCATCAGCGGCGAACGGTTGTTTTTCTGCGCGCTGAACGGGCTGGTCCTCACCGGGCTGATCGTGTGGATCACCGAGTACTACACCGGCACCGAACACGGTCCGGTCAAGCACATCGCGAAGGCTTCGACCACCGGCCACGGCACCAACATCATCGCGGGCCTCGGCGTGTCGATGAAGGCCACGACCTGGCCTGCACTGGCGCTGTGCGCGTCGATCTGGCTGGCGTACTACGCCGGATGCGGCGGCAACTACGCCAACGCGTCCGGCGGTCTGTACGGCATCGCGATCGCCGTGACCGCGATGCTCTCGATGACCGGCATGATCGTGGCGCTCGATGCCTACGGCCCGATCACCGACAACGCCGGCGGCATCGCCGAAATGTCCGAACTGCCGGCGGAAGTCCGCGGCGTGACCGACCCGCTGGATGCGGTCGGCAACACCACCAAGGCGGTGACGAAAGGTTATGCGATCGGATCGGCGGTGCTCGCGGCGCTGGTGTTATTTGCCGATTACGTGCATCACCTGGAAGTGCGTTTCCACCAGGGCTTCGCATTCGACCTGTCCAACTACAAGGTCATCATCGGGCTGATCATCGGCGGTCTCGTTCCGTACCTGTTCAGCGCGATGGCGATGGAAGCGGTCGGCCGTGCCGCGGGTTCGGTGGTCGAGGAAGTCCGCCGTCAGTTCCGCGAGATCAAGGGCATCATGGACGGCACCGGCAAGCCGAAGTACGACCGTGCGGTCGACATGCTGACCAAGGCGGCAGTCAAGGAAATGATCATCCCCTCGTTGCTGCCGATCTTCGTGCCGATCGTGGTCGGCCTGTTTCTCGGCCCGCTGGCTTTGGGCGGCGTCCTGATCGGCACCATCGTCACCGGCCTGTTCGTCGCGGTTTCGATGACGACGGGCGGCGGTGCCTGGGACAACGCGAAGAAGTACATCGAGGACGGCAATTTCGGCGGCAAGGGTTCGGAGGCGCACAAGGCCGCGGTGACCGGCGACACCGTCGGCGATCCGTACAAGGACACCGCAGGCCCTGCCGTGAACCCGCTGATCAAGATCATCAACATCGTCGCCCTGTTGATCATCCCGCTGCTGTCGCTGCACTGAGTCTTCGATCGCTGCAGGTTCCGCGAAAAGCCCCGCGCAATGCGGGGCTTTTTTTCGACGCGCATGAGGCGCAGGCATGACTGGCGTAAAATTCGCGGTTTTCGCAAGGACAAACCCATGGGCCTGGACCTCGTCCCCGCCGGCCGCGACGTGCCGGACGACGTCAATGTCGTCATCGAAATCCCGAAGGACGCCGAACCGGTCAAGTACGAAGTGGACAAGGAGTCCGGTGCGATCTTCGTGGACCGGGTGCTGTCGACGCCGATGCGCTATCCGTGCAACTACGGCTACATTCCCAACACGCTTTCGGGCGACGGCGATCCGGCGGACGCATTGGTGCTGCTGCCGCTGCCGCTGATCGCGGGAGCGGTGATCCGCTGCCGGCCGATCGGGCTGCTGAACATGGACGACGAAGCCGGACACGACACCAAGCTGGTCGTGGTGCCCTGCGACAAGGTGTTCAGGGGTTACGCGCACATCCGCGACATCGGCGACGCACCGCAACACTGGCGCGACCGCATCGCGCACTTTTTCGAGCACTACAAGGATCTCGAAACCGGCAAATGGGTGAAGATCGCCGGCTGGGGCGACGCCGCCGCCGCGCGCGAGGAGATCCGCGCGTCGGTCGCGCGCTACCGCGACGCGCCGGAAAAGCCGAAGTTTTAGCGTAGTCTGCGCCATTCAGGACGAACCCCGAAGGAGATCCAGCATCCGGCTTTTGAATTCCGGCTTGCGGCGCGGGTAAAGCGGGCGCGTGCCCCGGAATGACAACGTAAATTTGCGGCACGTCATACCAGGACCTGCGCGCCGAGCGATCAGCAAGGCCGTTCGTGTGATAGCGTAGGTGGATGAACACCACGCGCCGCACCCGCATCGTCGCCACCCTCGGCCCCGCCACCGATGCTCCCGGCATGCTGGAACGAACCTTGCGCGAAGGCGTTGATGTGGTCCGGCTGAACCTCTCGCACGGCGAAGCCGACGACCACCTGCGCCGCGCGCGCGAAGCCCACGCGGCTGCAGCGAAACTGGGCCGCGAGGTGGGCGTCCTGGCCGACCTGCAGGGCCCCAAGATCCGCATCAAGCGGTTCGCGAACGGGCCCGTGCAACTTGAAACAGGCGCCGATTTCACCCTCGACTGCCGCGCCGACGCGCCGCTGGGCGACGCGACCCACGTAGGCGTGAGTTACCTCGGGCTGCCGGGGGACGTGAAAGCGGGCGACCACCTGCTGCTGGACGACGGTCTGCTCGAACTCGAAGTAAAAAGCATCGACGGCGCGCAGATCCACTGCAGGGTCACGATCGGCGGCAAGCTTTCCGACCGCAAGGGACTCAACCGCAAGGGCGGCGGGCTGTCGCTGGGTGCCCTGTCCGACAAGGATCGTGCCGATATCAAGCTGGCCGCCCAGCTCAAGGCCGATTTCCTCGCGGTGTCATTCGTGCGTTCGGCCGATGACATCGTGGAAGCGCGCAAGTTGCTGCGCGAAGCCGGTGGCAATGCATGGCTGGTCGCCAAGATCGAGCGTGCCGAAGCCATCGCGGCGCTCGAAGAGATCATCGACGCGTCCGACGCGGTGATGGTCGCGCGCGGCGATCTTGGCGTGGAGATCGGCGACGCCGAACTGCCCGGCCTGCAAAAAAAGATCATCCGCGAAGCGCTGGCCCGCAACCGCGTGGTCATCACCGCGACTCAGATGCTGCAATCGATGGTGGAGTCACCCATTCCCACGCGCGCCGAGGTGCTCGACGTCGCCAACGCCGTGATCGACGGCACCGACGCCGTCATGCTGTCGCAGGAATCCGCCGCGGGCAAACACCCGGACGTCGCGGTGGCGGCGATGAGTCGCATCTGCCTCGGCGCCGAACGCCAGTTCGTGCCGGTCGAGAACATTTCGGCGCTCACGCACCGGCTCGACCGCACCGACCAGGCCATCGCGATGGCGGCGATGTTTCTCGCGACGCAAATGCCGGTGCGCGCGATCGTGGCGCTGACCGAATCCGGCACCACCGCGCAATGGCTGTCGCGCTACCGCTCGTCCGTGCCCATCTACGCGCTCACGCCCAGCGCCGAGGCGTGCCGCCACATGGTGCTGCTGCGCGATGTGAAACCCCTGCCGTTCGAGGGCAAGGGCGCCTATCCGGCGTTGGTCGTACGTGAGGCCGTGCGCCAATTGTTCCAGAGCGGCGATCTCGCCGAAGGCGATCGCGTATTGCTGACCCACGGCGACCACACCGGCCGCGGCGGCGGCACCAACACGCTGAAACTGCTCAGCGTCGGTCCGGACGGGATTGCCGAGAGCTTGCGCGACCTATGAACCAGCTACGGGCGTCTCCATCACCCACACGCGTGCCCAACGCCGCGCGTGCCCCACGGCCGAGGGAGCATGCACGCAAGCACCCGCATCGTTTGTTCCTTCGGCGTTTGGGCAAGGGGAGCGTGGGTGCGATTTTTGCGTGCGCCGCGTTTGCGGCCGGTGCAGCCGTCGGACCGAACGTGCGTGCCGTGCCGCCAGACCAACTGCCCAATTATTGGGTGATGACGAATACGTCACTGAACGTGGATGTGCCGAACAGCGGCGTGAACCTCAGCAAACCGACCTGCGCAGCCGTCACCTACATGATCGGATCGGACGGCATGACCCACGACATCGTGGTGCGCGAGACGATTCCGGCCGGGGACCTGAAGTCGGTCGCAGCCAGCGCGGTCAAGGACATGCACTACGTGCCGGGCGCGAACAACGCCGCGCGGCAACCCGTATTCACCTACATCATCATCCCGTTCAACCTGCCGGCGGATCCCGCGACACGCAAAAAGATCGCGGATGCGTGCACGCTGAAGGATTTTCCGAAAGCGTATCGTTGATTTTTGATTGCCGCTCTCCCGACAAACGCTCTACGGCCGGCCGGATCGGCCGCGAGCGGCGCAGCTGGCCTGCAGGGCGAGCACCAGAGAAGGTGCGAGCAAGGCCGGGTGAGGGGCTGCCGCCGGCAAACACCCGCATGCTCGCCTATACTTGAGGGTCCCGGACAGCAGCGGAATACCGTCATGAGCATCGATCAAATGGAAGCCGTCGCGCAGGCGATGGTTGCGCCCGGCAAAGGCATCATCGCGATCGACGAATCCTCGGGCACCATCAAGAAGCGTTTCGATGCCGTCGGCGTGCCCGACAGCGAGGAGCACCGCCGCGCCTACCGCGAAATGCTGTTGACCGCGCCGGGGCTCAGCCAGCACATCTCGGGCGCGATCCTGTACGACGAAACCATTCGCCAATCCACCAAGGCCGGCGTGTCGTTCACGAAGGTCATGAAGGACGCCGGCATCATCCCCGGCATCAAGGTCGACCTCGGTGCCAAGCCGCTGGCTGGTTTTCCAGGTGAACTGGTCACCGAAGGGCTGGACGGCCTGCGCGGACGTCTCGAGGAATACGTGAAGCTGGGCGCCGAATTCGCCAAATGGCGCGCCGTGATCACGATCGGCGACGACATGCCGTCAAGCACCTGCATCGACGCCAACACCCACGCCCTGGCGCGCTACGCCGCGCTGTGCCAGGAAGCGGGTCTGGTGCCGATGGTCGAACCGGAAGTGCTGATGGACGGCGACCACGACATCGAAACCTGCTACGAGGTCACCGAAGCGACGCTGCGCTCGCTGTTCTCCGCGCTGTACGAGCACAACGTGATGCTGGAAGGCACCATCCTGAAGGCCAGCATGGTGCTGTCCGGCAAGGATTGCCCGGAACAGGCCGGCGTCGAGGAAGTCGCGGAGTCCACCATCCTGTGCCTGAAGTCCGCGGTGCCGGCGGTGCTGCCGGGCATCGTGTTCCTGTCCGGCGGCCAGAGCGACGAGGACGCCACCGAGCATTTGAATGCGATGAATCGTCTCGGTCCGCATCCGTGGCCGCTGTCGTTCTCCTACGGCCGCGCGATGCAGCAGGCCGCGCTGCACCTGTGGGCCAAGGACATGGCCGGCAACTTCGGCGCCGCGCAGAAGATCGTGGTCGAACGCGCGCGCGACAACGGGCTCGCCGCGCTCGGCCAATGGAAGAAAGCCGCGTAAGGCACGCCAAGGTCGCCTTTGGCCCCGTGCTTGGTGCGACGTCCATGTCTTGATTCCGGCCGCCTCCCGGGCGGCCGGGTGACTTCTCTTTGCTTGGCCAAAGAGAAGTCACCAAGAGAAAGGCCACCCCGCGAGCACGTCCTCCGCACGTCCATGTGCTCCGGACTCGCTCGCGGCCGACGGGGTTCGCCGACAGCACCTCCTGTGCGCCATCCTCCGGACTGATCCGTCAACCACTCGCCGTGTTCGAGGGGCCCCGTGGGGCGCGCTTCCTGCGCGCAGGGTCGGACCATGCAGATTGCTCGCACTTGCTCCGGATGAGGCCATGGATGGCCGGCGTCGAAGCGGAGCTTTTCTCCGCGCCTTTGCATGACGCCGCGGCGCGCAGCCGAACGGCGGAGCAAGCGCCGCATGTCCGAGGCCATGGATGGCCGAGTTCGGCGCGGCCGCCGCTCGGCGAGCACCAAGGACAGTTTCGGCAACACGACGTTGCCGAAACCGGCGTGCGCGGCGCAATGGTTTTGGCTCTGAGGTTTCCCCACGAATTTCACGCGCACGCCTGCATGTGGTTGACGACGTCGGTTGGCAGGCGTCGCAAGCGTTCCAGCCATTGTGATGCTCGATCCAGCGGCCA
>JAJPJT010000096.1 GCA_021324095.1 Gammaproteobacteria bacterium
TCAGGTCTACTTCAACCAACCGCTGCCCCTGCCCAAGGCAGCTTGAACCGAGCAGGCATCCACTTATCGAACCGGGTTCGACTGTTCAAACGGGTGGGTCCACTTCTGGCCACGAATTGCGCAACCCGCTGTCGCCTATCACCACCACGCTGGAACTCATGAAGATGCGTGCGCCGGATGTGTTCGCGCGCGAGCACGGGATCATCGAGGCGCAGGTGCGACACCTCACCGGGCTGGTGGACGACCTGCTCGACGTCGCGCGGATCGCGAGCGGCAAGCTCGAACTAAAGCGCGAACCGGTGGATATCAAGGACATCGTGTCCGTGGCGGTGCAGGCCATCCAACCGGTGATGGAAGAGCGCCGGCAGTCGCTGCACACGGAGTTGGCGAACGGACTGACGGTCTCGGGCGACAAGCGACGGCTGGTGCAGGTGTTGATCAATCTCCTGACCAATGCCGCTAGATATTCGCCGCCAGATCGGGCGATCTATCTCAGCGCAACGGACGACAACCGCCAGGTAGTTCTCCGCGTGCGTGACGAAGGCCAGGGCATCGATGCTGAATTGCTGCCGCACGTTTTCGAGTTGTTCACCCAAGCCGCGCAGTCGACCGATCGTGCACCAGGTGGATTGGGCTTGGGTCTGGCGATTGTCAGCAATCTGGTCCGGATGCACGGCGGAACCGTTGAAGTGGCCAGCGCTGGTCGCGACAAGGGGAGCGAATTCACGGTCCGGTTGCCGCTGCTGAAGCGCCGGCGCATTCGGGACAAAGCGGTCTCGCCGGCGGCCATTGCGCCCGGACCGGAGAGGCACGCGGAAAAGGCTCGGGTGCTGATCGTGGACGATTACCCGGAGGCAGCAGAAAGCCTAGCGTTGCTGCTCAACGAAATGGGCTACCAGACGCATGCGGTACATGATGGAGCTGCCGCCTTGAAGGCACTTGCCGAATTCGGCCCGCAGATCGCGCTGGTGGACATCGGCATGCCGGTGATCGACGGCTATGAACTTGCGGGGCTCGTGCGCAGCACGCCCGGATGCGAACATTTGCCTTTGGTCGCGATCACCGGTTATGGGCAAGTCAGCGATCAGGCAAAGGTGAAAGCCGCGGGCTTCGACCAGCACCTGGTGAAGCCGCTGGATGCCTGGAAGCTCGGCAAATTGATCGACCGGCTGGTTGCGGCGTCCGGCACGAGCGACGATCCCACGAAAGCATTCGGTGGGCGGGCAGCTTCAACCCGCCCGGAGATCGGCGGCTGACGTATCCAAGCGGTCCTTGCGAAGTTAAGCAGAATCGGGATTTTTGCCGCTGCCGGCCGGACCTTTTGCAGGATATCGTGAGCTTGGGCCGTCCAATTGAAGGTTTGGGATGGACGTTGTGGTGCGCAATGTAACGCTTGCCGGAATTGAACAGCTTGCGCATATCGGCGGAGTTGGGTCGGTGAACCCGCGGTACGGATATACCGGTCGCATCAGTTGACTCCAACAGGGCCGGGACACTGCCCCCTTCTCAGCCAAGGCGCTGGCGAAGGTTCGGGGTGGCGTGGCCGTCGCTGCCTTCGTGCTCGTACGGCTCGAGCCTAATCCAGACCTACTCGTACGTCCGCCCGTCCGCTATGGCGCGCTTCACACCACGTGTTTCGCAAGTCGGATGCGCCGTCATCGACTTCAACCGGTTCGTCTTGTCGTACTGTCGGCCATTGTCGGACGTCACGTCTATCTGCCTGCAAGCACAACAGATCCGAAAGGCGCCGCCGCGCTGCGTCAAGCTCGCGCTTCAGCAAACCAGGCAGCGCGCGTCGCTGCGTTTCTTCGAGGGCCCTCACTCGCGCGCGGGCGATTTCGATCTGCCTCGCCAGCCGCCGACCGCGTGCGTAACCCAGCACGTTATGAAGATGCCGGTCATTCGCGAATCGAGCCCAAGATTGCCGTCTCTGAGCCCCGTGGGTTGACGCTGCGTCCGATTGGCTATGTCGCGCTTTCTTTACGCCACCTGTGGTGGACCACCAAGCGTCGCGGTCCGCATTACCACACCCACCCTTGTCAACGACAAAGCGGCTCGACGTTCTCATCTCGCCACTGCCGACTATGCCCAACCTCGACATCATGGGTCACCCCGTCGGTTGATGAAATTTGGCCGGTGTGACCTGCCGTCGGCGTGAAAGTTCGCTGGCGGCGCACCTGCCGTTCGCCGCGATCCGCTGCTGGGCGCGGGACCGTGCTGCGTAGATCCATCGCACGACGCGCCCGTCGTGCAGCGGTCGCCGGCGGCGTTTCGGTTTCAGGCTGCGGCGCGAGTGTTGGCGCCGCAAGCAGGGGGTAGCGTGCCTGCTGTTGCTGCGGCGCGTACCAATCTGCGGTGAACGCTTGGTGTTCCTTCAATTGATCGTTCGTAGCGCGAGTGAATGACCGCTGTGGGACAACTCAATCGGAGGCAAGACTGGCCGCCTTGGGCCGATAGCGCCAGTTGGCTCGTACCGTCCTGTCGTGGCCACGCGGAGGCATTTTCATACGACTGCGGCCGTGGCTGCGATCACCGTGGCCTCGTCAGCAAAGTCGATGGCGCGATCTGTGCGTAACTTTGTGCGTACAATTCGCCAAGCACATGCGTTTGCGACAGGCGAATCAGTCACTTGAGAGGCACGTTCGAGTCGGGGCTCGCGCCAATTCGAAAGGCCGGCACAGCGCCGGCCTTTTTCATTTGGCCCTCCGTGTGCACCGTTCACGCGGCATGGACGCGGTTTTCCCGCATACTCGCGCGCTTCAACCGTCCGCAACAGGAACGTATCGTGTCCGCACGCCCGACTGCAGCAAATCCTCCCACCGGCATCAGCGGAATGGCCGTCTATCTTCCGCCGTACCGGGTGGATCTTGGCCATTGGTGCGGCTGGACCGGCAACGACACCGCCAAGACACACGCAGTGGTCGGCCACGCATTCCGGATGCCCGGGCCCGACCAGAACGTGTACACCCTGGCTGCGAATGCGGTGTTGCGGTTGATCGCGCAATACGACGTCGATCCGCGGCGCATCGGTTACCTGGCGCTGGGAACCGAATCCAGCATCGACAACGCCGCGGGAGCGGTGATCGTACGCGGGCTGGTGGATGCGGCGCTGGCGGCCGAAGGCAATCCTGCGCTTGCGCGTGACTGCGAAGTCCCGGAATTCAAGCACGCCTGCCTCGGCGGCGTGTACGCGTTGAAGGGCGGACTGCGCTATCTCGCCTGCGACGGGCGCGATCGGCAGGCGATCGTAGTGGCCGCCGACATCGCCGAATATGCGCGCGGCAGCAGCGGTGAGCCGACGCAGGGAGCGGGTGCGGTCGCGATGTTGCTGGAATCTTCCCCGCGTTTGTTGGAACTCGACCTCGCATCGAGCGGCAGCGCTTCGGAGTACCGTGGCCTGGATTTCCGGAAGCCATTCCTGCGCTTCGCGGGCCAGACGCCCGGCCATCACGGACGCCTGACGGACCTGCCCGTGTTCAACGGCAAATATTCGACGGACTGCTATACCGATGCGACATTGCGCGCGCTGGACGCGATGTTCGCGCGCCACGCGGGATCGCGCAGCGCGTGGATCCGCGATCTGGGCGCCGTGTTCATGCACCGGCCGTATCACCGCATGCCGCGCAACGCCTGGGCGATGGCGTATCTGGCGGCCCTCGCTCACGACGCGGTCCACGGTGATGCCGCTTCGGCTGCCGAATTGGCCGGCTACTGTGGCGCCGCGGGTGTGGATCGCCGGAGCGTCGAGAACGAATGGCAGTCCGGCGTGCAAGCCTGCGGCGGCGACAGCTTGCCGGACGATGCGTACCCGGCATCCACCGCGCTGCTCAAGGCATTTCGCAAGAGCGCGCAGTACCGACACGTGGTCGATGGAAAGTTGCAAGTGGGTTCCGGGTCCATGATGGAGCTCGGCAATCTTTACACGGCCGCACTGCCCGCATGGTTGGCCGCGGGCCTCGAGGAAGCCGCCGCGCACGATATCGAATTCGACGGACACGAGCTGCTGATGCTCGGTTACGGCAGCGGCGATGCGGCGGAGGCGATTCCCTCGCGCGTCGCATCCGGGTGGCGCGATGCAGCGCGGGCCATCCGGTTCCAGGAAGCGCTGGCGGGCGCGGTGGCTCTCGATCAGGACGAGTACGCCGCCCTGCACGACACGGGCATGCTGGATGGCGCAGCGACACCAACGTTGTCCGGCGTCGTCGTGGATCATGTCGGCACGCGCAACGAACACGCGTTCCAGGATTTCGGCATCGCGTATTACCGGTACTGCGGTCGGCCTTAGAGGTCCATCCCCACCCCTCGCTCTTGGAAGGAGGAGCAGAACGGGCTCGAACTCCTACCGCCCGGGTCTGGTAAGCGTGTTCATCACGGTCGTGCGTCGCCACGCAATCACGAAATTCCCGCAAGGCACGCCTGCAGGTGCGCGGCGTCGGCATCCTCGAGCCGCACGCGGCCGGAGTTCGCGACGATTACCGATCTGCCGCTGCGCTCGCGCGCGTGACAGACGGTGAAGGTCACGTTGCTTCCGCCTGCGCTGCCGCTCGGCTGGAAAGTGACCTGCCGACGGCCCGCGCTGGTGACGACGCGCGTGCCCGACGGCATGGCGGATTGCGTCGCGATGATTGGTGTTCCAGCGTCGGGCTGTCCATCATGATCATCGTCCTTGGCAATGATCCAGCCGTGCTGCCAGTCATCGCCCGCCTGGCATGAGCGACCATTGCGGCTTGGACACACCAGCACGCGCGCATTGTGGGCGACTGCAGCGGTGCGCGCCTGACGCAACGTGTCGGCCATCGAGGCTTCGGTGCTCGCGTCCTGCGTGCGTGCCATCAAATGCCCCATCGCGGGCGCGCCGATCAATGCGAGGATACCTGCGACCGCAAGCGTGATCAGCAGTTCCGTCAGGGTGAAACCGTGTTGGCCGTGCATGCCCGTTTCCTCCGTGAGCGGGGAAACAGATTGCCCGGCATGCGGTGAGCGGCACAGCAGCAGGTACCGCCGCGTTTCGTCGGCAGGTGTCGCGCGTCGGGTAAGAAACGTCTGACGTGCGGCTCAAAAACAAGCAGCGGAACCTCGGTACCCGATCTGGAAGCGGCCGATGGCCGCGACAGAGGTTCGGGTTGTGGCGCGAGATCGGTCACGGGCACCGCCCGCTCCCACGTCAGCTCTACCTCAGGTTTGGCGAGCCTTGGCGATCAGCCCCGAGACATGGCGCATGTCCACCAGCTTCTGCGCTTCCGGCGAGGCGCCGGCGATCTGCTTCGCCGCCTCGGTCAGCGCCGCGTCGCGCTGTTTGCGGCCGTTCGCGTCATCCGGCTGCGCAATCGCGCTGACGTACAGCGCGTAGGCGTAATCGCGGCAGAAGTCGGTATCGGTGTCGCCGGCTTTTTGTTGCTGCTCGTAGTACGCGAGCGCCGGTTGCAGGGTTTTGCGGGCTTCGTCCTTGCGGCCCTGCATCGCGATGGCCTCGGCAAGAATGCTTGTGGCTTGGAATTCGAGCGGTTTCGGGTCGGTTTGCGAATCCACCGAACCCGGAGCCAGGGCCAGCCACCGGCGCGCCGAAGCTTCCGCCTGTGCATAGCGCCCGAGCTGCACGGCCGCCCGCGCGGCGACGTTGAAGCTGATTTGCAAATAGTTGGTTTTCCAGCGGGTTGTAGCGGCGTCCGTCGCGGGAACCTCGATGGGCTCGATCCTGGCGCGCGCCGCAATGGCTTCGGCCAGTGCGGGTTGCGGCGAGCCCTCGTCCAGTTTGATTTCCGCGTCCGCCAGCGGCAGATTTGTCGCCGCAAGCCGACGCTGCGGGGAATCGGGAGGCGAACCCGCAACCAGCATTTGTAGACTATGCGCGGCTGCCTGCGCCGACTGTTCGGCACCCGCCTCGCCGTTTTCCGCAAGAACTCTCGCCAAGCGGCCCTGAATGTACCAAGTCGTGAGAGCAAGGCCCTTGGGGCTGCGCGGATCCTGCGCGAGGGCCCACGCCGCATGCTCAGTGGCGATGGCATCGGATATGTCGCCACGTTCATATTGCCAGAACGCAACCCCATCCATGGCCTGCGCCCACCTGTTCCACGCGCCGAGGCTCGACGGATTGAATCGCGCCCATTCCTGGGCGGCCTGCACTGATCGGTGCGCGTAATCCATCGCCGCGATCGCATCATGGCGGCTGCCGGCAAGGAGTGCGAGCCGATTCGCGGCAAAGAAGCGGTCCTCCAGCGAATGCAGATCGCCGGGACGGCGGGCCAGGACTTTCTCCGTCATGGCGTACACTTGTTGCTCCAAGGCTTGCGCCTCGGCGGTGCGGCCGAGACCTTGCAGCGATCCCGCCTTGGTATCGGCGGTGTCGGCCCAGGACGCCGTGGCATCCAGGTCCGAAAGATTGAGCGCGCCGAGTCCCGCAAGCGTCTTCAGCGCTTCATCGCAGGTCGCCAACGCCTGCTGTGGTGGTTGGTCAAGGCAAACAACGTTCAACGTGTCGGCATACAGTTGCCGCACCCGACGCGACGGATTCGGGCCATTGACGAGCGGCCGCAGCAGCGCGGCGGCCTGGTCCATCGGCGCTGAAGTCCCGCCGCCCACGGCGGCGCCGTAATTTTGGTCGTACAGGATCAAGGCGAGTCCGTAGATCACCGGTTCGCCGTCGTCGCCTGCCGCGCGCAGTTTCTCGAACGCCGCCTTGGCTTCACCGAAGTTCCTGGTCGCGTCTTTCTGATCCCCGCTGGCGTTCTGGGCCGAGGCCAGGCGCACCAGTGCCATCGCGCGGTTGATTTCGGTTTCGGGGGTGCGCAGCGCGGGCGGCAGGCCGTTGTAATAGTCCACGGTTTTCTGCGCCAGCATCCCCAGCGTGTCGAGCCGGCCGGTCGGGGCCAGTTCGTTGTAAAAGTCCTCGATCATGAAACCGACCAGGTTTTCGGCGTTGGTGCGCGAGGCCTGGGCTTCGGCTTGCGCGGTTTTGGCGCGATGCATGCCGACAAAGCCGAAGGCCGCAGCGATGATCGCGAGCACCAGCAACACGATGCACACGGTGGCGACCATGCGCGTGCGCAGCAGCGCGCGGTGGGTGGCGGCCTCGCGCTCGCGCTGTTCGGCGAGTTGGCGTTCGGCGGCCTCTTGCGCTTCACGCGCGTGACGCTGGTTGCGGCTGGCGAGCACCACGCCGCACAGCACGTCGTGGGTCAGTTCCACGCGGCGCATGTCGAGGCGTTCCTCGATCCGCAGCAATCGCCGGTTCACCAGCGTCGCCAGCGCGCCAGGCGCGGCGCCGGCCGCGGCCAGCGCTTTCAACACGCGTTCCTCGGCGAGGCTTTCGCGATAGCCGGATTCGGTGAGGAGCTCGTCCTCGACCACGCGGCGCACGCCTTCGGGCTGGTCGGCGAGCGCGCGTTCGTAGAATTCGCTGAGGATGGTGTCGCGCGAACCGGCGAGCAGGTCGGCGGAAATTTCCTTGCGCCCTTGCGCCTGCCGCGCGGTGTTCAGTTCGCGGCAGACGAGGCTCAGGAGCGACGGCTCGATCTCCGCATTGGCCAATTCCGAACCACCGGCCACGAAGCGCACGATGGCTTCGGCGACTTCCCGCGACACGAGCGTGCCGCCCGGTTTCAGCACCGCGGACAGCGCCTGCGCGCCGGTCATCCGCGCCAGCCGCATCCGGTTCTGCGTGATCGAGGGCATGACGTCCTTGAGGCCCTCGAGGTGCGCCAGATAATCCTCGCGCAGCGCGATCAGGACGCGGTAATCCGCGCGTGCGAAATCGAATTGCGCGACGGCCGCATCGTCTTCGTCGAGGCGCTTTTCCAGCGCCGCGGGCGGGCGGTTCTCGACGAGATCGGCGAGGTCGTCCAGGAATTGCTTGGCACGCTGCCGGCCCGCGTCATCGGCCTGTCCGAGGGTGAAGATTTCCTCGAACTGGTCGAAGATCAGTAGCGGGATCAGCGGACGGCCGTCGGCATCGCGCAACAGGTCTTCGCGGTGGTGCAGGAATTCCCACAGCGATTCCCCCGCGACGGCGGCGCCCGGCCGCGTCCAGTGGCCGGCTTCGGCGGTGGCGCGAAACACCGCCCGCTTGATCTGTTCGGACGCGGAGGGCGAGCCGGGCGCGTAATCCAGCCGCACGTACACGGGGCAGTAGCCGAGGTCGCGCAGGCGCGGCACCAGACCGGCGCGCAGCAGCGAGGTCTTGCCGAGACCGGACTGGCCGAACAGCACCGTGAGCAGCGCGCGCTGGACGCGACGCGCGAGTTCGGCCGCTTCCTCGTCGCGGCCGTGGAAGTAGGCGCGCGTTTCCTCGGAATACGAGAACAGGCCCAGCCAGGGATTCTGCGGGTCGAGCGTGACCGTCTCTGCGCGGTTGACGTCGTTCATGTGCCGCTCCCGCCGAACAGGGTCTGCAGGCGCCGCAGGAATTCCGGCGTCGGTTCGCCGCCTGGCAGGCGCGTCATGTGCACGGCCTTGAACAGGTCCGGCACGTGCGCCGCGGCTTCAGGCGTGTCGTCGATGCACACCGGCAGGATGAAGACCGCGCCACCCGCCATGTTGCGCACGCGGTCCACCGCGTAGCTCCACTCGCGCCGGAAATAGGCTTCGAGCCGGTTCTGGGTGGTCGCCGAAATCACCGGCACGAAGAAACTGCAACGCGCGATGTTCGCGTGGATCTTGCGGTCGTAGTCGTCGCCGCTTTCGAGGCGATCGAGGTCGAACCAGGTGGTGAGTCCGGCCGCGTCGAGGCCTGCCTTGAGCCGCTGCACGGCGGGCAGGTCCTCGCGCGCGTAGCTGATGAAGATCGCGTTGGCAGGCATCTCGCGCGCCGGCGGCAGGAAACGTTGCGGCGACGGCCCGGATGCCGCTGGCGTCGCGGGCTGCCGCGCGATCCAGCGGCGGTGCAATTCGGCGACGAATCCTTCCGCGCCGGCGTACACGCGGGTGCGCACGCTGACCTGCTGCAGGAACGCCACCAACCGCCCATCCTGGGTGGTGTGGTCGTCGGCGAACACCTCGGTGACATCGCGCGGATCCGACAGCCGCTTGCGCTTGGCCATGCGCAGGAACAGCCGTGCCAGCCAGTTCGAGAAGTTGCTGCCGATCAGCAAAAGATGGTTGTGTTCCAGTTCGTGGAAGAGTTTTTCCGGCGTCAGGTGTTCGGACTGCAGCGCGCAGATGTACTCCAGCATGTCTTCGTCCGACAGCACGTAGGTCGGCGAGGCGGAGAGCTTTCCCAGCAAGTGGTACACCACGGTGCGCTGCAGGTCGCCGCGTTCGGACGGCAGGTCGGCGATGCGGTTGGGGCTGTAGGCGATCACTTCGGTCGAAGGCTGGCCGCCGTAACGTTCGAGGTTGATCGCGCCGGCGAGCAGCGGATCGAACGTGGTGGTCACGAACAGGTCGAAATCGGTGATCTGCGCGAGCTGGCGCAGCGCCGGTGGCGGTTCCACGTTCAGCTCGCGCATGATCGAGCGCAGGCGTGTGTACGCTTCCTCGCGCCGACCACGCTGTCCGAGATAGCAACACACCACGTCGTTGAGCGTGGGCGGCTGCGGCAGTTCGGAGGTATCCACCGCAAGACGCGCCGCGAGTTTCTCGGCCAGCCAGCCGTACAGCGGACGCAGGCCGCTGTCGGTCTGCACCCGCAGGAGTTCCGGGCCGATGATCGGGATGACGCGGTGTTCCTCGATGTAATTGAGGAGGTCGTCCCAGGCGTCGTCGTCGAAGCTTTGCGGCTGTTCGGCCGCGGATTGGAGAGCCATGCCCCAAACCTCGCGATTGACCGGGGGAGCTTACTCCGGCGAATGGGCGCGTGCACCAAGATTAGGTGCGGCCATAAAGCCCATTTATCGCGCCATGCCTGGGCCGCCGCCGACGAGGCTGGCGGCGACACGGTAGGACGAGCAAAGCAACAGGCAAGCCATTGCTGACAAGGGTTGTCAGCAGGGCAAACGTATAATGCCGGGATGGATGCAAGCCGCACTCCGCAGCACGACGACCAGCGCTTCGAACTGGTTGCGCCGTACCAGCCGTCGGGCGACCAGCCACAGGCAATCACGAAGCTCATCGAGGGCTTCGATGCAGGTCTTGCGGCACAGACGCTGCTGGGCGTCACGGGTTCCGGCA
>JAJPJT010000041.1 GCA_021324095.1 Gammaproteobacteria bacterium
ACGGCCCAGATGATGTTCTTGGGGCCGAACGCCGCATCACCGCCAAAGAAGACTTTCGGATTCGTCGATTGCATCGTGAGCTTGTCGAGTTTCGGCATGCCCCACTCGTCGAACTCCATCCCGAGGTCGCGCTCGATCCATGGAAATGCGTTTTCCTGGCCGACCGCGATCAGCACTTCGTCGCATTCGAAGTAACGATCCGGCTCGCCGGTCGGCAGCAGTTTGCGTTTGCCGTTGGCGTCGTGTTCTTCGCGCATCGGCGTGAACCACATGCCGGAGAGCCTGCCGTTTTCGTGCACGAACGATTTCGGATTCAGCCAGTTGAGGATTTCGACGCCTTCGTGTTCGGCGTCTTCTTTTTCCCACGGGCTGGCCTTCATTTCCTCGTAGCCGGAACGCACGATGACCTTGACGTCATCGCCGCCGAGGCGGCGCGCGCTGCGGCAGCAGTCCATCGCGGTGTTGCCACCGCCCAGCACCAGCACGCGCTTGCCAACCTTGGTGACGTGCCCGAAATACACCGATGCCAGCCACTCGATGCCGACGTGGATCTTGTCGGTGTTCCCATCGCGCCCCGGAATGTGCAGGTCGCGCCCGCGCGGCGCGCCGCAGCCGATGAAGATTGCGTCGAAGGCTTCATCCAGCAGCTTGCGCAGCGAATCGATGCGGCGGTTGCCGATCAGTTCAACGCCGAGATCGAGGATGTAGCCGACTTCCTCGTCGATGACGCGCTCCGGCAGGCGGAACCGCGGCACCTGGGTGCGCATGAAGCCGCCACCCTTCGCATCTGTCTCGAAGATCGTGATGCCATAGCCCAGCGGCGCGAGGTCGCGCGCGACAGTGAGTGACGCCGGGCCCGCGCCCACACAAGCGATCCGAAACTTTTCGGTGCCGGGAATCCGTTCGGGCAATCGCGCGCGCATCCACTTGTCGATGTCGGTGCTGCGATTGTCGGCGGCGACGCGCTTCAATCGGCAAATCGCGACCGGCTCGGGTTTTTCTCCGTTGTTTTCTTCGACCCGCCCGCGCCGGCACGCCGGTTCGCACGGGCGATCGCAGGTGCGGCCGAGGATGCCCGGGAACACATTGGAATCCCAATTCAGCAGGTACGCGTCGTCGTAACGACCCGCGGCAATCAGGCGTATGTAGCGCGGCACCTGCGTGTGCGCGGGGCACGCCCACTGGCAGTCCACCACCTTGTGGAAATATTGCGGGTTGCGGATATCGGTTGGCTGCATCGCGCCCTCCAGCACTCCGCGGGGGCGTCGGACCTGCCGGCGTCGCCCGTGAATTGGAGTCTACCCGTTTCCCGAAAAAGCGGAAGAGGCGCAATGCAGCCAAAAAGAACGGGCCTTGCGGCCCGTTCTCATGCGCATCAGGCAGTGGCGGCTTTTTCTTCTTCCGTCACGGCTTTCATCGACAGGCGGATGCGGCCCTGCTTGTCGACTTCCAGCACCTTGACCTTGACGATGTCGCCTTCGTGTAGCTTGTCGGAAACCTTCTCGACGCGCTCGTTGGAAATCTGCGAAACGTGCACCAGGCCATCCTTGCCGGGCAGGATGGTGACGAACGCGCCGAAGTCCATCAGCTTGACGACCTTGCCCTCGTAGATACGACCGGGTTCGACATCGGCCACGATCTGCTCGATGCGGTGCCTGGCATTGTCGGCCGCTTCGCGGTTGACCGACGCGATTACCACGGTGCCGTCGTCGGAGATGTCGATGGTGGTGCCGGTTTCCTCGGTGATCGAACGGATCGTCGCGCCGCCCTTGCCGATGACTTCGCGGATCTTGTCCGGGTGGATCTTGATGGTCAGCAACCGCGGCGCGTATTCGCTCATCTCTCCGCGCGGCGTGGAGATCGCCTTCGCCATCTCGCCAAGGATGTGCATGCGCCCGTTGTGCGCCTGCTTCAGCGCGGTGCGCATGATCTCTTCGGTAATGCCGTCGATCTTGATGTCCATCTGCAGCGCGGACACGCCTTCGGCGGTGCCGGCAACCTTGAAATCCATGTCGCCCAAGTGATCCTCGTCGCCCATGATGTCGCTCAGCACGACGTAGTCGTTGCCTTCCTTCACCAGGCCCATCGCGATGCCCGCGACCGGTGCGCGCAGTGGCACGCCCGCGTCCATCATCGCCAGCGAGGAACCGCAGACCGACGCCATCGACGATGAGCCGTTGGACTCGGTGATCTCACTGACGCAGCGGATCACGTACGGGAATTCTTCCATCGACGGCTTGACCGCCTGCACGCCGCGCTTGGCGAGGCGGCCGTGGCCGATCTCGCGGCGCTTCGGACCGCCCATGCGGCCGGTTTCGCCCACCGAATACGGAGGGAAGTTGTAGTGGAACAGGAAGGTGTCCTTCGATTCGCCTTCCGGCGCGTCGATGATCTGCGCGTCGCGGCCGGTGCCAAGCGTCACCGTGACCAGCGCCTGGGTTTCGCCGCGGGTGAACAGCGCCGAACCGTGGGTGCGCGGCAGCACGCCGACGCGCACGTTGATCGGGCGGATGTCCTCGAGGCCGCGGCCATCGATGCGCTGCTTCGTCTTCAGCACGTGATCGCGCATCGTGTGGTATTCGAGATCCTCGAATTCGCCGGCGAGATCCGCCGCCGGCCAGGCCTTTTCTTCGGCCTGCGGTTTCAACGCTTCCAGCACGCCGGTTTTCAGCGCGGCGATCGCGTCGCGGCGTTGCAGCTTGTCCTTGATCCGGAACGCCTGGGCCAGCTTGTCGCCGACTTCACCGCGCACGGCAGCGACGAGCTGCGCGTCGCGCTCGGGCGCCTGCCAGTTCCACGACGGCTTGCCGACTTCCGTCGCGAGTTCGGCGATCGCGCGGATCGCGGCCTGCATTTCCTTGTGGCCGAACATCACCGCGCCCAGCATCACATCCTCGGACAGGAGTTTCGCTTCGGACTCCACCATCAGCACCGCGTTGGCGGTACCGGCGACGACCAGATCGAGATCGGATGATTGCAATTCCGTCGCGGTCGGGTTCAGCACGTACTTGCCGCCGACGTAACCGACACGTGCGGCGCCGATCGGACCCTTGAACGGAATGCCGGCCAGCGTCAGCGCGGCCGAGGCCCCCAGCAGCGCCGGGATGTCGCCGTCCACTTCCGGGTTCAACGAAACGACCGTGGCGACCACCTGCACTTCGTTCTTGAAGGCTTCCGGGAACAGCGGGCGGATCGGACGATCGATCAGACGGCTGGTGAGCGTTTCCTTTTCCGTCGGGCGGCCTTCGCGCTTGAAGAAACCGCCGGGAATGCGGCCGGCGGAGTAGAACTTTTCCTGGTAATCGACGGTGAGCGGGAAGAAATCCTGCCCCTCGCGCGCCTTGGCGGCGGCGACTGCCGCGACCAGCACCACGGTGCCGGCCATCGAGACGATCACCGCGCCGGAAGCCTGGCGCGCGATCTCGCCGGTCTCGATGGTGACGGCATGCTGGCCGTACTGGAAGGTCTTGGTTACTTTTGCCACGAGAGTTGTCCTTGAGGTGTGCGTTCTATTGAACGCCGAAAGCCGGCCAGCGTTCGGGTGCGACGGCTGCCGGCGTGTGGGATCGATCGAGGTACGTCGCTCAGCGACGCAGGCCGAGACGGCCGATGAGCGCCTGATAGCGCTCGGCGTCCTTGTCCTTCAGATAACCGAGCAGGCGGCGGCGATGGTTGACCATCTTCAAAAGGCCGCGACGCGAGTGGTGATCCTTCTTGTGCGCCTCGAAATGGTCGGACAACTGCTGGATGCGCGCGGACAGCAGCGCGATCTGCACCTCCGGCGAACCGGTGTCGGTCGGCGCGCGGCGGTAATCCTCGATGATCTTGCTGGTTTGTTCGGTGGAAAGCGGCATGGGAGCCTTCTCGATGAATGAACGTGTTGGAGATCAGGTTCCGGCACGTGGCTTGCGCAACGGCACCTCGGGATGCCGTTGCACAAGCCGCCGCCGGTATGGATCGGGACCCGAATGGGGAGGGTCGGTGAGCCGGATAGTCTAGCGGCAACAAGCGGTTGGCAACAAGGGCTGAAGCCGTGCGCGATCCAGGCACCGGTGCCTGCCGGATGGTTTTCTCTGCCGCGCCCAAACAAAAAACGCCCCGGACGAGCCGGGGCGTTCAAGTCGACAACCAAAGCCCTGCGGGCTTCGGATTACTTGCCGCTGGAAGCCGGAGCGGATTCCGCCTTCTTCGCGTGATGGCGCGAATGATGGGACGCCTTCTTGGTGTGATGCTTGGCGGCCTTGTGGTCGGCCTTCATCGGGGCCTCGGTCTTGGCCATGGATTGGTCAGCCGAGCTTGCAGGGGTGGTCTGGGTGGCAAAAGCCGGAATCGAGAACGCAGCCGCGACGAGGGCGGCGAGGATCAGCTTACGCATTGCAATGGTCTCCTGGAAATGCGCGGGCCACGATGGCCCGGCGCGCGCATATTCTGCCTGATCGGCAGTCTGGACGCTGAACACGACCGTAAAAATTTTGTGCGGCCATATTGCAGTTCAGCGAAACGATGGACTATGCATTCTGCGCTTGGCCACGAGGCATCCGGCACGGCCGTGAACCGGTCCGGATGCCGCCGCTCCACTTGCGCAGCCCACACCTGCCGCACCGGGATTTTCCCCCGGTGCGGCGATGCACCCACTTACTTCAACGCCGCGGCGGCAGCCCCGACGTCGAAACTCCCAAGACCGGTGGCCCAGTCCCAGCCACGCTTGGCAACGTAGTAGCCATTGTTGCCTGCAAGCACGTCGTGCAAAGCGGAGTACGGCAGCGTGTAAAGGCTTGGCGCTGCAAAACCGAGTTTCGAGTTGGATTGCACGATGCGCGCCCACGCACCCACGAAGATCGGCGAAGCAAGGCTCGTGCCGCCCCACTGCGAGTACTGGCCATACACGATCACGATGGCACCCGAACTTGGGTTGGCGTCGAACGCGACATCCGGCCCGCGATAGCCCGCGTACGGGCCGTACGTCAGCGCCGTCTGCCAAGGCTGGGCCATTTCGAATGAGCTCGGGCTTCCGCCGGCGTCGATCCAGACGTTCTCGCGCGCCCACGTGGTCGTGGAGGCGCGCAGCGTGGTGCCGCTGACGGCAACCACCCAGGGCGAACTGGCCGGATAGCTGGCCGAATTGTCGGCGGGCGGGAATCCGTAGGCAGCGCACTCGTCGTATCCGCCGTCGCCTGTCGACGCCGAGAACGTCTGTCCGTGCAAGGCCCCCAACTGGAACAGCGCATCGTCGGCCTGCGCCGAACCGTCGCCGCCCTGGTTGATGTCCTCGAAGCGCTCGCATTCGCCGAACGACATGTTGATCACTTTCGCCTTCGGCTCGCCCTTGGTCGGCGTGACGATCTCGTTCAACGCATGGGTGATCGAGGTGTTGTAGCCGCCGTAAGCCGCGTAGAACGTCAAGCTCCGGACGCCACCGGTCATGGCGACGATGTCCTGGCTGTCGATGTCCCACTCCGTGGTCCCTTCGTCGTAATTCGCGCAGGTCGGATCGGTGGTCTTGATCACGCCGCTGTTGTAACCGCCGTAATCGACGCACACCACATGCGTGGTGACGTTCTTCAGCCCGTTGGTCGTGGTAAACGTTTTGAGGTCTTTCAGCGTCGGCGCCATGCTGCCCCAGCCGAACACGGCGACGTTGATGTTGGTCGCCGCAGGCAAGCTGTTGGCGTCGTAAATGGACGCGAAGTCCAGCGGATTGTGGCCGAATACACCCACCGTTCCGGTCTGCATCGGCTTCGCCAGGATGTGCGCCTTGTGCACCGTCTGCAGACCCAGTACCGCCTGCACGCTGCCCTGCAATGCCGCGGGGATCTGGATCGCGGAATTGTTCGCGAACGCGCTGCGGCCATCGTGGGTGTGCACGTTGACCAGCGTGGTCTTGAATGCTGCCTGCGCGGCTGCGGCCGACGCATCACCCGACACCAGCATCCGGTTGGACGAAACGCGAACGTTGGTGAAGCCGGCCTGCTTTAAATAATCGACGACGGCCTGCGCCTGCGCCGCGGTCGGCAGATAGTCGGCTGCGATCTGTGCCTCGGTCATCGCTCCCTGGCCCGGCCGCGCCAACTGCGCCTTCAACTGCGCATCGTTGCGCAGCTTCAGCGCCACCGTGACGTGCACGGTGCGGGTCAGCGGCACGGCACTTTGCACGACGTCGCCGCGGCTGAGCTGCGTGGCATGGCTGAGCACGCTGAACTGGCCGCCGGCGGGTACCGCGGCAAATGCCGCACCGGACACTCCGAGCGCGCCTGCCACGGCGATCACGAGAGCCCGACTACGCAAACTTGCACAATGTCTGAACATGAGCATTTCCTCTTCAACGGGGTTTGATGGGGGCATCGATGCCGATGCATTGCTTGCTGCCGATCGACCAGTCACGTCTCTTGAATTTATCCTCCCACGTCCGTTCCGGCTGCGGGCCGGCAGCGCATGTCGCCAGCCCGCACGAATCGCCGTCTCTCACCAACCAAATCCAACACCTGCGCCCACCGAACTCTGGTTGCCGCTGACAGAGCCGCCGATGGTGAACGTTGCCTTCTTCCCAATCAGCCGTTGATAACCGACCGACAGAGCCGACTGTCCGCCGCTGCTGCCGACGCCGAGCCCGACACGATTCGTGGTATCGATGCCGGCCGCACTTGCCGCCATCTGCACCATCGCCGTGCTCATCGCCGATACCCGATCGATGCGCTTGTCCTCGTCACTGAAGCGCGCGTTGACCTCCTGCTCGTACTGGTTCAACGTGTCGGTCGTGACGTAGCCGGTCAACGCCTGATCGGTGTACACCTTCGCCGCATTCAACGTTTGCGCGTTCTCGGACTGGCTGTAGGTGTTGGCGGACTGCAAGGCCTCCTGCACTTGCCGGTCCGTGTAGGCATCCGCCTGCACGACGGCTTGTTGCTGCTGTGCGCCCGCGGGCGTGACCGTTTGAGCGGGCGGCGAGGCAGACGGCGTCACCGTTTGGACGCCGGCAACCGTGCCATTGGTTTGCACGGGCATCGCGGCAGGTGTGACTGTCGGTGTCACCGTTTGAACACCCGCAACCGCCCCGCCGACCGTTCCGGAATTGCTGGCAGTCGACGTCGGCGATCCACTCAGCCCGGCCATCTGCTTGCTCAGCGCATCGATCTCGTTCGCGAGATTCGTGAAGGCGCTGTTGGTGGCATTGCTGGTGGAATAGTTGCTCTGCAGGTATCCAAGCGTCACCGCAGAATGGGCGGTCGTCGGATTGGCGACGTTGACTATCTCCCGGTAATTGCCGGCCGAGCCGACCGATACGACGTTCGCCATGCTGGCCGTCGAGCCCGCGCCGATGGCCACGCTGTTGGTGGCGGTGGCCTGTGCACCCGCACCGAACGCCGCCGCGCCGCTGCCGGTGGCCACCGCACCGCCGCCGATGGCGGACGCGTTCGTCCCGCTCGCCGTCGCACCCGCACCGAACGCCGAAGCATCGTTGTTGCCGGCCGAAGCGCCGGCGCCAGCCGCGGTCGCGTTGATGCCGCTCGCCATCGCACCGCTGCCGACGGCGGCTGCATTGAGCCCGCCGGCCTGCGTGCCCGAACCGATGGCCACGCTGGTGTCGCCGGATGCCGTCGCGGTCGGACCGGCCGCTATGGCATTGGTACCGATCGCCACCGCATCGTCGCTGCCGTTGTTCGCACCGTTGGCCTTGACGTAGGCCGACGTGCTGGTGCCCGCCGACGTCGCCGCGTTCAACTGCGCCAGGTTCACCGCGTCGGTGCTTTGAGTTCCCGCTGCGACGTTGGTGATCTGGCGTTCCGCCCCCGGTGCGCCCACCGAGACACTGTTGGCGCGATCGACGATCGAACCGGCTCCGAGTGCAACGCTGTTGGCGAAGCCTGCCGTGGCAGCGCCGTTGCCGATTGCAACCGCCGACTCCGCGTCGGCGACAGCACCGTTGCCCACCGCGACGCTGTACCCGCCCTTCGCCTGTGCGTTGCTGCCCAACGCCGCCGATTGCATGCCGCCCGCATAGGCATTCTTGCCCACGGCGACGCTGTATTGCCCGAGCGCGTTGGCGGTATCGCCGATCGCCACCGACGAGTAACCCTGCGCCACCGCGAACGGACCTACCGCCGTGCCGTAGTCGCCGCTCGCCAGACTCGTGTTGCCCAGCGCGATCGACGACGATCCCGAGGCCGCCGCATGCGTGCCGATCGCCGTCGCGTTGTAATTCGACGCATGCGCGAACGTGCCGATCGCCGTCCCGTAGGTCGCCGCACTCGATGCATTCGCCCGGAAGCCCAACGCCGTCGACAACCGTCCACCGGCATACGCATCCGTGCCCAGCGCCGTCGAGATGTATCCCATCGCGTGCGCGCCATACCCGACCGCCGTCGCCGCCGCACTGCCTGCCGTTGCGTATTTACCGATGGCCGTCGAAGCCGGCGAGCGGGCCGATGCATACTTGCCCAGCGCCGTCGAATCCTGGCCCGCCGCATACGCACTCTTGCCGATCGCCGTCGAGTCATCGCCCGTCGCACGCGACAAGGCACCCACCGCCGTCCCGTACTTGCCAGACGCCATCGCCTGCTGGCCCACCGCCGTTGACGCCAGATTCGATGCCACCGAGTTCGTCCCGAATGCATCCGAATAGGGTCCGGAAGCGTTTGCCCCATAGCCCAGTGCATTGTCCGAAGTGTTCGACGCCGTTGCCCTGATGCCGACCGCCGTCGAGTAACGCCCGCTCGCCGTCGCCTCCGTACCCAGTGCCGTCGTGTACAGGTTGCTCGCCGTCGCGTTCACGCCCAGCGCGGTGCCCTTCACCCCCGTCACGCTCGCGCCCGCTCCGATCGCAATCCCTTGCGTCGGCACCGACTGGTAACCCGAATACGGATTGCCGACCTGACCCGTCTTCGCCACATACGCACCGTTGCCGATCGCCACGCCGTTCTGGCTGCCCGCATACGCGTTCTTGCCGATCGCGATGCTCTCGTCGCCGATCGCATTCGCCGTGTCGCCCAGCGCCACCGACGAATAACCCTGCGCCACCGCGAATGGACCGACCGCCGTGCCGTAGTCGCCACTCGCCAGACTCGTGTTGCCCAGCGCGATCGACGAGGATCCCGAGGCCACCGCGTGCGTCCCGATCGCGGTCGCGTTGTAGTTCGACGCGCTCGCAAACGTCCCCGCTGCCGTGCTGTACTCGCCCGATGCCGACGAGCGGAAGCCCGCCGCGATCGACAATCGGCCGGACGCGTTCGCGTCCGTGCCCAGCGCCGTCGAGATATACCCCATCGCCTTGGCGCCATACCCGACCGCCGTCGCCGCCGCACTCCCCGCCGTCGCGTACTTGCCGATCGCCGTGGAAGCCGGCGAGTTCGCCGTCGCATACTTGCCCAGCGCCGTGCTATATGCACCGCTCGCCAATGCACTCTTGCCGATCGCCGTCGAGTCCTCGCCGGTCGCCTGCGACAACGCACCCACCGCCGTCCCGTACTTGCCCGACGCCGTCGCCTGCTGGCCCACCGCCGTCGTCGCCAGGTTCGACGCCACCGAGTTCGTGCCCAGCGCGTTCGAGTATGGCCCCGAGGCGTTCGCTCCGTAACCCATCGCATTGTCCGAGGTATTCGACGCCGTCGCCTTGATGCCCACCGCAGTGCTGTAACGCCCGCTCGCCGTCGCCTGCGTACCCAGCGCCGTCGTGTCCAGGTTGCTCGCACTCGCGTTCACACCCAGCGCCGTGCCGTTCACGCCGGTCACGCTTGCGCCTGCGCCCAATGCGATGCCCTGGGTCGGCACCGACTGGTAACCCGTGTACGGATTGCCGACCTGTCCGGTCGCCGCCACGTTCGCACCGTTGCCGATCGCGATGCCGTTGGCGCTGCCCGCGTAGGCGTTCTTGCCGATCGCAATGCTCTCGTCACCGATCGCATTGGCCGTGTCGCCCAACGCCACCGACGAATAGCCTTGCGCCACCGCAAACGGACCGACCGCGGTCGCGTACTCGCCCGTCGCCAAACTGGTATTCCCCATGGCAATCGAGGAATCGCCCGACGCCACCGCATTCGAGCCGATGGCGTTCGAGGCGTAACCTGCTGCCTTCGCGAAGTAGCCCATCGCATTGCTGTGCGAACCGCTGCTCTGGGTGCGGAAGCCCACCGCCACCGAGACATCGCCGCTCGCCACCGCGTCCGTGCCCAGCGCATTGCTGATCCGGCCCGTTGCCTGCGCGCCGTAACCGAATGCATTCGAACCGTACGAAGCATGGCTGTTCATGCCCGTCGCTGTTGCATAGGCCGCCGCATACGCCCCTACACCCACCGCCGTCGCGCGATTGCCCGATGCTGACGCACCCGTGCCCAGCGCCGTCGTGTAGTCGCCGGTCGCATGTGCTTCGTCGCCTACCGCCGTCGCGTACCTGCCGCTCGCGGTGGCTGCATTGCCCAGCGCCGTCGAATACTTGCCGCTCGCCGTGGCCTTGTTGCCGAACGCACTCGCACCCGTGTAGCTCGCCGTGGCATAGCTGCCCACCGCCGTCGTGTACGTCCCGTTCGCATTGGCGTGAGTGCCGGACGCCACTGCGCCGGCACCGTTGGCCATCGCGTAGGCGCCATTCGCGGTCGCCGCTTCGTTCACGCCGTACTTGTTCGCCGCACCCGTCGCACTCGCGTGCGAACCTGTCGCGGTGTCGTTCTGACCCGTCGCACTCGCCATGTAGCCTGAAGCCGTGCTGCCCACGCCCGTTGCGCTCGCGCTGTCACCGAATGCGACAGAATGGTCGCCCGTGGCTGCCGACCCGTAGCCCACTGCGGTGGCGTTCATCCCGCTCGCGGTGCTGTTCTGGCCAATCGCGGTGCTGCCATTGCCCGACGCGAAAGCGTTATCGCCGAATGCGCTGGAACTCGTGCCGCTGGCGACGCTGTTGTAGCCGGCGGCGATGCTCTCGTTGCCCGACGCCGTGGCGTTCGGACCCGCCGCCGTCGCATGTGTGCCGGTCGCCGAAGCATCGTCGGTGCCGTCCGCAGGACCGTTCGCCTTGAAGTAGTGAGCGGTCGCGCCGGCCGCGCCGTTGTCGGTCGCCGCGTTCAATTGCGCGAGGTTCACCGCATCGGTGCTCTCGGTACCCGCAGCCACGTTCGTGATCTGGCGTTCGGCACCTGGTGCACCGACCGAAACGGTATTCGCACGATCGGCGATCGACCCCGCACCCAAGGCCACGCTGTTGTAGGCGCTCGCATAGGCGTTCCTGCCGATCGCGACGCTGTTCTGCGCAAGCGCGTTAGCGGTATCGCCAATCGCCACCGACGAGTAACCCTGCGCGACCGCGAATGCACCCACCGCGGTGGAATAAGCGCCGCTCGCCAAGCTCGTGTTACCCAGCGCCAGCGACGAATCGGCGGTCGCGGCCGCGTACGAACCGAAAGCCGCGGCCGAACTGATATTGGCAGAGCTGGGCGAGGAATTGCCTGCTGTCGCGCCGATGCCCACAGCCAGGTTGTTGGTCCCATAACCTCCGCCTGCGAACGACCTCGAGCCGATGGCCATATCATTGGTGAAAGCGGCAATCGCCCCATGGCCGATGGCAACGCTGTCGGGGCCCCAGCCGACACTGGAATAGCCGATCGCCACTGCACCGTCATACTCTGTGAGGCTCTTGCGACCAATGGCCACATCTCCATCGCCGTACGCCGATGACTTGAAGCCCACTGCAACCGAGCCGGAATAGGCGCCACCGTTGGTGTTGCTTCCTCCCGCGTAGGAAAGCGTGCCGATCGCCGTCGAGTAATCGCCGAAGCTGGTGGCGGCTGCACCAAAGGCGCTGCTGCCCTTCCCGAACGCCCAGGTCTTTTCATAGTTGGTGAACCCCGGCGGCATCTTGCCGTTCCCCTGAAGGTCCAGCCAACCGCCGACTGCCGTCGAACCGGAACCGATCGAGAACGTTCCTGCGCCGACGGCGACGGATCCTTCACCATAAGTCACCGCCGAATTGCCGACGGCTACGCCGTTCAGCGTGAGCTGCGCGGCACCGGCATGCGCACCCAGGACCACGGAACCGCTCGCGCCGAGGTACGCCAAGGCGTCGTTGCCGATGACGACGTTGTCCGTTGCGCCGACCGTTTTCCCCGTGGTGTAGTTGTATCCATCCATCGCCTCCGCGCCATTGCCGATCACGATGCTGTTGCTGGACAGGCTTCCGGTATAGGCATTCGTCCCCATCACGATGGAGTTGAAGGCCGCCGCCGACGAGCCATTTCCGATCGCGATGCCGTGCACACCGCTTACGCTGGCGCCATTGCCGATTGCGATGCCTTCCGTGGGAACCGTGTAAGAGTGCGTGCCGTATTTACTGCTGACGGTGTACGTTCCGGTCGGAGCCACATGCGCTCCGTTGCCGATCGCCACGCCGTTGTCGCTGCCCGCGTAGGCATTCTTGCCCACCGCGATACTCTGGTTGCCGATCGCATTGGCCGTGTCGCCCAAAGCCACCGACGAGTAACCCTGCGCCACCGCGAACGGACCCACCGCCGTACCGTAGTCGCCACTCGCGACGCTCGTGTTGCCCATCGCAAGCGACGAAGATCCGCTTGCCGCTGCGTGGCTGCCGATCGCCTCGCCCGCGTATCCCGAGGCGCTTGCCTTGTCACCCACGGCAATGCTGTTGTATCCACTTGCGGCCGCTCCGTACCCTTCCGCAAGGGAGAGCGCGCCGGACGAGGTTGCATTGGTTCCCAGCGCGACGGATACGGGCCCCGATGCCGTCGCGCCCACACCAACGGCTATCGCGGCGTCACCGCTGGCATCCGTTCCATTCCCGAAAGCCAGCGAACCGGTACCGCTGGCGCGCGAGAAATAACCGACCGCCGAGGAGAAACCGCCCGTCGCCTGGGCGTTGCTGCCAATCGCGGTCGCAGCCACCGCATGGGCATTGGCCCTGGAACCGAGTGCGGTGGCGAATGACGACACGGCATAAGCATCGTTGCCAACCGCGGTGCCGTACTTGCCCACGGCATTTGCGTAGTTGCCGATGGCGACGGATCTCCTGCCGGCATAAGCATGGTTGCCGACCACCGTGGCGTACTTGCCAGCTCCCGCAGTGCTGGCATTGTTGCCAATGACGATGCTGTCCTTGCCCGTTGCCCTCGCTTGATATCCGATCGCAATGCCTTGGGTAGGGCCGGGCGCAAAGGCTCCTGGGTAATTCGATGCGACATACGCACCATTGCCGATCGCAATGCCATTCTTGCTGCCCGCATAGGCGTTCTTGCCGACCGCGATGGCGGCGTTGCCTAGAGCTTGGGAATACTGGCCCATGGCTATTGCAGAAGCGCCAACCGCTGCCGCGTCGAACCCGAACGCGGCGGATCTGAACCCGCCGGCGTATGCCCCAGTACCTGCAGCAATGCTCTGAGTACCGCTGGCCTGAGCGAAAGTACCGAGCGCCGTCGCATATGCGGCAGCAGCCACAGCGTGATGGCCAACAGCACTGCTTCCCGTCCCCACTGCGATTGCGTTGGCCCCCACGGCAGTGCTGTTTGGACTGAAGGCACCAGCGAGATAGCCCAGAGCAGTCGCGTAATTCGCCACAGCGTTCGCGTAATTGCCGAAAGCGCTGCTACGTGTCCCGGTCGCCAAGCTATTGGTTCCGACAGCGGTACTGTAGGCACCCGTGGCGATCGCGTCCGCACCAAAGGCGCTGCCGCCTCCTTCCGAAGCCAAACTGAAACTCCCAACAGCCGTGCTGTAAGCGCCAATTGCCCGTGCGTCATAGCCGAACGCTGCTGACTCTAAACCTTGTGCCACGCTGTTGTGCCCGATCGCCGTCGAGTCGGCACCGACCGCGCTGGCGCCGTCTCCGAGCGCCGCCGCATGGTCGCCGGTCGCAGCCGCGCCGTAGCCAACCGCCGTGGCATGCACGCCACTGGCCGTGCTGTTCTGGCCGATCGCGGTGCTGCCGTCGCCCGACGCGTAGGCGTTGCTACCAAACGCGCTGGAACCCGTTCCGCTCGCCACGCCGTTGTAGCCGGCGGCGATGCTCTGATCGCCCGACGCCACGGCGCTGTTGCCCAGTGCGACGCTGAACGCGCCGGCAGAGGAAGCGGCATAACCGAACGCGGCCGATCCGGCACCTTGCGCCGTCGCGTTCCGGCCGACCGCCGTCGCCTGTTTGCCGCTCGCCTTGGCGCCCTTGCCGCAGGCCAGTGAATCCTGACCCGGCGCGGAGGAACCGCTGCAATTGGTCTGCCCTTGCGCCGCCGCCGCGGTCGCCCACGGCAGCCCGCCCAACGCCAGAAACATGGCGGTTGCCAGCACGATGCGGCGCAGCCCGCCGCTTGCACCTTTGACCACACCGCTCGATCCGCCGCCGCCTCTGAGGGTGGCGAGTTCGGACGCCACCACGACCTGTTGAAGAGACTTGTTCCAAACCAGGCTGTAGATCTTCTTGTTCATCGTCGGCCTCGGCAGTGAGTTTTAGGTTGTCGGATCGGTCGTATTGCGGTGCTGTGGGTTTGCGCGGTGGTCTCTGCGTCGCGCCGCGGGAAAGCGGGCGCGGGATTTCATGGGCAAAGAAAACCCGTTGCATCGCCGAACGGCGATGCCGCATGTCCACGGGAATGGGATTGCCCGCCGAGGCTGCAAAAGCAGCATCAGCCAGCGGACAATCTTCGGGATGCCCCTATATCGGCGTAACCAGCAAGTGTGGTGCTGCGTTCAGGGGGATGACACGTCCGGAACGCGCTTAGCTGCGTTCATTCGGTGTCCCTGTCGAATAGGTCGCACGGTGTTCGATGCAACCGGAACCTGATTCAACCCCTCAGCCGGACCAGTCAAGACAACTCTGGGCGGTGGGAACGGGGGCGAGAGCGAAGTCGGACCAACACTGGTTGAGTCACGTACATACGAATCGTGATGACCCCCTTTGTCCGCTGCGCCACCCGCGCATAGCACGAAATCCTGCGCCTCGAATGCGAACTGGTTCCTGAATGGCAGTTTTGCAAATCGTCACATTTGGCATCGGTTATGCTTGGGTGTCGAATCTGGTTGACGCGCCGATCCAGACTGACGATGCTGGGCGGCTGTGTTTCCGCATGACTGAACGCACCCCCCCGCATGGCCCCTTCCACTCGATACAACGCGGCCGACATCGAAGTGCTGTCGGGCCTCGAACCGGTGCGCCGCCGCCCCGGCATGTACACCGACACGACGCGACCGAATCACCTGGTGCAGGAAGTCGTGGACAACTCGGTCGACGAGGCACTGGCCGGCCATGCAGGACAGATCGACGTCACGGTGCACAAGGATGGATCGGTCACGGTCACCGACGACGGACGCGGGATGCCGGTGGACATCCATCCCGAGGAAGGTGTCTCGGGCGTCGAACTGATCCTCACGCGGTTGCACGCAGGCGCGAAATTTTCCGACCGCAATTACACGTTCTCGGGGGGCCTGCACGGCGTCGGAGTGTCGGTCGTCAACGCATTGTCGTCGTTCCTGGAAGTGCTGATCCGCCGCGAAGGCGTCGAGTACCGGATGCGCTTCAGGGACGGCGAACCTGTCGGGAAACTGGAAACACTGGGCGAGGTGCCGAAGCGCCGCACCGGCACCACCTTGCGCTTTCTGCCCGACGCGAAGTACTTCGACTCACCGAAGATTTCGCTGCAGAAGCTGAAGCACCTGCTGCGCGCGAAGGCCGTGCTGTGCGCGGGCCTGACGGTGACATTGTTCGATGAAGCGAGCGGTGAACGCGACGAGTGGCGCTACGAAGATGGTCTCGCCGAATACCTGAAATCGGAGCTCGGTGGCGCAACGTGTCTGCCGCCGGAACTGTTCACCCAGCACGCTCAACGCGAAGACGGCGGGATCGATGCAGTCTTCGCGTGGGTGCCGGAAGGCGAACTGGTGCAGGAGAGCTACGTCAATCTGATTCCGACTGTCCAGGGCGGCACCCATGTCAACGGGTTGCGGTCCGGATTGACGAACGCGGTGCGCGAATTCTGCGACTTGCGCAACCTGCTGCCACGCGGCGTGAAGCTCACGCCGGAAGACGTGTGGGAGCGCGTCGCGTTCGTACTCTCGGTGAAGATGCGCGATCCGCAGTTTGCGGGCCAAACCAAGGAGCGCTTGAGTTCGCGCGATGCGGCGAGTTCGACCGAAAGCGCCACGCACGATGCTTTCTCGTTGTGGCTGAACCAGAATGTCGCAGCCGGCGAGTCGATTGCGCAACTCGCGATCGAGCACGCGTCGGCTCGCCTGAGAGCAGCCAAGCAGGTCGTGCGCAAGAAGATCACGCAAGGCCCTGCCCTGCCTGGCAAGCTGGCCGACTGCGCGTCGAGCGATCCCGATCGCACCGAGCTGTTCCTCGTGGAAGGCGATTCCGCCGGGGGATCGGCCAAACAGGCGCGCGACAAGGATTACCAGGCGATCCTGCCTTTGCGCGGCAAGATCCTCAACACGTGGGAAGTCGAATCCGGCGCGGTGCTGGCGTCGGAAGAAGTCCACAACCTTGCCGTGGCGATCGGCTGCGATCCGGGCAAGGACGACCTGTCGGGGTTGCGCTACGGCAAGATCATCATCCTTGCCGACGCGGATTCCGACGGCCTGCACATCGCAACGCTGTTGTCCGCGCTGTTCCTGCGGCACTTCCCGGCGCTGGTGCGCGATGGTCACGTTTGCGTCGCAATGCCGCCGCTGTTTCGCGTGGACGTGGGCAAGCAGGTGTTCTATTGCCTCGATGAGTCGGAACGTGACGCGCTCCTGAAACGCATCGAGCGCGAGAAGATCAAGGGAGCCGTCACGGTCACGCGGTTCAAGGGGCTTGGCGAAATGAACCCTGCGCAGTTGCGCGAATCGACCATCCACCCGGATACGCGGCGCCTCGTGCAACTGACCGTGGACGACGCAGCAGCGACGTCACAGTTGATGGACATGCTGCTGGCCAAGAAACGCGCCTCCGACCGCCGCAACTGGCTGGAAGAAAAAGGCGATCTGGCGTCGCTGGAGGTATGAATCCAGATGCGCAGAACCCCCTCACCCAACGCTACGCGCTCGGCCTGCGGCCGCCTCTCCCCTAGAGGGAGACAAGCGCGCAGCGCTTGGGCGAGGGAGCAATGATGTCCTGCAAGTTTTCCAGATCCGCCTTCGGCGCTAAGGTAAGGCCTGACCGCAATCGGAACCGTCCATGTCACTCACGCCACCCTTCAACCTGCAACGCTGGATCGATGAACACCGCCATCTGCTGAAACCGCCGGTCGGGAACAAGTGCATCGTCGATGGGGATTTCATCATCATGATCGTCGGCGGCCCGAATGCGCGCACCGACTATCACTGGGACGAAGGTCCGGAATTCTTCTACCAGCTCGAAGGCGAAATGGTCCTGCGCGTGCAGGACGACGGCGCGCGCCACGACATCCCGATCCGCGCCGGTGAAATTTTCTACCTGCCTCCGCGCACGCCGCACTCGCCGCAGCGGATGCCGGAATCGATCGGACTCGTGGTGGAACGTCGCCGCCTGCCGCACGAGAAGGACGGCCTGCTGTGGTTCTGCGAAAAGTGCAACCACAAGCTCTACGAGGAGTACTTCATCCTCGACAGCATAGAGAAGGATTTCCCGCCGGTGTTCGAACGCTACTACGGTTCAATCGAAGCGCGTACCTGCGCCGTCTGCGGGCACGTCGATCAGCCGCCTGGCAAATAGAAGATCTGGTGCGCGGGGCGGGGATCGAACCCGCACGGCCACTACAGCCGGGGGATTTTAAGTCCCCTGCGTCTACCGGTTTCGCCACCCGCGCACACGCGCATTGTGCTGCACACCGTCCACGCACGTGCGGACGGCGGGTCGTCCGATCAGGCGGCGTCGCCTTCGGCTCCCGCGGCACGCTGCTGCTGCAGGTTGCCACGGTAGATCAGGTAGGGTTCGGCCTGGCCGTTGATCACCGCTTCGTCTACCACGACCTTGCTGACGTGTTCGAGCGACGGCAGCTCGTACATCGTATCGAGCAAGACGCTTTCGAGGATCGTGCGCAGTCCGCGCGCGCCTGTCTTGCGCTTGATCGCGCGCTTGGCGATTGCCGTGAGCGCATCGGGCCGGAACTCGATTTCGACATTCTCCATGTCGAACATCTTCTTGAACTGCTTGGTGATCGCGTTCTTGGGTTCCGTGAGGATCTTCACCAGCGCGTCTTCATCCAGTTCGTCCAGCGTCGCCACGACCGGCAGGCGCCCGACGAATTCGGGGATCAGGCCATACTTGACCAGGTCTTCGGGCTCGACATTGGCCAGCAATGCGCCGACATTCTGCTTGCGTTGCTTGCTGCGGATCTCTGCCGAGAAGCCGATGCCGGTCGTTTCCGAGCGCTGCTGGATCACCTTGTCGAGTCCCGAAAACGCGCCGCCGCAGATGAACAGGATGTTGCGGGTATCGACCTGCAGGAATTCCTGCTGCGGATGCTTGCGCCCGCCTTGTGGCGGCACCGAGGCGATGGTGCCCTCGATCAGTTTCAGCAGCGCCTGCTGCACGCCTTCGCCCGAGACGTCGCGCGTGATCGACGGGTTCTCGCTCTTGCGCGAAATCTTGTCGATCTCGTCGATGTAGACGATGCCGGTCTGCGCCTTCTCGACGTCGTAATCGCACTTCTGCAGCAGTTTCTGGATGATGTTTTCGACATCCTCGCCGACGTAACCCGCCTCGGTGAGCGTCGTCGCATCGGCGATGGTGAACGGCACGTTCAACAGGCGCGCCAAGGTCTCGGCCAAGAGCGTCTTGCCGCAGCCGGTCGGACCGATCAGGAGGATGTTCGATTTCGCAAGCTCGATGTCGTCCTTGCGCGCGCGCGATTCCATCCGCTTGTAATGGTTGTAGACCGCGACCGCCAACGCCTTCTTGGCGCGCGACTGCCCGATGACGTACTGGTCGAGCGTGTCCATGATCTCGCGCGGCTTCGGCAACTGGGTATGACCGGATGCGGCCTTTTCCTCCAGTTCCTCGCGGATGATGTCGTTGCACAACTCGACGCATTCGTCGCAGATGAACACGCTGGGGCCCGCGATCAGCTTGCGGACCTCGTGCTGGCTCTTGCCGCAGAACGAGCAGTACAGGATCTTGCCGCCTTCGCTGCCGCGGCCCGGCCGGTCCTCGCTCATCTCGTGCTCCGTCGATCAGTCGTGCAATCAGTCATTTGGACAACCCCGATTTGACCCGCAGCATAACACAGCCGGCCAGCCGGACCGGCTGTCTGCAGGATTTGGGAAACGCAGCGGAAACGACTTGAAAATCGCGCAGTTGCGGGCTACCGCTCAGGCGGATTTCACCGACTCGTCGGCGCGCCGCTCGAACACCGAGTCGATCAGGCCATAGTCCTTGGCCTCGGTCGCGCTCATGAAGCGGTCGCGCTCCATGTCCCGCGCAATCTGCTCGACGGTCTTGCCCGTGTGCTGGGCGTAGATTTCGTTGAGGCGCCCGCGCAAGTAGAGGATTTCCCTGGCATGGATCTCGATGTCCGTGGCCTGACCCTGCGCGCCGCCGGAAGGCTGGTGGATCATGATCCTCGAGTTGGGCAGCGCATAGCGTTTGCCCTTGGTCCCGGCCATCAGCAGCAGCGAAGCGGCACTGGAGGCCTGCCCTACGCACATGGTGCTGATGTCGGGCTTGACGAACTGCATGGTGTCGTAGATCGCCAGCCCCGAGGACACCACGCCGCCCGGACTGTTGATGTAGAACTGGATGTCCTTCTCCGGATTCTCCGACTCCAGGAACAGCATCTGCGCGACCACCAAGTTCGCAACGTTGTCGTCGATCGGACCCACCAGGAAGATGATGCGTTCCTTCAGCAGCCGCGAGTAGATGTCGAACGAACGCTCGCCGCGCGCGGTTTGCTCGACGACGATCGGAACCAGATTGAGGGCCTTGCTTTCGTTGCTGGCTTGCTGCTGCATGGAATTCTCCGGTTGACGGATGCGGCTCAACCCGCGCTGCTTCAGTTCGGGGTGTTCTGCGGATGCATCACCTCGTCGAAACTCAGGTTTACCTCGGTGGTGTCCGCATGGTCGGCCACCCACTCGGAAACCTGGTCTTCCAGGACTGCGGTCCGCACGTTGTCCATCATCTGGGGGTTGTTGCGATAGAGTTCAACGACCTGTTCGGGTTCCTCGTAGGTGGAAGCGATCTTGGCGATGCGCTCGGTTACCTTGCGGTTGTCGACCCGAAGATTGTTGCTCTGCGCGATCTGGCGCAGCAGCAGCCCCGCGATCACGCGCTGATGCGCGATGGGCTGCGCGGCTTCCAGCGCGGCCGGCGGCAACGTCTGCTCACCGGAAAGATTGGGCATCGCCGTGCGCACGAGCGACTCGGCCTCCGCCCTTTCCAATGCCTTGGGCACGTCCACGTCGGCATAGGTCGCGGCGAGCTTGCTGCCGACCTCGTTGCGCAGCCGGGCCCGCAACGCATTTTCCAGTTCGCGCTCCAGGTTGGCGCGAACTTCCTTGCGGAAGGTTTCCAGCGTGCCGTCGGCAATCCCGAAATTGCGGATGAAAGTCTCGTCCACGTCCGGCGTGTGCGGCGCCTGCACTTCGCCGATGCGAAGTTCCACCCGGGCCTGCCTGGCGGCGAGTTGCAGGATCGGAAACGTCGGCGGGAATTCGGCGTCGAAGGCCAGTTCCTCGCCCGCCGCGTGGTTCCTCAGGGCGCCATCGAAAACCGCCAGCGCCGTATTGCCGCCCAGCACCGTCGCCGCGCGCTCGCGGCCCTCGGCGGGATGCCTGAAACCCTCCGCCTGCGCCGTGTAGTCGACGACCACCATGTCGCCGTCGGCGGCCGGACGTTCGACCTTCTGGAAGGTGCGGCGCTGCACGCGCAGCGTTTCGATCATCTTGTCGACATCGGCTTCGCCGACCTCGGCCTTCGGACGGTCGATCTTCAGGATCTCCATCTCGACCTGCGGCAAATCCGGCATGACCTCGAAAGTCGCCGTGTAGGCGATTTCGCCGTCCTGCGGCTTGCCGTCGGTGTCGATGCTCGGATTGGCGACCGGCTGCAGGTTCTGCTGCTGCACGGCTTCGCGGAACGTGCTGCTGATGAGGTCTGAAAGCGCTTCGCCGCGAACCTGTTCGCCGTAGCGCTGCTCGATGACCTTGACCGGCACCTTGCCCGGCCGGAACCCCTTGAGGCGCACGCTGCGGCCAAGCTCGGAGATGCGCTGCCGCACCTTGCTTTCAAACTGCTCGGCGGGAAACTTCACGGTCAGCTTGCGCTCGAGCTTGCCGACGTTTTCCAGCGAAACTTGCATGGTTGCTCCTGATGCCCGAATCGCCTTCTTTGCATTCGAGCCAGACTCGTGATGGCCGGCGCACGTTGCATTGCCGGCGTATTGCGAACTTCTGCTGCTACTGCTTTGCAATACGAAGCCAGGTAGCCATACCCGGATACCGGCAGCTCCCTGCCAGCTCGAGGTTTGCCATCCATGGCATAAAGGTACTTCCTGGTGCGAAAGGCGGGACTCGAACCCGCACGGGTTGCCCCACTGGAACCTAAATCCAGCGCGTCTGCCAGTTCCGCCACTTTCGCCCCGCTTCAGTCAACTTAATCATCGCGCGTCCGCGCGGTTCCTTGCGTTTCCCCTCTCCCCGCCCGCGGGGAGGGCAAAGGGTAAGGGGCATGATGAGATCGATGAAATTGGTGGGCCGTGTAGGACTCGAACCTACGACCAAGAGATTAAGAGTCTCCTGCTCTACCAACTGAGCTAACGGCCCCCGTTTCAATCAATAAACATGTCGCGCGTAGTGCGACGCCAACTCCCCTCGCCCGCTTGCGGGAGAGGAGCGCGAAGCGCCGCCCTTTCTTTTGCCGTAAGCCGAGCGCGTAGCGCTGGGTGAGTGCCTCGCCACTCAGCCACGACTGAAACGGTAAATTGTACAAAATTTGGGGTGGATGATGGGATTCGAACCCACGACAACCGGAATCACAATCCGGGACTCTAACCAGCTGAGCTACATCCACCATTGAACCTATTTCGGGTCAACCATCCATGGTACGTCTTCCGTTCGCCTTCCATGGCTCACCGGTTCGGCTGCGCTTGCCAAACCACCAGCTGAGCTACATCCACCATTGAAACCATCTGACCAACCTTCTTGCCAGGCTGCATCCTGCCTTGCTCGCACGCTGGAGCGAGCCGGCGATTTTCATTGACGCGCCCGAAAGTTGCAAGCGGATGCACCGGGTGCGATTGATTCGCCGCAGCCGCTGCGGTAGCGTGCGCGGATGCCCAAATCTCCAGCCAATCCGGCCACGACAGCGCCCGATGCATCATCCGTAGCGCAGTTCGAACGATCGCTGACCGAACTCGAGGCACTGGTCGCCAAAATGGAAGGCGGAGAACTGAACCTCGACGAGTCGCTGCGCTCGTTCGAACGCGGCATTGCGCTCTGTCGCAGTTGTCAGGCAGCACTCGAACAAGCGGAAGCGCGTGTCAAGCTGCTGCTCGACCCGGAGCACCCCGATTCCGCGCAAGATTTTTCGCCCGCCGAAGAACCCTGATCGCGCGCTTCACCGCAATCCGGCTCGACAGCCCGAACCGCGGCGCGCTCGATGTGGCTGCAGCACTGATGGCCGTGCCTATGGGCACAATGACGCCAACTCCCCGCCGCACGAGCGCGGTTGCTTAAATGTTCGGGTGCCCCTCACGCGCACCCGAACCGTACGCTACTTGACCAAGCGCAGCGCGAATGGATAACGGTAGCTGCCCTTGCTGCTGACCTGGACCGCGGCAATGATGCAGAACACCAAGTTCAGGATCCAGACGATGAACCAGAGCGGGCCGCCGATCAGCGCCAAGATGATCGTGGCCGTAAGGATCCAGCAGATCACGTAGCCAATCAGGACCGTGAACTGGAAGTTCATCGCTTCCTTCGATTCGGATGCGAGATAGCTCTTGGCGGGATTGTCCTTGTTGATCAACCAGACGATCAGCGGGACGATGAATCCCAGGATGATCCCCGACAAGTGCGTAAGCATCGCCAGATTGCGATCTTCGGTATTGCCGGTTGCGCCAGACGGTGTGGGTGTTACGGTTTCCGGTGGTACGCTCATCGCCAAACTCCCTCAAATCTGTGATGGACGGGACGGACCGCGGCTTGACTCTCACCCACCCGGCGACGCCTGTCAAGCACCGACCATCGTCGGGAAGTTTCAGCCCTCGGCGCGCCCCGATGCCACCAGCGTTTCGATCGGTCTCGCGGCGGCGCTGCCCGGAAACACGCGCGATTCCAGCAGCGATTCGGACACGTTCAAGTGCGCCGCGAGTACGCCCTTGAACACCGAACGGAAATCGGTCGTCGCGTGCACGTCGCGGTTCTGGTACAGCTCGCCGGAACCAATGCCGGGCCAGTTGCCGGCGACACGCCCGCCACGCAAAGCGCCGCCCGCGAGGAACATCGACCCACCCGTGCCGTGATCGGTACCGCCGGTGCCGTTGATGTGCGCGGTGCGTCCGAACTCGGTCGCGACGATCAACACCGTCCGTTGCCACATCGGGCCGATCGCCTGATGAAATGCCTTCAGGCCCGCATCGAGTTCCGCGATCTTGCGTGTCACGATCGCCGCCTCGTTCGCGTGCGTATCCCAGCCGTCGTCTTCGACGAAGGCGACGCGCGGCCCGTCCGCCTTGCCCATGAATCCGCCTGCTGCGCCCATCATCACCGGCAGGCCGCCTTGCTTCGGTTTGCCGGGTTTCCCGCTGCCCGCTGCCATCATGCCGACACCGGATTCCAGCACCGGCGAATCGTCCTGCTGCGTGACCGCGCGCGCGAACGGTGCCGCCAATCGTGTGTCCGCTGCATACAGCGGTTGCAGCCGCTGCAACAGGATCGGATTCACCTCGGTCGGCAGCGGCGGCGACCAGGTTTCCACCTTCGCCGGTCCGCGCATGGTCAGTGGCATCACCGCCGCACAGGCGAGGCCGTCCACGCCGGGCATGCACGCGATGCAGCGGTTCAGCCAGCCGGTTTGCGCGCCGTCCGGTTTGGAAGTGCCGTTCTCCACGCAGTTCTGTGCCTGGAAATGCGAACGGCCCCAGTACGGCGGCGCTGCCGCGACGACGGGCACGAATTGGCCTTGCGCGTACAATTGCGCGGCATAATCGAAAGACGGATGCAGCGCGAACACGTTGTCCAGCTTGTGCGCGGGTTTCGCGGCGGACGGCGACAGCGCCAGCGCGCCGCGGATCGCCTGGTAACCGGGATCGCCGTACGGCGGCACCGATTCCAATCCATCCAGACCGCCGCGCAACAGCACGAACAGGAAACGCGTGTCGGAACCGGTCGCGGCCAAGGTGAGCTTCGGCCAGATCAACAACGTCGCCGCGCCGATCGCGGAATTCGCGAGAAATTGCCTGCGCGTCAGCATGGTCACGTCCTCCACTGGAAAGCTGGACAAGCGAACAGCGTCGCGTGTGCCTGTCGCGGGGATTCCGCGCGGCGAATCGCCTGCGCCGTGTCTTCATCCAGCAGCGGACCCAGGATGTCCTGCGCGAACGCCAGCGGTTGCGCGTTGGTTTGCGCGACACGCGCCGACAGGGCCTCGGCCGCCTGAACGCGCTTCCACAATCCATCCGCATCGATCCAGTTGGCCGAATTATCGGTGAATCCCGCCGGCGAGCGCGGATCGAACATCGGTTCGCCCAGGTTCCCCAGCAGCGCCAGCACCGGTTGCGGCCTGCCGCCGAGATCGATCTGCGCCGCGCGCAGCGAGGAGATCACGAAATCCTGCGGCGTCTTGAATTTGCGCGCGCCCGGTTCCCAGGCTTCCGGACTCGCGATCAATGTACGATAGACCGCCGCAAGATCGGTATCGTGCTCGAGATAGCTTTTCGCCATCCGGTCCACCAGCGAACGCGGCGGATCATCGGACACGAAATGCTGCGCGAGCTGCAGCGAAAGGTGTCTTGCGGTTGCGGGCTGGCGCGCGAGGAATTCCAGGATTGCCTTGCCCTGTTCGAAACCGCCTGCAGGGAATGTCCGGCCCATGACGCGCCGGGCGCCGGGCTCGTGCGCGTTCGGGCGGAAGACGAATGCAGATTGCGGTTGCTGCCCATTCGCGAAATCACGCGGAAGCGGAATGCTCCACCCGGTCAATGCGCGCGAAAATTCAGTGACGTCGGCCTGGGTGTAGCCGGCGTTGACGCCGACCGTGTGCAATTCCATCGCCTCGCGCCCGAGGTTCTCGTTCAATCCGCCGGCCTTGCCTTCATCCATGTCGCCCATGCGCGCGAGGCGCATGGCAATGCGTTGCCCCAAACGCGAGTTCGGGCCAACCGAACGGACGTTGTCGAGGTACAGCAGCATCGCCGGATGCGTTTCCACCGCCAGCAGCATGTCGGCGAAACGGCCGGTGACGTGCGGGCGGATCGCCTCGCGTTCCATCGGTGCCGCAAACAATCGTGCCGGTGCCTTGTCGACCGACACCGCGAAATGGTTGGACCAGAAATGCACCAGCCGCTCGACGAACGGCGTATCGGTGGTCGTGGCCACTTCGAAACGCGCCGCGGCTTCGGCCAGCAGTTCCCGGCGTGCTTCCTCGCGATAAGGTTTTGTCGCCTGCTTCAGCGCGGCGGCGTTGGCGCTGGTGTCCTGCGACGTCTTTGCCATTGTGCCAAGCAGGAAATCGCGTCGGCCACGTCCACCTTGCTTGAACCCGCGCCGCGTCGCCTGCAGCTCCATTACCTGGCGCAAGTAATCGAGGCTGCTCGGCAGGCCCGCCAACAGATTGCCGCCATCTGGCCCGCGCTGGATCTGTGCATTCAACCAGCCGCGCGGATCGTGGATGCTCGCCAGTTCACCGGGTTTTGCGCCCAGCCCGAAACGATTGACTGCCGCGGTGATGTCGTTGCCTGAAACACCCATGGATCCCGCCTCGCGTCATGCAGACAGACGCGATAACGCCGCGCACGCATTCGCGGTTGACGGGCTTGCTTGGCGCGTTCAGGTTCGCGGGGTTCACTCGCCCGCGATGGTCATCTTTCCGATCAGGATCGATCCGGTCAGGATCGACGAACGCAGGTCGACATCAGTGCCGATGGCCTGCATCTGCATGAATATGTCCCGAAGATTCCCGGCGATGGTGATCTCCTGGACGGGATACACAATCGCGCCGTTCTCGACCCAGAACCCGGCCGCGCCGCGCGAGTAATCGCCGGTCACGATGGACACGCCGTGGCCGATCAGTTCGGTCACGACCAGGCCCGTTCCCATCTTCCGCAGCAACTCGTCGAAGCCGAACGCGGAGCCGTCGACCGACCCGGCCGCAACTTCGAGGTTGTGCACGCCGCCCGCGTTGCCGGTCGTCTGCAAGCCCAGCTTGCGCGCGGAATAACTCCCCAGCACGTAGCGCTGCAGCACGCCTCTTTCGACCAGCGCCGACTCGCCCGTCGCGACGCCTTCGCCGTCGAACGAGGCTGACGCATGGCCGCGCGGCAGGAACGGCTTTTCCACGATCCTGACGAAATCCGGCAGGACGGGTTTGCCGGCGTGATCGAGCAGGAAACTCGCGCGGCGATACAACGCACCGCCGCTGACCGCACCCACGAGATGCCCGATGAGTGAGCGCGCGACCTCTGGCACGAACAGCACCGGGCACTCGCGCGTCGACAGCTTGCGCGCGCCAAGGCGTGCCGCGGCACGGTCCGCCGCTTTGCGGCCGATGGCATCGAACGCCGGAAATTCGTGCGCGTCGCGAACGTACTCGTACCATCCATCGCGCTGCATCGCGTCGCCCTGGCCCGCGATCAGCGAACAGGAAATCGAATGATGGCTGCCTCGCTCGCGCCCGACGAAGCCGTGCGAGTTGGCATATACGCCGAGCGCATCACCGCCCTGCACGCCGGCGCCTTCCGAATTGGTGATCGCATCGTGCGCATGGCCGGCGGCCTCGACTTCACGGCCGATCTCGATCGCCCGATCGACATCGAGGCGCCACGGATGCCACAGGTCGAGATCGGGAAAATCCGTCTGCATCAGCGCCGCGTCGGCAAGACCGGCGTATGGATCTGGCTCGGTGAATCGCGCAATCGCGCACGCCTGCGCGATGGTGGCTTCGATGGATGCCGGTTTCAGATCGGCGGTCGAGGCACTGCCCTTGCGCTGCCCGAAATAGACCGTGAGGCCGAAACCGCGATCGCGATTGCGCTCCACGGTTTCGACTTCGCCCAACCGCACATTGACGGAGAGGCCGCTGCTGACACTCGCCGACACTTCCGCCTGTGAGGCGCCCGCCGCACGCGCGCGGTGGATCACGTCTTCAGCCAATTCGGCCAGACGATCCAGTTCCGCGGCGCTGTCGTCGGCTGTCACAATGTTCGCGTTCACTTTCACCTTTCGCTCAAGTCGAATTGTCCGACACCATCATGCACGACGTGGAAAAGGATCCGGAAAACGAACGTCCGAGTCGCAGCGCGCGCCGGCGCGAAGCGCTGGACGTGCTGGCATTCGCGAAACGGCTTTCCGAACTCCCTGGCGCGCGGCTGGACAAGCTGGCATTGCCCGACGACGTGCGTGAGGAACTTGCCGAGGTGCAACGCACGCCTTCGCACATCGCGCACAAGCGCCAGCTCGCCCACCTCGCCAAGCTGATGCGCGCCCACGACGACGAGGCGTTCGCCGCTGCACGCGCAGCGCTCGCCAATGATCGCGCCGCAGGCGCGCGCGAAGCGGCGGCACTGCATCGCATCGAAACCTTGCGCGAAGACCTGCTCGGCGAGGACGGCGACGCAGCGCTGACGTCATTCATCGCGCAGAACCCCGGCACCGACCACCAACACCTGCGCGCCTTGATCCGACAGGCACGCCGCGAACGCGAATCCGGCAAACCGCCACGTGCGCAACGCGAGTTGTTCCGGTTGCTGCGAGAAATGCAAGAAGAGGGGATGGGGGGCGGGTAGCGGGGGCGCAAAAATCACACATCATTGCGGGCGAAAACTCCACGACGGGAAAGCGCCCGGTACGAGCGCCCCCATTACCCATTCCCCACCCCCGCTTGCGTTCCGCCGACCGTCATCGCGGTGATCTTCGTCGTCGGCATCCCGACGCCGACCGGCACGCTCTGGCCTTCCTTGCCGCACACGCCGACGCCTTCGTCGAGTTTCAGGTCGTTGCCGAGCATCGCGACGCGCGTCAGCACGTCCGGTCCTGAGCCGATCAGCGTCGCGCCCTTCACCGGCCGCGTGATCCTGCCGTGCTCGATCAGGTACGCCTCGTTGGCCGAGAACACGAACTTGCCGTTGGTGATGTCCACCTGTCCGCCGCCGAAGTTGACGGCGTACAGGCCGCGCTCGACCGAAGCAATGATCTCTGCGGGATCGTGCTCGCCAGCCAGCATGTAGGTGTTGGTCATGCGCGGCATCGGCAGGTGCGCGAACGACTCGCGCCGGCCATTGCCGGTGGGCGCCATGCCCATCAGGCGGGCGTTGTGCTTGTCCTGCATGTAGCCAACCAGGCGTCCATTCTCGATCAGCGTCGTGCAATGCGTCGGCGTGCCTTCGTCGTCGATCGAGAGGGAACCGCGCCGACCCGGCAACGTGCCATCGTCGACCACGGTGACGCCATCGGCCGCGACCTTGTCGCCCATCCGGCCGGCAAACGCAGACGTGCCCTTGCGGTTGAAGTCGCCCTCGAGGCCGTGCCCGATTGCTTCGTGCAGCAATACGCCGGGCCAGCCGGGACCGAGCACCACGTCCATCGTGCCGGCCGGTGCGTCGACTGCATCGAGGTTCAGCAGCGCCTGCCGGACCGCTTCGCGCGCCCAACCGTGCGCGCGGCCGGATTCGATCAGCTCGCGATACGCGCAACGTCCGCCGCCGCCGGAATAACCCGATTCGCGGCGGCCGTTCTGCTCCGCGATCACCTGCACGTTGACGCGCGTCAGCGGGCGTACGTCGGCGGCCAGCGTGCCATCGGCCGCCGCGATCAGCACCGAATCGTGCGTCGCGTTGACGCTGACGATGACTTGCTTGATGCGCGAATCGAGGCTGCGCGCGAGCGCGTCGAGTTCGCGCAGCAGGGCGATCTTCGCCGCGTTGTCCATGCCGTCGATGGGATTGTCGGCCGGATACAAGGCGCGCGTGCCGCGCACCGCCAGTGGCTTGCCGGCGCCGTTGCCGTCGCGCGCGATTGCGCGCGCGGAGCTGGCCGCCTCCAGCAACTGCGGCAGCACGATGTCGTCGGAATAGGCAAAGCCCGTCTTGTCGCCGGAAACTGCGCGCACGCCCACGCCCTGCTCGATGCTGTGGCTGCCGTCGCGCACGATGCCGTCTTCCAGCACCCACGATTCGCTGCGCGAATGCTGGAAATAAAGATCGGCCGCGTCGATCGACGGCGCCATCACGCGCGAGAACACGCGCTCGAGATCATGCGTGGAAAGCCCGCCGGGCGCGAGCAGGCTGCGTTCGGCGAGGGCCAGCGGGGAATCCATGGGGTGTAAGCCTTGCGAGGATCACGACAACGTAAGGGCGCATCGGCCCGTTCGCAAGCGCGGAACCCGTATCTGCAGTGCGCTCAGCCCACGGAATGCATCACGCCGCGCGGCATCGGATGGATCTCGTACCGCATGCCGATGTCCGCCCTGATCGCGGGATCTTCCGCGGTCAATCCGCGCACGACGGATTCGTCTTCGGCTTCCACGACGATGATTCCGAACACGCCTGCCGGGTCCATTACCGGCCCCAGCGCGAATACGCGCAAACCACCGTCGATCGAGCGTTGCCAATACAGCGCGTGCCGCCCCATCACATCTGCCTCAGCCGGCGACAGGTCCAGGGCGAAAGTGGGGCGCGGCGGAACCAGCTTGCAGAAGAACACCGGCATCACAGGCTCCCGACGCGATGGGCGGCGCGATCTTACTTCACCGAGCCCGCCGACGCCGGGACGGCTGCGGAATTGGGTGCGCTGGATACCGCCGGCCGCGCATGGGTGGACGACGGCGCCGACGCACTCGACGGCGGATCCGAAGGCGGCGAAATGCCTGCTGAGGAACGGGGCACCGCAGCCGGAGCAACGCTCGTGGCCGGCACGGGCAGCGACGCCACCGTGACGATCTTCGGCTTGTCCCAGCTCCCCGTGACGCGGTAGATGCTGCCCACGGCCTTGTTGATGCCCTTGCCGATCAATCCCTGCACCACCAGACCCGCGGCCGCGCCGACCGGGCCGCCTATCACCGCGCCGACCACCGGCAGCGTGCCGCCGACGTGCGGCGTGACATCGACGGTCATGTCGAAGTCCCTGGCGCGAAACCCCGTGCGCCCCTGCATCACGATCTGTGCCGCCGGTGCGGTAATCAGCAGGTCGTGCGTGTACGCGCTGCCATCCTTCAGCGCGAACGTCGCCGAGGCATGATCGAAGCCGAAGCCCGACTTGAATACATCGCCGAAATGCAGCGTCAGACGGCTCGGCAATTCGCGCAACGACAGCAACCCGAGCAGCCGGCCGAGGCCGGGCTTCACCGCGAGGATGCGGCCCTCGCCCATCTTGATGTCCAGCGTGCCGTTCATCCATGCGAGCGAAAATCCCGACGGCGCACCCGGCCACGTCCCGTCGATGTGCACGTGCGCGTCCTTGCCACCCGCGAGGAGCCCCCCGAAGCCGAACTCCTCCAGCATTTTGCCGAAGTCGCGCGACGCGAGATCGATCACGATGTGCGACGCGCTCGACGCCTTGGTGCCGTCCCAGTCGCCGTGCGCGTCGATCGTGAAATCCGCGCCCTTCGAATCGAACTTGCCGATGTGCATGCCCTGCAAGGTCGGCGCGCTCTCGAATGCGATGGCACCGAGTTGCGCGTTGCCGAGCTTGAGGTCGCCGACGGTGACGTGCAGCGGCGGAACCGCCGCCGGCGCGATCGGCGAAGACGCCGACGGTGCAGGCGGCAGCCCCGGTTGTTTGGCGGGCGGCGGTTCGGGCCAGTACAGATGCTGAAGGTGCGCGGTGATGCCGCGGCTCATCAGCCCGCTGGTCGGCACCTCGATGGTGCCTTTGACTGCCGCCCCGTCCAACGTAATGGTGTCGTCCCCGGCAGCCGCCGCGTAGGTGAAATGCAAGCCGCCGAGATCGCTGCCGAAAACCTGCGCCGTATCCGTCGAAACATCGGCCTCGGTCAATTGCGGGAACGCAGCTCCAGACGAGGAACCCATCGCCTGCTGGACCCAGCCGCTGACATCCAGTCGCCGCGGATGTCCATGCACGACCAGTCCGCTGGCCGGCACGCTTTCGGGCATGCCGGCGCCGAAGTTCATTGCCAATGCAGTCGGCAGCTTGCGCGCGGGATCGGCCAAGCGTCCGCGCACCTGCAGCACGTCGCCCAACGACACGGTCAACGGTGCGCCGGCCGGCGGGAGTTGCAGCGTGAGATCAAGGGGCAACGAGGAATCAGCCGGCTTGTCGAGCGGCGCCGGAAAGTCCAGCGCGATTCCGGCGAGACTCGACTTCACGTTCAGGACCGGCGCCGCCGGCGCTTTGCCCTGGCCCGCGACCACCTTCACGCCGATGTGGAACGGCGCGGCGCCGCTCGCGTGCGCGACCAGACCCTCAAGATCGGGGTAGCCCTGCACCAGCGTCTGTGCCGATGCGCGGGTGTCCATCGAGGCTTCGACGATGTCCTTGGGATCGGCGACGTCGCTGCCGACGGCCATCGAAATTTTCGCGGGTGCCCCGCGAAAGTTCGCGGCGAGGTCCTGCGCGCGAAAGCCCTTGCCGTCGATCAGCAACGGGCCCGTGAGATTCTTCAATGCGAGATTCCATTTCGCGGCGGTGACGTCGGCCTTGGCCACGTCGACCTTGCCCGCAAGCTCGAAATCGTCGGCATGGTCCAGAGGAATCGACAGCTTGATGCCGAACTTGCCGGTGCCGCCCATCGTGAGTCCGTTGAGCGCGTCGATGGCGCCCGCGCCGACCGGGCTGTGCCGCACGAAATCCAGCAACTCCGCGCCGGTGCCGCCGCCCCGGATGTCGAGGTCGAGCACGCCGTGGTGGAGGTCCGGAATTGCTGCCACCGCGTGCGTTGCCGTCACGCCCTGCACCTTCGCGTGCGTCGCCACGATGCCCATGTGGTTGTCGATGAAGTCGAGCGCGGCATCGACCTCGGTCGCCCGCGGCCACTGGTCGGAGAAATCGAACGTGGCGTCCTCGACCGCGCCAGTCGCCTCGAAGCGACCCTCGTGATCCAGGAACGGCCAATCGTCCAGATCGCCGCGGATCAGCACGCGTCCCGAAGTGACCTTGCCCGCGATCAGCGCGTGGTCCAGCCACGCCACCAGCGACGGCGGCATGCTGCGGTACGGCCAGAACAACTTCGCGTCCGTCGCGTTCGCATGTTCCAGCGCCGCATACGCCGAAATGAACGGGCGGTGCCCCTCGCCCAGCCAGACCAGATGCGCACGGCCATTGCCCGCCAGCTCACCGGTGTCGAAATGCAATCCGTCCGCGGCGATGTTCCACAGGCCGTCTTCGCGCCACGCCACCAGCGTGCCGCCGAATTGCCTGAACTCGAACGGCGTGCGGAAGACGTTGGTCAACGCCAGCGCGGCAGGTTGGCGCGGCAGCTCCAGCGAAACCGCCTCGTTGTCGGCGCGGACCGTTCCGTGTGCCAACGCGAGCCCAGGTATCGAGCCTGTCGCCGCCGCGTGCAGGTCGGAAAAATGCAAGGTTGCGTCGTAGCGGCCGCTTTCGCTCCAGGCAAGCGCCAGCGTGTCGATCCGCACATGCGGTTGCGCACCCGCGACCCAGTCGACCAGGACCTTCGGCGCCTGCGGCGCCATCGCGAGCAAGGACAACCACGGCGTGACATCGATCGCACGTCCCGCTGCGGACACCCGCCATGCACCACGGTGGCCGCGCAAATGCGCGACCACGCCACCGGCCTGGTCGATATCGGCACGCGGTTTGCCGGGACCGCGCCACGCGAAATCCCATCCGTCTTGAACGCGCGTGGCCCGAAACACACCCGCCAGCGCGGGCAGATCGATGCCGCGCCCCTCCGGACCGGATGCGACAAGACCACGCACTGCGTAGCGCGCCGCGGCGGAGTCCAGCTTGCCGTGTTTCCAGGTTCCCCACAGTTCGACGTCGCCGAGGCCGCTGCGTACGGCGTAACCGTGCAGGTCGAGGCCGCGCACGGCTTCGGCGAGATCGAAATCGCGCGTCGTGACGTGCAGGGCGTAGTCACGCGCGGCGGCGTCCATCTGCCCGTTGATCGCGACCACCTGGTGCGTACCGAGTTGCTGCACGCTGCCGCCGAAATGCACGGACCCGCCCACGTTCACGGCCCGCAGCTGCGGTGCGAGGACCTGCCACGAGCGATGCGTGACGTCGTCCACGATGTCCACGCGCAGGTCGCGCAAGTCGAGGTCGACCGGCAACGACTGCAACGATGCGTGCGATTCGCCCGCGGCACTGCCGAACCCCACGACCTCCCAGCCCGTTGCGCTGTGTTCGACGCGCAACTCCAGGTCGCTGAGCCGCAGCGTGATCCAGCGGTGCCTGGGGCGCAGCCATGCGCCGAAATCGAGCTTCAGTTCGGCACGCGGGAACGTGATCGACTGGCCGCCAGGTTGACCCGGCCCCAGGGTCAGGTCCCGCACCGTGAGCAGCGGCCCCGACGGCTGCCAGCGGCTCGCGATCGCCGCGAATTTCACCGGGCGGTGCAGGCGCGCAGACAACTCGCGCGCGACGAAATTCGGATAATGCGTCGCCAGCGGCAACGCCAATTGCAGCACGCCCATCGCGACGGCGGCGGCGATCAGCACGACCGCGACGAACACGGTGGACGCGAAGCGCGCGCGGCGCAGGTGGTGGCGCCACGCACTCATCGCACGGCCCTGTTCATTTGCGCTGCGCGCGCATTCCGTTGCGAACCGCTCGTCGACGCTGATCGTCCGCCCGCGAAGGAGCGACGACTTCCCTGTCTTTTTTCCGTCCGCCTCCCGGGCGGCCGGGTGACTTTCTCTTGCGTGGCCAAGAGAAAGTCACCAAAGAGAAGGCCACCCCGCGAACACGTCCTCCGCACGTCCATGTGCTCCGGATTCACTCGCGGCCGCCGGGGTTCGCTGACGGCACATCCATGTGCCTGCAGCGAACTGGCCCGCGTCGTGCGGGCCACCCTTCGGGCGTTTCCGTCATCCACTCGCCGTGTTCGAGGGGCCCCGTTCGGCGCGCATCCTGCGCGCGGGTCCGATCCGATGGGCCTTCCTTGCACCATCATGCACGCCACGGACAACCGGTCACCGAGGCGATCTACGCGCCGTTGCAGGGCGTCGCGCCCAAGCAGTCCCCTGTGGCGCACACCCTGTGCGCTCTTCACAAACATGGACGTTTCAATGCACATTGATGCAGGCCACGGATGGCCGTCATCGCACCCAAGCTCTTCCCGCGCCTTTGCAAGACGCCGAGCATCGCAGCGCCAAGCGGGAGCAAGGCGCGGATGTTCGAGGCCATGGATGGCCGAGTTCGCGCCGGCCCGCTTGGCGCGAGAAGCGCAGGGAAGTTGA